>NZ_JBKEZQ010000001.1:0-417417 GCF_053345175.1 Methylobacterium sp. M6A4_1b
GAGATGCAAAAGCAAGCCGCCAACCCCGTTGGCCGCCCGCCGATGAACCGGGGTATACGGACCAAGCCCAAATACGTCAACACCTTTGTCAAAAAATCTTCGCATCCGCCGCGAACGGCGCCATCCCGTCACCGGTGACGCCGCTTCCGAAACGTGCCTCAATCTCGACATGCTGGGCCACGACATCGTTCGCCAGCCGCGCTGCGGCGATCCGGACCTCGACGCCGGACCGGCGAGCCAGAGAGCAGGAACCACTCCATTGAAGCGCGGCCGTCTGAAGATCGGGGAGCGGGACGGCCCAGGCCAGGCGAATGCCGGCGAGGCCCGTGCGACCGCGCGCGTTCCCAGGGGCAACCTCCCCCCTCTCGACCTCCTCGGTCCGGACGCCACGCGGATCGACCGGCGCGACGTCAACCTGCGCTGGCTCTGCGCCAGCGCCCTCACGGGCCTGACCGGCGCGGCTCTGATCGGCGCGGCGATCCACGTTTCCCTTCAGAGCGAGGTCTCCTTCGCGGCGATCCCGGAGCGCGCGTCGAACACGGTGCGGCCGACGGTCAGCGACGGCACGGTCAACATCGCGCGCAAGAGCGACCGCCTCGTGCGCAACCTGATGATCGCCTCCGCCAAGCAGAGCTTCCGCTCGCCGGTGACCGTGCGCCTCGGCGACCGCGAGATCATCAAGGTCCGTCCCTTCATGCGCGTCTCGACGGCGCTCTCGATGACGACGGGCGTCTTCGCCACCGAGATGCCCCGCTTCGACCCGATGAAGCTCAGCACCGACGAGCCGCTGGAGCGCGCGCCGGAGCCGGGCTTCGGCGATGCGCCGGGGGCGGAAGTCACGGTGATCAAGCGCGATCTCGCCGGGATCGCGGTCGAGCCGGGCGCGCCCGCCCTCTCCGACGACGACGTAGCGGCACAGATCGAGGAGGAACGGCGCCTCTCGGCCGAGGCGGGACGCCGGGCCGCGATCCCGATCGCGCCGCAGATCATGCTGTCCCGAACCCTGCAGCAGGGCATGGCGACCTCCGCCTTCGACACGGCCGCGCGCCTCGGCGAGGAGGGCTCGCCCTTCAAGTCCATCGACGTGCTGGTGGTGCCCGAGAACGTCACCAGCCTCGCCAAGAGCGGCGTCGGGGCCGAGCCGCCCCTCGTGGAGGAGCGCGACCTCGCGCTCAAGCGCGGCGAGACCCTCGAGGCCGCACTCCGGAACACCGCCCGCGCCAGCGACGAACAGATCCGCGGCATCGTGGCGGCCCTCGGCGGCCGCACCCGAACGGCGGACCTGTCCGAAGGCCAGCAATTCCGGCTGCAGGTCGCCCCGGGGCCCAAGCCCGGCGATCCACGGCAGGTCACCCGCGTGGTGCTCTACGGAGAGAACGGGGTCGAGGGCATCGCCGCCATCAACGACCGCGGCAGCTTCGTGTCGGTGGCGCCACCGACGGAGGATGCGCCCTCCCGCGCGGCTCCGGCGGTGGCCGAGGCGTCGGACGACGGCGAGGAGGAAGGCGGCACCGGACCCCGCCTGTACCAGAGCCTCTACGAAACCGCGGCCCGGCACGACCTGCCGCGGGGCGCCGTCGACGACCTCGTCAAGATCTTCGGCTACGACGTCGACTTCCAGCGCCGGATCTCGCAGGGCGACAGCCTCGACGTCTTCTACACCTTCGACGACGAGGGGCCGCAGGGCTCGACCGACCGCCCCGAGCTGCTCTACGCCTCTCTCAATCTCGGCGGCGAGGCCCGGAAGGTCTACCGGTTCCAGTCCCCAGACGACGGGACCATCGATTATCTCGACGAGCAGGGCCGCTCGCTCAAGAAGTTCCTCATCCGCAAGCCCATCGCCGACGGCATCATGCGCTCCGGGTTCGGCTACCGCCGCCATCCCGTGCTCGGCTACGCCAAGCTCCATACCGGCGTCGACTGGGCGAACCCGATCGGAACCCCCATCGTCGCCGCCGGCAACGCGACGGTGCTGAAGGCGGAGTGGGATTCGGGCTACGGGCGCCGTATCGAGCTGCAGCACATCAACGGGTACGTCACCACCTACAACCACATGTCCCGCTTCGCCCGCGGCATCACGGCGGGCGCCAAGGTGCGCCAGGGCCAGGTGATCGGCTATGTCGGCTCGACCGGCCTCTCCACCGGCGCCCACCTCCATTACGAGGTCATCATCAACGGCCATTTCGTGGACCCGATGAAGATCCGGGTGCCCCGCGGGCGCGAGCTCGACGGGCGGATGCTCGCCGAGTTCACGCGCCAGCGCGAGCAGATCGAGGGCACGATGCAAAAGTCGCGCACGGCATCCGCCGTGGCGCAGCGCGACGTGATGCGCTGACGGGCGGCCCCCGCGTCCGTCGAGGCTCGACGCCTCGGGCTCAGCGAAAGCCGAGCCGGTCGCGGATCTCCGGCCCGGTGGCGCCGGCGGCGCGCAGGTCGGCGAGGGTCTGCGAGCCGCGGGACTTCGCCAGCTTCTCGCCCGAGCGATCCAGCAGCAGGCCGTGGTGATGGTAGCGCGGCGACGGTGCCCCGATCAGCGCCTGCAGCAGCCCGTGCAGATCGGTGCTAGCCCGGAGATCGGCGCCGCGGACCACGTGGGTGACCCCCTGCTCGGCATCGTCCATCACCACCGCGAGGTGATAGCTCGTCGGCACGTCGCGGCGGGCGATCACCGGATCGCCCCAGCGCGTCGGATCGGCGGCCTCGACCCGTTCCGCCCCGGGGCGACGGACGCCCCCCCTCCCCTCCCCCGCCTCGACGGCGAAGGTCCGCACGGCGTGCGGACCGGGTGTGGCCGCCGAGGCCGCCGCCATGTCGAGGCGCCAGCTATGCGGCTCACCGGCGGCGCGGCGCCGATCCGAGACCATTTTCGACAGGACACGGCAGGTGCCCGGATAGAGCGGAGCGCCGTCGGGATCGCGCGGCACCGCCGTCCCGCCGGCTACGGCCTCCACCGCCGCCGCGATCGCGCCGCGGGAGCAGAAGCACGGATAGGCGACACCGCGCCCGGCGAGGGATTGCACCTGTCGGCGATAGCCCTCGAGGTGTTCCGACTGGCGACGCTCGGGCGGCGCGAACCGCAGCCCGAGCCAGGCCAGGTCGTCGCGAATGGCCTGGACCAGTTCGGGCCGCGACCGGACCGGATCGATGTCCTCGATCCGCAGGATCAGGCGCCCGCCGGTTCCGTTCGCCAGCGCTTCGTTGAGGAGGGCGGAGAAGGCGTGTCCGAGATGCAGCCGCCCGTTCGGGCTCGGTGCGAAGCGGAACACCGGGACGTTCACGGACGGATTCCCTCGATCTTCGCCCGTCAGCCGCCGACGCGGCGCAGGCAGCTCTGTTCCTTCGGCACGCAGGCGATGCCCGGCAACGAGCAGGCGATGCCGTCCGCCCCGCGCTGGCAGACGCGGCAGCCGTCGCCCCATTCGGCGCAGGCCGTATCCGCGCTCGGCTCGGCATGGGCACGTGGGTGCGAGGGCGCCGGCACGGCGGCTCCGATCAGGACCGTCGCGGCGGTGAGGGCAACGACGCTCCAGGCGACGCGGCGGTCGTGGCTGCGCGTCGGCGCGTCGGAGGTGAGGTCATCGGCCATGGCGCGGTGTTCGCGCGGGAGGCGCGACGTGTCAACGTTCAAGCGGCGGCCGCGCGGCGCGCCAGCAGGTCCGGCAGGGCGCGCAGATCCAGCGGCTTGGCGAGAAAATGATCGAATCCGGCCGCACGCGCCTCGCGCTCGTCGTCGCGACCGGCATTGGCCGTGAGGGCGACGAGCCGCAGGGCCGCCCACCGTTGCTCGGTCTCGCCGGCGCGGATGCGCCGGGCGGTTTCGAGGCCGTCGAGACCGGGCATGCGGATGTCGAGGAGGGCGAGATCGAAGGGCGCTTCCTCCGAAGCCTCCCGGATGCGGGCGAGCGCCTCCTCCCCGTCCCGAGCGAGGACGACCACCGCACCGAGACGCTGCAGCGCCTTGGTGGCCAAGAGGGCGTTGATCGGATTGTCCTCGGCGAGGAGGACGCGCGGACCGCCGGTGACCGGAGCGTCCCGGGGCTCCGTCTCCGGGCGCCCGGCCTGCTCGGGAACGATCGTCCTCGCAGCCGCGACGCCCTCGATCCGCGACGAGGCCGGTGCCAGCAGTCGGTCGAACAGCGACCGGGCGCGAACCGGCTTCACGAGGTAGCTGTCGAAGCCCGAGGCCGCCGGGGCTCCGAAATCGCGCCGATCGAAGGGCGACAGCAGTACGAGGCAGCAGCGCACGCCCTGGCGCCTGGCCGCACCGGACAGCGTCCGCACCGCGCCGTCTCCCAGGGTTCGATCGGCCAGGACCGCGTCGAAGGCCGCATCGGCCAGGGCGGCGAGGCCCGCCTCGAGGTTGGGCATCACCTGCGCGGCGGCGCCCGAGCGGGTGAGCCGGCGGACGAGATAGGGTGCCTGGAACGGGGAACTCGCGACGATGAGAACCCGGCGGCCGTCGAGGCGCGGAGGCCGTTCGCGCTCCGCCTCGGCGATGCAGAGGGGCAGGGCAACGCTGAAGACGCTTCCGGCCCCGAGCCGCGAGGTCGCGTCGATGCGACCGCCCATCCGCGTGACGAGGCGGCGGGTGATGGCGAGGCCGAGCCCGGTTCCTTCGTGCCGCCGGCTGGCGCTGTCGTCGCCCTGCTCGAACTCCTCGAACAGGCGGGGGATGCGCTCCTCCGGGATGCCCGGGCCGGTATCCGCGATGACGATGCGCAGGTGGCCGTCGCCGTAGCCGAGTTCGACGCCGACGCCGCCGGATGCGGTGAACTTGATGGCGTTTCCGGCCAGGTTGATCAGGATCTGGCGGACCCGGTCCGCGTCGCCGATCACCAGGCGCGGCACCTCGTCGGCGATGTCGACGGCGATCTCGATGCCCTTGTCCTGGGCACGCGGCGCGAGCAGTTCCACCACGGCCTCGGCGATCTCCGCCGGATCGAAGGGCTCCGCGGCCAGGTCGAGACGACCGGCCTCGATGCGCGAGAAGTCGAGGATGCCGTCGATCAGGGTGAGCAGGGCCTTGCCGGAGGTTCCGATGGCCTCGACATAGGTGCGCTGCTCGGGATCGAGTCCGGTCTCCAGGACCAGGTCGGCCATGCCGAGGATCCCGTTGAGCGGGGTGCGGAACTCGTGGCTGACGGTGGCGAGGAAGCGCGATTTCGCCACGTTGGCCGCCTCGGCCCTGGTCAGGGCCTCGTCGAGGGAGCGTGCGGATTCGACCCGCTCGGTGATGTCGACGCCGGCGCGAAGCCATTGCGTCTCGCCGTTGCTGCCCGGCACCGGCATCTCGGTGAAGGCGTACCAACGCGGTGCCCCCGAGACGGGCGCGAGCCGCATCTCGACGCAGCGGACGCCGTCCGCCTGACGGATGACGGGACCCGTCTCCAGCACGTCGGGCTGGCGGGCCGTGCCGAGGAGCGACAGGGGCTCGGCGCCGACGAGGCGGCCGAATCCGGCATTGGCGAAGGTGATCCGCCCTTTGGAATCGCGCTGGACGATGATCTCCGTCGTCGCCTCGACCAGGGCGCGATAGCGCTCCTCGCTTTCGGAGAGGCGCCAGATCCGGTCTTCGAGGAGTTCGGTCCCGGCGCCCTCCTGCAGGACGGACCGATGGATCTCCGCGGCCTGACGGGTGCGGGCGCGCAGGACCCAGCCCGCGAGGAAGGCGAGTCCGGACGGGAGGAGGACGAGGACGACGTCCTGCAGAATCATGAAGTCAGCCTCCGGCAGGTCGAGGGTCTGCCGGGACCGACCATGCCGGCCGAGCCTGAAGGCCGGCTTTCGAAAGGCTGTTAAGGATTGGTAGCCGCGACGCATCGCATGCGACGCGACGCGCGGCCCGCTTCACGGGCCGGTCGCGATGGTGTAGGCGCGGCGGCTTGATCCCGGGCTGCGGTAGGGGCGGCCCCGGGGAACGTGAGACGTGAGTGTCATGACGGTGACGAGTTCGGCAAAACCCGGTCAGGCGCGCATCGCCGCCGCCTTCGCACGTTGCCGCGCCGAGAAGCGGGCGGCCCTGGTGACCTACGTCATGGCCGGCGATCCGGATGCCGAGACGTCCCTGAAGGTGCTGGAGGCCCTTCCCGCCTCGGGCGCGGACATCGTCGAGTTCGGCCTGCCCTTCACCGACCCGATGGCCGACGGCCCGGCGATCCAGGCGGCCGGCCTGCGGGCCCTCAAGCACGGGCAGGGCGTGGTTCGGACGCTCGACCTCGTCCGGCGCTTTCGCCAGGGGAACGACAGGACGCCGGTGATCCTGATGGGATATTTCAACCCGATCCATGCCTATGGCGTCGAGCGCTTCCTCGACGATGCCCTCGCGGCCGGCATTGATGGGCTGATCATCGTCGACCTTCCCCCGGAAGAGGACGACGAACTCTGCCTGCCGGCGCTGGCCAAGGGCCTCGCCTTCATTCGCCTCGCCACGCCGACCACCGACGAGAAGCGGCTCCCCGCCGTCCTCGCGAACACGGCCGGCTTCGTCTATTACGTCTCCATCACGGGCATCACCGGAACGGCGACGCCGAACTTCGACCGCGTCGCCGAGGCGGTCGGGCGGATCCGCCGGCACACCGATCTGCCGATCGTCGTGGGATTCGGCGTGCGCACCGGCGCCGATGCCGCCGCCATCGCCCGCGGTGCGGACGGGGTGGTGGTGGGCTCGGCCCTGGTCGACGCCATGCGGGCGACCCTCGACGCGGAGGGCGTGTCGAAGGGCGGCACGGTCGACGCCGTCAGCACCCTGGTCCGCGAACTCGCCGAGGGCGTTCGCTCCTCGCCCCGCGCCTGACGCAATTTCACGAGACTTTCCGGCTCGCTCGCTTCGAGCTCGCACAAGGACGCCGTCGCATGATGGTTGAACCGATGAACTGGATCTCGGAGGTCGTGCGCCCCAAGATCAAGACCCTGTTCAAGCGCGAGACCCCGGAGAACCTCTGGGTCAAGTGTCCCGACACGGGCCAGATGGTCTTCCATAAAGAGGTGGAGAGCAACCACTGGGTCATCCCCGGCTCCGAGCACCATCTCAAGATGAGCGCCCAGGCGCGTCTGAAGATGATGTTCGACGAGGGCACCTGGATCGACGTGCCCCTTCCAGAAGTGGCCACCGATCCCCTGAAGTTCCGCGACGAGAAGCGCTACGTCGACCGCCTGAAGGACGCCCGGGCCAAGACCGGGATGAACGACGCTTTCAAGGTGGGCTTCGGCCGCGTCTCGGGCCTTCCTATGACCCTGGCGGTGCAGGATTTCGCCTTCATGGCCGGCTCCCTGGGCATGGCGGCCGGCGAGGCCTTCGTGCGCGGCGCGGAGACCGCCCTCGACAAGCGCACCCCTTACATCCTGTTCTCGGCCTCCGGCGGCGCGCGCATGCAGGAGGGGATCCTCTCGCTCATGCAGATGCCCCGCACCACCGTGGCGGTGCGCCGGCTCAACGCGGCGAAGCTGCCCTACATCGTGGTGCTCTCGAACCCGACCACCGGCGGCGTGACCGCATCCTACGCGATGCTCGGCGACGTGCATCTCGCGGAGCCCGGCGCGCTGATCTGCTTTGCCGGCCCGCGCGTGATCGAGCAGACCATCCGCGAGAAGCTGCCCGACGGCTTCCAGCGCGCGGAGTACCTGCGCGACCACGGCATGGTCGATCAGGTCGTGCACCGCCACGCCCTCAAGGACACGATCGCCAACCTGTGCGGCCTTCTCATGAACCAGGCGCCGGGGCTGCAGCCGGTCCGAACGGCCGCCGCTCCGGTTCAGGAACCCGCCTGAGGCATCACGCCCGCCGACCCCCTTTCCTCCGCGACGCGACGTTCGACCATGGATTCCTCCGACGCGCTGATGGCGCGCTTCCTCGCCCTCCACCCCCGCACGATCGATCTGTCGCTGGGGCGGATCGAGCGCCTCCTCGCCCGTCTCGGCCATCCCGAGCGCAAGCTTCCGCCGGTGATCCACGTCGCCGGCACAAACGGGAAGGGCTCGACCATCGCCTTCATGCGGGCGATCCTCGAGGCGGCGGGGCTGGCGGCCCACGTCTATACCTCGCCGCATCTCGTGCGCTTCCACGAGCGCATCCGGATCGGGGCCATCGGCGGCGGCCACTTCGTCCCCGAGGACCAGTTGGCCGATGCCTTCGCGCGCTGCGAAGCGGCCAACGAAGGCGAGCCGATCACCGTGTTCGAGATCACCACGGCGGCGGCCCTCCTGCTCTTCTCCGAGGAGCCGGCCGACGTGCTGCTGCTGGAAGTCGGTCTCGGCGGCCGGGTCGACGCCACGAACGTGATCGACCGGCCGGCCGCCGCCGTGGTCACGCCGATCGGGCGCGACCATGCCGAGTATCTCGGCGACACCGTCGAAGCCGTCGCCACCGAGAAGGCCGGCATCTTCAAGAAGGGCTGCCCGGCGATCATCGCCGCGCAGGACTATGCCGAGGCCGATTCGGTGCTGCGCGGCCTCGCCGAATCCGTGGGTGCCACGCCGATCCGGGTCGGCAACCAGGACTTCTCGGTCCATGCCGAGCGCGGTCGCCTCGTCTACCAGGACGACGTCGACCTGTTCGACCTGCCCAAACCCCGCCTCGACGGTCGCCACCAGTTCACCAATGCGGGGACCGCGATCGCGGCCCTGCGGGCGGCCGGCTTCGGCGATATCGGGACCTCCGCCATCGAGGCCGGGCTCAACAACGTCGAGTGGCCGGGACGCCTGCAGCGCTTGAACCGGGGACGCCTGTCCGAACTCGTGCCGAAGGGCGCCGAACTCTGGCTCGACGGCGGCCACAACATCGACGGCGGCCGCATCCTCGCCGCCGCCATGGCGGATCTGGGCGAGCGCTCGGACGTTCCGCTCGTCCTCATCGTCGGCCTTCTCGGCACCAAGGACGCGGAAGGCTTCCTGCGCAATTTCATCGGTCTGGCGCGCGTGCTGGTCGCGGTTCCGATCGCCGGGCAGATGGCGGCCCGGCCGGCCGACGAGGTCGCGAGCATCGCCGCGGACGTCGGCCTGAACGCCCACACCGCGCCCAGTGTCGAGGCCGCCCTGGAGAGCCTGGCGAGCATCGCCTTCGAGCAGCCGCCGCGGATCCTGATCTGCGGTTCGCTCTACTTGGTGGGTGCTGTCCTGACCGCCAACGGCACGCCCCCCATTTGATTTTCTTAACTTTTCCAGCTTCGTTCACGGCCACGTCAAGTCTGCTGTGTGACCCTGGCGCTACATCTTGGCTGTGGAAACTGCAGTAGGTTCTCGGTCGATCGGGCATATCGCTGGGGATCAAATAATGAAAAAGCTTCTTACGTCTTTCGCGGCCTTCACGGCCCTCACCGCCGCCGCTTCGGCCGCCGACCTGCCGCGCCGCGCCGCGCCGCCGGTCTTCGTGCCGGTGCCGGTGTTCACCTGGACCGGCTTCTACGCCGGTTTCAACGCCGGCTACGGCTTCGACGTCGGCAACAACAACGGCACCACTGCCGTCGTCGCCACCGGCGCTTCCGGCGTGTTCCTGCCGGGCACGGCCGCTGCCACCAGCCCCTACGGCGCCGGTGTCGGTGGCCTGCAGCCGAGCGGCGTCGGCCCCGTCGGCGCCATCGCCTACCCGGGCAACTCGTCCAACGACGGCTTCACCGGCGGCGGTCAGATCGGCTACAACTACCAGTTCACCCCGGGCTCCGGTGTGGTCGTCGGTATCGAGGCCGACGCGCAGTACGTCGACTTCGGCCGCAGCCGTAACCAGGCCCGTTCGCTCTACGGCGTTCCGAACCCCGACCTGACCTTCGTCAACCCGAACGGCATCTCGAGCCTCGACTTCTTCGGCACCGTGCGCGGTCGCCTCGGCTACGCCTTCGATCGCGTCCTGTTCTACGGCACCGGCGGCTTCGCCTACGGCGCCGGCAGCACCGAGCGCTCCTTCGGCGGCTTCCGCGGCAACGACAACTTCCGCACCGGCTACGCGGCTGGCGGCGGCATCGAATACGCCCTCCCGACCGACTCGTTCCTGAACTTCTTCCGCTCCTCGGCCGTCACGCTGAAGGTCGAAGGCCTGTACGTGAACCTCGATCGCAACAACGCCAGCGACGTGTTCGCTGTCTCCAACAGCACCGGCCTGCAGTTCCGCACCGGCACCGGCTACGCCGCTGCCGTCGGCACCAGCCGCCGCGGCGAGACCGAGTTCGCCGTCGTCCGCGCCGGCCTGAACTACAAGTTCGGCTCGTACTAAGCCGACATTTCGGGTCTCGAAACGGGGAAGCCCGGCCGCAAGGCCGGGCTTCTTCCGTTCGAGGATCCACACCGTGTGGCGGTCCCGCACGCAAACGCGGCGGAAACCCGCCCATGAAAAAGCCCGGCTCGACGCCGGGCTTTTCGATGTCAGGCTTTCGGTCCGAGCCTCCCAGAGGCAGGCTCTCAGGCGCTCGCCTGGATCCAGCGGGACAGATCGCCCTTCGGCGCCGCACCGACCTTCTGGCTCGCGAGCTGGCCGTCCTTGAAGATCAGCAGCGTCGGGATCGAACGGATGCCGTACTGGGCAGCGATCCCGGGATTCTCGTCGACATTGACCTTGGCGATCTTCACCTTGCCCTGGAGATCCGCGGAAATCTCTTCGAGGGCCGGGCCGATCTGACGGCAGGGACCGCACCATTCGGCCCAGAAATCCACTACGACCGGCTCCGCGGACTGTAGGACGTCCTGCTCGAAGCTCGCGTCGGTCACTTTCACCGTCGCCATGGGAAACTTCCTTTCCGGTTCCGCGCCTGCGGAACCACCTCTTCGCTGTCATCGCGCTGCGAGACCGCGCTGTTGGCGAGAGTTGGCGATGGCGGGGGGAACGGTCAAGGCATCCTGCGTCGCAAGCAGGGCTGTCATCGCCCCGGAACGTGGATTGTCCACGTCGGCGTGCCGCGCGACCGATCCGTCCGCGTCGTATATCGGGCCTCGTCAAAGCGTGTCCGTCGCCCCATGTCCCTGTCGTCCCTGCTCCGGCGGGCCGCCCGGCCGGCCTATGGAGTTCGACCCGAAGCCGGTCCTGGGACCGGCATGGAGGAACACCCGACGTGAAGCGCAATCCGTACAGCCTGCTCGCCACCGCAGCCCTCCTCAGTCTCGGCACGGCCGTCCACGCGCAGGAGCCGGCGAGCGCCGAACCGAGGCAGCCCCGGGTCGGCGGCGATGCCTTCGCGGCCCCGACCAGCCCGGCCACCGGCAACAGCCCGGCCGAGACGGAAGCGCCGAACGCGCCCTACAAGCCGCTCCTGCCGAACCAGACGCGGGCGCCGAAGCCGGAGGGCGCCACGAAGGTGAAGACCGAGGTGGTGGCCAAGGGCCTCGACAGCCCCTGGGCGATGGAGTTCCTGCCGGACGGCCGGATGCTCGTGACCGAGAAGGCCGGCAAGCTTCGGATCGTCGCCAAGGACGGCACGCCCGGTCCGGCGATTGCGGGGGTGCCGAAGGTGGACGCCCGCGGCCAGGGCGGCCTCCTGGATGTCGCCCTCAGCCCGAGCTTCCCGGCGGACCGCCGGATCTATCTCAGCTATTCCGAGCCGCGCGAGAAGGGCAACGGCACCAGCGTGCTCCGCGCCAAGCTGATCGAGGAGAACGGCGTTGCCCGCCTCGACGAGGTCAAGGTGATCTTCCGGCAGATGCCGACCTATGAGGGCGACAAGCATTTCGGTTCGCGGCTGGTGTTCGCGCCGGACGGCAAGCTGTTCGTCACGGTGGGGGAGCGCTCCGACAAGGTCACCCGCGTCCAGGCGCAGGATCTCACCAGCGGTCTCGGCAAGGTCTTCCGCATCGACACGGACGGGAATGCGCCCAAGGACAACCCGTTCTCCGGCGGCGAGAAGGCCAAGCCCGAGATCTGGTCCTACGGACACCGGAACGTGCAGGCGGCCGCCCTCGACCCGCAGGGCCGGCTCTGGACCGCCGAGCATGGCCCCCGAGGCGGCGACGCACTGAACCGGCCTCGCCCGGGCGTGAATTACGGCTGGCCCGAGGTCACCTACGGCCTGGAATACAGTGGCGAGAAGATCGGCGAGGGCAAGACCCAGGCCGGAGGCACCGCGCAGCCGGTCTATTATTGGGATCCGGTGATCGGTCCCTCGGGGATGGCCCTCTACACCGGCGACGCCTTCCCGGCCTGGAAGGATGCCTTCCTCATCGGGGGCCTCGTCAGCGAGGGCATCGTCGCGGTGAAGCTAGACGGCGACAAGGTCGTGACCGAGGAGCGGATCCCGCTCCAGGCCCGCATCCGCGACGTCCGGGTGGGAAGCGACGGCGCGGTCTACGCGGTGACCGAGGGAGCGGACGGCAAGATCCTGAAGCTGACCCCTGGCAGCTGAGCACCCGACCTCGACCGGCGGCCGGACGGCCCGGCCGTCGGTTTCAGGGATCGGGTAGCAGGCGCGGCCGGAGACGCTCCAGCATCCGCCCGAAGGCCGCGGGCTCGTCGAGCGCCCGGGCCAGGACGAGACCGCCCTGGATCGCCGCGACGGCCTCTTCGGCGAGATCCTCCGCTGCCTTCGGTCCGTGTCCCACGCGCAGCAAGGCCTGGGCGAGGGCTTCGCGCCAGGCCGTGAAGTACCCGGCAATGCGCGCGGCGAAACGATCGCGCCCATCCGTCAGCGCCATGGCCCCAACGAGGCAGACCCGTCCGCCCGAGCGGAAATAGGCGTCCGTCTCGGACAGCATCCGGGCGATCGCCGCGCGCGGGTCGGCATCCTCGCGAAGGGGGGCATAGATCCGGGTCTCGAACCACGTGTCGATCGCCGCGAGCACAGCCTCCGCCATCTCCGCCTTTCCCCCCGGGAAGGCGTGGTAGAGGCTTCCCTTGCCGAGCCCCGTGCGCGCGCCGAGGAGCGCGAGGCTGGCGCCTTCGTAGCCGTGTTCACGGAAGACCTCGGCCAGGACCGGAATCGCCGCCGCCCGGGCGCCCTCCCCCTTTCCCATGCCCAGGCCCCTACAGGCCGAGCTCCGTCAGTCCCGGGTGATCCTCCGGACGCGATGCGGAGCGGTCCCAGTGGAACTTGCGCTCGGACTCCGTGATGGCGAGATCGTTGATGCTGGCATGACGCTCACGCATCAGCCCATTCGCGTCGAAGGCCCAGTTCTCGTTGCCGTAGGCGCGGAACCATTGCCCGGACGCATCCCGGAACTCGTAGGCGAACCGCACGGCGATCCGGTCCTCGCTGTGCGCCCAGATCTCCTTGATCAGGCGATAGTCCAACTCGCGGGCCCACTTGCGCTGCAGGAAGGCCACGATGGCGGGCCGGCCGGAGAAGAAGTCGGCCCGGTTCCGCCAACGGCTGTCCGGCGTGTAGGCGAGCGCGACCGTCTCTGGGTCGCGGCCGTTCCAGCCGTTCTCGGCGGCCCGCACCTTCCGGATCGCGGTGTCCAGGGTGAACGGCGGCAGCGGCGGACGCGATTCGAACATGACGAAATTCCCTGGACCCGCGATCGATGCGATCACGTGTGTACCGGTCGGTACAAACCCTTCGTCGAACCGTCAAGCGTGTCCGAGCAACGTCAGCCAGGCAATGGTCGTGACGATCGCCAGCAGGGTCGAGAGCATCACGGCGGCGGCGACCACGCCGGTTTCGGTCTTGTAGCGCGAGGCCAGCAGGTATGCGTTGATCCCCACCGGCATCGCCGCGAACAGGGTCGCCACGCCGGCATAGGCCGGCGGCATGGTGAAGACGTGGAAGGCCAGGACCCAGACCGCGAGGGGATGGATCACCAATTTCAGTCCGGTGATGACCAGGGCGCTCGGCAGATCGTGAAGGACCCGGTAGCGCACGAGACCGGCCCCGAGGGCGATCAACGCGCAGGTCGAGGCGGTGCCCGCGAGGGAATCGATCAGCGCCTTGATCATGCCGGTCGGTGCGAGCCCGAGCCCCTTCATGGCGAGGCCGGCGATCAGGGCCAGGAAGATCGGATTGCGCAGCAGGACGAGGGCGAGGCCCCGCAGGCGCTTCAGGATCGAGGTCTGCCCGTCCGCCTCGATCAGGAAGGTGGCGCACCCCATCATCAGGGGCAAGTGCACCGCCAGCAGCATGAAGAGTGGGAAGGCCCCCTCCTCGCCATAGGCCTGGAGAATCATCGGGACGCCGATGAAGACCGTGTTCGACTGGCTCGCGGCGAAGCCGTGCAGGATCGCGCCGCGCCGTTCCACGCCCTCGCGGCGCAGGCTGAGGACCGAGCCGATCAGCCAGGAGAGGCCGGCGCCGCCGAAGTAGCTGAACCAGTAGGACGGCGTGATCTCGCCCGTCAGCCCGGGCCGCGTCAGGGTGGCGACGATGAGGGCCGGGACGGCGATGGAGAAGACGTATTCCGAGAGGCCGTCGCTGACCTTCTCGGACAGGAAGCCGGCGAGAGCCGCGATCCAGCCGATCAAGATGAGCCCGAAGATCGGGGCGACGAGCGACAGTACAGTCATCGAAGTCGAGCCGGTATTTCCAACGCGAACGGCCACCGTACGCGCTCAGCGTGCGGCGGCCGTTCGGGAACCAGATGAGCCTCTCGTCCGAATCGAAGGCGACTCGCGCCGAATCGAATCGGGACGTTCGACGCCTCAGGCGGCGGCGGGCGTCTCGACTTCGGCGAGCTTCTTGTGCAGCTCACGCTTCAGGAGACGGGCCGTCTGCGACAGCTCGATCTCGCGGGCCTTGATGAGGAAGGCGTCGAGGCCGCCGCGGTGCTCGACCGAGCGCAGGGCGTGGGCCGTGACGCGCAGGCGCACCCGACGCTTGAGGGCATCCGACTGCAGCGTGACCTGACACAGGTTCGGCAGGAACCGGCACTTGGTCTTGCGGTTCGAGTGGCTCACGAGGTGGCCGGTCTGCACGGCTTTGCCCGTGAGTTCGCAACGGCGCGACATTGTTCTATTTCCCGTCTCGTTCCGCATGTCCGACAGGCTGGCGGGAAACCAAGACCGCGTCGCGGAAAACGGCTTCTCGCACGCCAGGCCCGGTGGAGCGGCGTTCTCATTGGAGGCGCGAGCCTATAGGGGACTGTGCCCCTTGGCGTCAAGGTGCGGGACGATCTTTCGCGCCATCTCGCCGGTGGCGACGCAGGCGGTTCGATCATTCGGATTTCAAGCGCGACTGCATCGCTTCCAACGATGTGTTAACCATGAACGCGGACGATGCCGGCGAGATGTCCCCGGTCCGTTCGACCGGAGACCGACAGCCAACCCCGAGTCCCCAGCCATGTGCGGCACCCGCAAGCGCCCCGCCCCGCTCTTCCTCCTCGGCGCCAGCCTGCTGACGCTCGCGGCAGGCCTCGCCGCCGCGCCCGCGGCGCAGGCGCGTCCCAAAGTCTCGAAGTCGGCCGCGACCGTCACCGTCGATTACGACATCGCGCTGGCGGGGCTGACCATCGGGAACGCCCAGGTGGCCGGCGCCTTCGAGGGCTCGGGCTACCGGATGGACGTCTCGGCCCGGCTGACGGGCCTCGCCGGCGTCGTCACCGGTGGCATGGGCTCGGCCCGCGCCAGCGGCGCCATCGCGGCTTCCCCGCAGCCCAACACCTTCGCGATCGCCACCAAGACCAGCAATTCCGGCATTGCCGTGCGCATGGCCCTGGCCCGCGGCACCGTCACCCAGGCGGAGATCACCCCGCCCCTCATCGACCTGGGCGACCGGGTGCCGATCACGGCCGCCAACAAGCGCGGAGTCATCGATCCGGCGAGCGCCCTGATGATGCCCGTGCAGGGACGCGCCGATCCCCTGGACCCGGCCAATTGCAACCGAACCCTGCCGATCTTTGACGGGGCGACCCGGTTCGACGTCGTGCTGAGCTACGGCGAGACCCGCAGCGTGGCCAAGCCCGGCTACAGTGGCCCCGTGCTCGTCTGCAATGCGCGTTACACGCCCATCGCCGGCCATCGTCCGGACCGGCCGGGCGTGAAGTTCATGGAGGACAATCGCGAGATGTCGGTCTGGCTCGCCCCGGTCGAGGGCACCCGCGTGCTCCTGCCGGTGCGCATCGCGGTGCGGACCACCGTCGGCACCAACATCATCGAGGCGACCCGGTGGACCCAGACCGGCGGCCAGCAGGGCAGCACCACGGTGTCGGCCCCGGGCAACCCCGTCACGCAGGCCAGCCTCGCGCAGTGAGATCCTACGCCGGCACGCGGATCGGCCAGCGCGTCGCGCTCGTCGTGTTGCTCACCCTGACGGCCGGGCAGGCTCGAGCGCAATCGACCCTCTCGACCGGACCGGATTGCGGAGGCGACGCCTATTCGTCGGCCCAGGTGATCGAGAATCGTCCGCCCCGTCGCGGCCCCCTCACGGCCGTGCCCGACACCCTCTGCGCCGATGTCGCACCACAGGGCGCGCAGCCGCCCGTGGAGATCGGAATCTACCCGAGCCTCGGCACATCCGGCATGCCGCCACGGGATGGCAGGCAGGGCTATGGCGACCCATATGAGGCGCAGCCGCCTCGGCAGCGCCGCCCCTGAAGGCGCCGCGGCGGTCCCCCCGTTCCTGAGCCTGCCGGCCTCGCCGAAGGGACCGCCCCCACCTCATGATCCGCCCCACCCTCTCCCCGCAGGCCCGCGCACGCGGCGTCACGGCGGTGCTCGGGCCGACCAATACCGGCAAGACTCATCTGGCCATCGAGCGCATGCTCGCCCATCCGACGGGTATGATCGGCCTCCCCCTCCGGCTCCTGGCACGGGAGGTCTACCTGCGGGTGGTCGCGAAGGTGGGGATCGACAAGGTCGCCCTCGTCACCGGCGAGGAGAAGATCAAGCCGGACCGGCCGCGCTACTGGATCTCGACGATCGAGGCGATGCCGCGCGACCTCGACGTCGCCTTCGTGGCGATCGACGAGATCCAGCTCGCCGCCGACATGGACCGGGGCCACGTCTTCACCGACCGCCTCCTGCACCAGCGCGGGCGGGAGGAGACCCTGCTCATCGGCTCCTCGACCATGCTGCCGCTGGTGCAGTCGCTGATTCCCGGCGTGCACACGACGACCCGGCCGCGCCTGTCGCAGCTCACCTTCGCGGGGGAGAAGAAGCTCGGCCGCCTACCCCGGCGCTCGGCCATCGTCGCCTTCTCGGCCGAGGAGGTCTACGCCATCGCGGAGCTGATCCGGCGCCAGCGCGGCGGGGCCGCGGTGGTGCTCGGCGCGCTCTCGCCGCGCACCCGCAACGCCCAGGTGGAGCTCTACCAGTCCGGCGACGTCGACTACCTCATCGCCACCGATGCGGTGGGCATGGGCCTCAACCTCGACGTGGACCACGTCGCCTTCGCGGCGAACTGGAAGTACGACGGCACCCGTTTTCGCAAGCTGACCCCGCCCGAGATGGGACAGATCGCCGGACGCGCCGGACGCCACCTCGCGGACGGCACCTTCGGGTCGACGGGACGCTGCGCCCCCTTCGAGCCCGAGATGATCGAGGCCCTGGAGACGCACGACTTCGAGCCCCTGCGCGTGCTGCAGTGGCGCAACCCCGACCTCGATTTCTCATCCCTGAAGGCCCTGCAGGAAAGCCTCGACGCGCACCCCCGCGAAAAGGGCCTGACCCGCGCGCCCATGGGCGAGGACCAGTCGGCTCTCGAAATCCTGATGCGCGAGGACGACATCCGCGAGCTCGCGAACCGGCCGGCCCATGTCCGCCGGCTCTGGGACGTCTGCGGCGTGCCCGACTATCGCAAGGTGCATCCGCAGACCCATGCCGACCTCGTCGCCCAACTGTACCGCTTCCTCATGCGCGGCATGGCGGGGCGCATTCCCGACGACTGGTTCGCCAAGCACGTCGCCATGATCGACCGCACCGACGGCGACATCGACGCACTCTCCCAGCGCATCGCGCAGGGGCGGACCTGGACCTTCGTGGCGAACCGTCCGGATTGGCTCGTCGATCCGGTGCATTGGCAGGGCGAGACGCGTCGGGTAGAGGACAGGTTGTCCGACGCCCTGCACGAACGCCTCGCGAGCCGTTTCGTCGATCGGCGCACCAGCGTCCTGATGCGGCGCCTGAGAGAGAATACGATGTTGGAAGCTGAGATCACCGCCGGCGGGGACGTCACCGTCGAGGGCCAGCATGTCGGCCATCTTCATGGCTTCCAGTTCGTGCCGGATCCCGGCGCGGAAGGACATGAGGCCAAGACCCTGCGCTCGGCGGCCGAAAAGGCGCTCGGCGGCGAGATCGAGGCCCGCGCCGAGCGGTTCTCGTCGGCCGCCGATGCCTCTCTGGTACTGAGCCATGACGGTGTCATCCGCTGGACCGGCGACCCGGTCGCGAAGCTGACGCCCGGCGACAAGCTTTTCGAACCGCATGTCCGCCTGCTCGCCGACGAGCAGCTGACCGGCCCGGCCCGCGACAAGGTCGAGGCCCGGCTCGTCGCCTGGCTCAAGGCCTACGTGGTGCGCCTTCTCGGCCCGTTGATGGAGATCGAGACTGCGGCGGACCTCACGGGGCTCGCCAAGGGCATCGGCTTCCAGGTGGTGGAAGCTTTGGGTGTGCTGGAGCGCGCCAAGGTGATGCAGGAGATGCGCACCCTCGACCAGGAAGGTCGGGGAGCGCTGCGCCGGCACGGCGTCCGCTTCGGCGCCTATCACATCTTCCTGCCGGCCCTGCTGAAGCCGGCGCCCCGGACCCTCGCCGCTCAGCTCTGGGCCCTGAAGAACGGCGGCCTCGACCAGCGCGGTCTCGACGAGATCGCGCATCTCGCCAGTTCCGGCCGCACGTCGATCAAGGTCGATCCGGAGATCGCCAAGGGCCTGTACCGCGCCGCCGGCTTCCGCGTCTGCGGTGAGCGCGCCGTGCGCGTCGACATCCTGGAGCGCCTCGCCGACCTGATCCGCCCAGCCATCGCCTACCGCCCTGGCACGACGCCCGGCGAGGCTCCCGTGGGCGCGGCCGATGGCGACGCCTTCGTGGCGACCGTGGGCATGACCTCCCTCGTCGGCTGCTCGGGTGAGGATTTCGCTTCGATCCTGAAATCCCTGGGCTATGCCGCCGAGACCCGTCCGGGGCCGGCCATCACCGTCCCGCTGCTCCCGGCCGCTCCGACGCAGCCGATCGTTCCGGTGGCCGCCGCGAGCAGCGCGGCGGAATCAGACGAGAATGCCCCCTCCGAGGCCGCGGGTGAGGCGGCCCCGGAGAGCGAGAGCGCGGCATCGGCCGAGAATGCCGAGACCGAGATCGCGCCTGACTCGACCGAGGACTCCGTCGCCGTCCCGGAGGAGACCGCTGGCGAAGTGTCCGCTGCCGAGGAGGCCGTTGCGGAAAGCGCCGTCGCCGAGGAGAGCCAAGCCCAGGACAGCGCAGCCGAGCCGCCCGTCACGTCGGCCGAGGCCACCGAGGATGCCGCTCCGCAGCCCGTCGCCGACGCGGCGGCTGTCGCCGAGTCCGCGGAACATCCGACGGAAGGTGTCGAGACGGCCGAGCCGGAGGCCACCGCTCCCGACGCATCGGCCGAGGCGATTGGAGTCGAGACGGCGGCTTCGGCCGACGCTGCGGACGGCGAGGCTTCCGCGGCCGAAACCCCGACCGAGGTTGCGACCGTCGAGGTCTGGCGTCTCCAGCGCCATCAGCGCAGCGCCAATCCGCGCCAGAACCGTCCGCGCGGCCAGGGTCGTGACGGCGCCGCCTCGCGGGTGGCTGGCGAAGCACGTCCCGATCATCGCCGGCCGGGTGGGCCCGGCGGCGAGGGTCGCGACCGTCCGGGCGCTGCGCCGGGGGAACGTTCGGAAGGCGGTCGCCGCGGCGGACCCGGCGAAGGACGCCCGGAGGGTGGCCGGCCGCAGCGCCGCGAACGCTTCGAGCCGGGCCGGACCCGGCCCGAGCGGCGGGACGAGCCGCGGGCCGCACCCCGCGACGAGCCCCGTCCGCAGCGCCGCGAGCGGGCTCCGGACCCGGATTCGCCGTTCGCCAAGCTCGCCGCCCTGAAGGCGCAGCTCGAGGCGGGGAATGACCGCAAGCGCTGAAGTGTGATGAAGCCGGGACGCCAGCGGCTCGACAAATGGCTGTGGTTCGCGCGGTTCGCGCGGACCCGGTCGCTCGCGGCACGGCTGGTCACCGAGGGCTATGTCCGGATCAACGGCAAGCGGGTCGATGCCTCCGCGACCGCCGTCGCCCTCGGGGACGTCGTGACCGTCGCCGCGGCCCATGCCACCGTGATCGCCCGGGTCCTCGACCTAGGCGAGCGGCGCGGCCCGGCGCCGGATGCCCACCGCCTCTACGAGGTGGTTGGGGATGCGCCCCAGTAGCCAGGGCGTCCGTGTCACCGGCGCGACACCGGTGGCGCGGTCGCGCGCTTGGTCCGTCGGCGTGCTTGTCAGCCCCCCGGACAGGGTCTAGAGCCAGCGCGACTCCCTCTTGCGCGTGCGAACCAGCACGCACGCCACCCCGCATTAAGGCATCCGTGCAACGATCCGCGCGAGCGACCATGCATCGGCATCGGGACGCTCCCGGATGGCCGGATCAAGGACTGAAGGCCCCATGACCTACGTCGTCACCGACAACTGCATCAAGTGCAAGTACATGGACTGCGTCGAGGTCTGTCCGGTGGACTGCTTCTACGAGGGCGAGAACATGCTCGTCATCCACCCGGACGAGTGCATCGATTGCGGTGTCTGCGAGCCGGAATGTCCGGCCGAGGCGATCAAGCCCGATACCGAGCCGAGTCTCGAGACCTGGCTCAAGGTGAACGCCGACTACGCGCGCACCTGGCCGAACATCACCCAGAAGAAGGACGCCCCGGCCGACGCCAAGACCTGGGACGGTGTCGCCGGCAAGTTCGAGGCCCACTTCTCCGCCAATCCCGGCACGGGCGACTGAACGTCGCGACGCGCAGCGTCCGGACGACGGCATTTCACGAACCCTGGACCTTGCGAAGAGGCTGTGGAGGGCTCGCGAGCCTTTGCCGATCACACGACCATCCGCCGGCAATCCTTTGATTCGTCGGCTGGTTTGTGTTATTACAACGTCCTGCCGTCGTTCGTGCCCGACGTGCTGCCTCCAGCCATCACCTGATGGGTCTCACACTCAGTTGTGGATTGGGGTCGCATGCGATCGATCGCTGAAGGCCTTGTTGCTTTCGGCGACCGCTCTCTCGTTGCGCGATCATCGGCTTGCCCGGGAACCGGCAGGTTGTGCGTCGTTGATGCAGATCCTTCGGACAAGGGGCTGGAGCCGGGTCACCCACCCCGGATTACAGGGTTCGGCGCGGCGTTCAAGGCCGCGCAATGTTCTGGAGGCGCTTCTCGCATGACCACAGCCAAGAAGACGACGGCAGGCCGCCAAGGCTTCAAGACCGGCGAAGCGGTCGTGTACCCAGCCCACGGTGTCGGTCGCATCACCGCCATCGAGGAGCAGGAGATCGCCGGCTACAAGCTTGAGCTGTTCGTGGTGTCTTTCGAGAAAGACAAGATGGTCCTGCGCGTCCCCACCGCGAAGGCCAACAGCGTCGGCATGCGCAAGCTCGCCGAGCCGGAACTCGTGAAGAAGGCCTTGGACCTCCTGACCGGCCGCGCCCGGATCAAGCGGACCATGTGGTCCCGCCGCGCCCAGGAATACGAGGCCAAGATCAACTCGGGCGACCTTCTGTCGGTGACCGAGGTGGTGCGCGACCTCTTCCGCTCCGAGGCGCAGCCCGAGCAGTCCTACAGCGAGCGTCAGCTCTACGAGTCGGCGCTCGACCGGGTCGTGCGCGAGATTTCGTCGGTGAACCGCATCACCGAGACGGAAGCTCTGAAGCTCATCGAGCAGAGCCTCGCCAAGTCACCGCGCCGCGCCAAGGGCGAAGCCGAGGCGGAAGGCGAAGCCGAGAGCGACGATCTGCAGGAGGAGGCTGCCTGATCGGCAGCCTTGCGCATCCCGGCACTGGCCGGGCGATACGCTTCTGGAGCCCGGCGCATCGCGCCGGGCTTTTTCGCTTCGCTCCCTCTTCCGTGCGTCCCTCACGAGACCGTGTGAAGCAGCCCGATCCGCGGAACCATCCCAACCACCTCGTGTTGTCGCGTTGCCAGGCACAGGTCCCCGGTCGATTTCGATCGGCGATGGCGACCGGTGGTCAGAAGCAGACGTTCCATCGAGACGGAGGCGGGGATGGCGGACATCGCAGGGATACGGCGGCAGTTCATACGCACGGCGATGGAGGCGCCTTTCCTTGCGCGGGACGAGGAACGCGGCCTCGCCGTCCGCTGGAAGGACGATCGCGACGAGCGGGCCCTTCACGGGTTGATCTCGGCCCATATGCGTCTCGTCATCGCCATCGCTGGACGCTTCCGGCACTACGGACTGCCCATGGCCGACCTCGTTCAGGAAGGCCATGTCGGGCTGATGGAAGCCGCAGCGCGCTTCGAACCCGAGCGTGAGGTTCGCTTTTCCACCTACGCGACTTGGTGGATCCGGGCGTCGATCCAGGATTACATCCTCCGCAATTGGTCCATCGTCCGCGGTGGAACGAGCTCTGCGCAGAAGGCCCTGTTCTTCAATCTGCGACGCCTTCGCGCCAAGCTGATGCAGTCTACCGAAGAGCATGTCGGCGACGAGATTCACCGTCGCATCGCCACGGCCATCGGCGTCTCGCGAGAAGACGTCGCATTGATGGATGCGCGCCTTTCCGGACCCGACATGTCGCTCAACGCGCCCGTGGGAGAGGAGAGTGAAGCCTCGTCCGAGCGCATGGATTTCCTCGTCGACGGCGCTGCCTTGCCGGACGAGACGGTGTCGGCGACGGTCGATGGCGAGCGCCGGCTGATATGGCTCAACGAAGCCTTGACGGTGTTGTCCGAGCGCGAGTTGCGCATCCTCAAGGAGCGCCGCCTTGCCGAGGATCAGGCCACCCTCGAAGCTTTGGGACACCGGCTCGGCATCTCGAAGGAGCGGGTGCGCCAGATCGAGAACCGCGCATTGGAAAAGCTACGCCGCGCCCTCGCCGAACGGTTTCCGCAGACTGGCGGCAACGTCTACGCTTGAAGACCGAGATTCTTTGCGGCGGTGATCTCACCGCCGACTGGTCGTGTCTCTGCAAACGTCATGATAGGCTCTCCGGCAGACCCGTCGACGCGTTCACGGGCTTTGCAGGAGGTTGGGGCGTTTCGAGATGGGGCGAACCCGGGCGGAGGCTCCGCAGCAGCCCAATCGTTCTTCTTCGCAGACTTGGCCGACTGTTCTTCCGGCCGCTCTCGCCGGGACTTCAGTCTGGCGCATCGACCTGTTCCTCGGTGCAACCGATCGGAGTGGACTCGTCCGGTGGCTTTCTCCGGAGGAGCGAGCGCGGGCGGATCGATTTTATCGTCACATGGATCGCGCGCGCTTCATTGAAAGCCACGCCGCGCTCCGGCTGATCCTCGGTCGCTACCGCGATTTGCCACCGTGCGACGTGGTCTTCGCGCAGGAAGCCGGTGGGAAGCCGGTTTTGGCCCCCGCGCAGCGGGCGGGCCTTCACTTCAATCTCTCGCACTCGGGGGCTCACGCCCTCATCGGCGTCTCCCATTGCGCTCCGATCGGCGTCGATGTGGAGGCGATCCGCCCGGTCGGCGATCCGCTCGCGATCGTCCGGGCGCATTTCCATCCCGTCGAGATCGCAGCCCTCGCTGGGGCACCGCACGATCGGCAGGCGCCCCTCTTCTTCCAATGCTGGACGCGCAAGGAAGCCGTCGTGAAAGCGCTTGGAATGGGCCTCGCCCTGCCGCTCGATGGCTTCAGCGTCGACGGCCCGTCCCCCGTCACCATTCGCTGGGAAGGCGAGGACCCGGCATCGGACGGCTGGTCCTTGATCGACCTCGACATCGAAACCGATGTCGTCGGAGCCGTTGCGATCCCGCTGGCCGACCATCCCTGCCGATTGTTTCGCCTTCCGGCGAACTGGGCCGAGCTGGCTTGAGCGGGCATTCGCTGCACGATTCCCGCGAGGAAGCGCTTGCGGCACCGCAGAGGGCTCGCTATACGTCCGCTCGCCGGCCAAGACAGCCGGCTTTGTCGGAGTGTAGCGCAGTCTGGTAGCGCACCACGTTCGGGACGTGGGGGTCGCAGGTTCAAATCCTGCCACTCCGACCAGTTTGATTTTCCAAGGCTTCGCCTTTTCCCGAAATCTTCAGCGACGATTGCTTCCATTCCTGCTCGCATGCGCAGGCCGGAAGCGTACGGTTGCGACGGCGCGAACGATCCGTGCGGTGATCCTGTAGCCGGCATTCTTCTAGGCAAGCCCCTTTCCTGACCTCGACCGTCCTAGCCATGGACGAGCGGTTGGTACGTGGGCAGGATCGATACTCGGCCGATATCCAGCTTTCCGCTCACGGAAGATTCAACTCTCCACCGCATCGTCGACCGGACGAGCCCCGATGGTTTCGGCGGCGCGCACGTGAATGATGAGCGGCGAAGCGTGACGGAACGACCCGACAGCTCCGGCGCCAACCCCGAACCGGATCGGATTGCGGACCGCTTCGGACCGCGCGCTCATGGAATCGCCGCGTGGCCGTTCCAAAGCGCGCCCTCTGTTCTGCCTGCCCAGCCTCTGCCCGGACGTTCCTGGCCACGCCTGCGCGTCCTCACGCTTGTCGAGGGCGACACCGACGCACTTCGCGCGACCCGTGCCTCCGTCGCGGCACAGGGCTATCCAAACCTTCGTCATGACCTGATCTCGCGCGTCGACGTGACTGCCATGTTCGCCGCCATCGTCTCGGACGAGGAGTGCGACGGCCTAATTCTGCTTCGCCCGGGCGATCTTCTGGCACCCGATGCCCTCGCGGCCCTCGGCCTGCAGCGGGTTCTCAGCGCGGCCGACGTGATCGTCGGCCTGCGCGTCGTCTTCGATACAGTGCCCCTCGGCCTCGATGCGCCAGCGGCGACGCCCGGACGGTTGATCGATCCTGATCCGCCGGACGGTTCACTCGCCCCCTTTGCCGGCGGCGAAGTCCTGCTCGCGCGCGCCTGCGTCGAGCGCGCCGGCGGCCTCGATCCCACGGCCGAGAACCCCGTCGCCGCGCTCTGGCCCCGGCTCGCTCGCCAGGGCGCGACGCTCGCCCGCGTCGGCCGACCGATTCTGCTGCAATACCAGCCCGGCCAGGTCACATCGCCAATGCCGGTCGGTCTTTCGGTCGCCAGCCTGACCGACAGGGGCAACATCGGCGGAGCCGGCATTGCCCACCGACGCCTGACCGATGCCCTGGTTCTGGCGGGCCATCGCGTCGATGAGCATCGGCTCTCGGCAGAATCGCCGCCGGCGGCGGCGGAGTGGGTCGAGGCGTTTCCGCGGACGGAGGAGGCCTTGGCACAGGGCGGCTACGATCTGGTCCTGGCCGGCAATCTCCACGGAGCGACCCGCCGCACCACGATCCTGCATCGCCTCGGACGTGCCGTGCCCGTCGCCGTCATGCTGCACGACCTGTTCCCCGTCACGGGGCGCTGCGCGTCGCCCGACGGATGTCCGATCGTCTTGGAAGGTTGCGACGCCCGTTGCCCGACGCCCGATGCCTATCCGCAACTGGCGCCCCGCCGGATCGCCGATGTCTTCGCCGAAAAGCGAGCGGTCCTTGCCGATCCCGACGGCCCAGTCCTGCTTGCCGCATCCGAATGGACCGAGGTGGCGACGCGCGCCCTGGCGCCGCGCGGGACGGCGGTCGCCCGCATCGATCTCGCGTTCCCTACAAGCGTGTTCCGGCCTCGATCGCGCGAAACTCTGCGCCGCGCCCTCGGCCTTCCCCTCGACGAGACCCTCGTCCTGTTTGCCGCAGTCATCGCGGATGCGCCCGGCAAGGGTACGGCCGAACTCACCAAGATCCTTCGCCGGATCGCTCGGCCGGGGCTTCGCTTCGTCGCCGTGGGACGCCTCGACGATCCGGCCTCCCTCGGGATCCCGAACCTGATCCCAGCCGGGTCCATCGTCGACGAAGAGACTTTGGCCGCCTGGTACGGCGCCTGCGATCTCTATGTCACGGCGAGCCGCCAGGAGACGTTCGGCCAGACGCCCGTGGAAGCCGGTCTGTGTGGAACCCCGACCGTCGCTTACCGGGCGACCGGATTGGCGACGGCGGTGATCGACGGGATCTCCGGCCGCCTCGTGCCGACCGAGCCCGGCGCGCTGGAAGCGGCGCTGCTCGACCTGCTCGCCGATGCACCCGAGCGCCGGCGGCTCGGCACCCTCGGGCGGATCGCCCTGGAAAGCCGCAACAGTCCTGCCGCCGCCGCGATGCGCCTGAACGACGTGCTCCTCGAACGGGGCCTGCTGCAACCTGCGTCCGGAACCGGACGCATCCGCTTCGCACCGGAGATGCTGGCCTCCTTCGGCATGGCGCTGGACCGGGCGCCCGGGCGGAAGGGCCTGATCCCGACCGATGCCTCGCGGATCATTCGCTTCGTCCGCCGCGCCAAGCATGCCGTCGTCGGTCGGGACATGCCGCGGTGGCTGCGCGGCCTCCTCTACGCGGTGGCCGTGACTCGGATGCGCCTCGGGTGGGACGCCCGATGACCGGCCGCGCGACCACGCGGCGCCACATCTACCTCGACCATACGCATCTGCGCCGGCACGTCACCGGGATCGAGCGCGTCGCCCTCGACCTGTTCACGTCCGAGACCCTGCATCCGCACGCCGTCACCGCGATCCGTGCGAAGGGCGTCGCGGGCATGATCGCGGCCCAGCATGTCGGCCTGCCGCTGCGTGCCCTGCGAGACCCTTCGGCGCTGTTCCTGTTTCCCGGATTTCCGCCCAGTCCGCTCGCGGTCCTGCGACGCCGGCACTGCATCACCTACGTTCACGATACCTTTCTGCTGACGCGGCCGCAGGACCTCAACTGGCGGAGCCGTCTCTACATGGCGCCGAGCTTCGCGTTCGCCCTGCGCTACGGACGCTGCTTCCTCGTCAACTCGGTCACCACCGGTGAAGCGGTCCGCGCGCTCTGTACCCGCGAGGCGCTGGTCGCCCTGCTCAGGCCCACCGTTCGCGACGTGTTTGGTCTCGCCGACCTGCCCCCGCTTCGGATTTACGACACCGGCGAACCGCTCCGCCTGCTCAGCATCGGGACCATCGAGCCCCGCAAGGATTATCCCGCGGCCATCGCGATCGTGGCTGCCCTGAATAGAATGGGTATCGCGGCGGAACTCCACTTGGTGGGCCGCGTCGGATGGGGCCACCACGCCTTCCTCGCTGCGCCGCCGCCCTTCCTGACCCTGCATGGCTACCTTGACGATGGGGCGATCCGCAGTCTGGCGGCCCGGTGCCATCTTCTGCTCTCGACGTCGAAGGCGGAAGGGCTCGGGCTGCCGCTGCTCGAAGCGCAGCACGGCGGACTCCCCGTCGCCGCACCGCGTGGGCCCGTGTTCTCCGAGGTCCTGGCCGGTTCAGGGCTGCACATCGAACCATCCGATCCCGACGGATCCGCAGCCTCGATCTTGGCGTGGGTTCGAAGTCCCGCCTTCGCGGCCGTCCGGGGCGCCGCACGTGCCAACGTCGCACGCTGGAACGATCTTGCCGCCGGCGACGCGAAATGTTTCGCGCGTTTTCTCGATATTGGTCAGTCCGCTTACGAGGCTGCGGGAGACAGGGTCGTCCCGCCTCATAGTGGTCGGCAAACAGGAGCCTGAACGGAGTTGTGCACAGGTAAGCGATCGAGGTTGGCCCGACTACGCAGATCTCAACCTGTCGGTAGGCCTGATCTTTCCAATATCTCTTCGGATCCTGACCTCTACGGGACCAACGTGGGTGTCCGCCTTTGAAACGCTCCCGACTGGAGACCCGGTGGCACATGAGCTGCGCATGGAAAGGGATCGGTGGTGTGCCATGACGCGTCTGTCCCGCCCTGACACAGATCGAAGCTGAAATGGGACGGGGTGGCTCACGGCGGCGAGACAGAACCGCAGGAGCAGTGACCAGGTCGGGAGACGAGACGGATGTTCGACTTCGGAAATCCGGTCCGCGGTGAGCCGGTGATCATCGAGACGAAGGGCCGAGATGGTCTCGACGGCGGCTTGATCCTGCGTCGTCTCTGGCGCGGCACCGGCGTGATCCTGCTCGGCGGGTTCGCAGCGGTCGTCCTCGCGGTCGTACTTCTCGGCGCGGTGACCCCGACCTACACCGCCGTCACCCAGATCCTCGTCGATCCGGCCGATCTCCCCGTGATCGCCAACGACCTCAGCAATCGCCAGCCTCAAGCCGATAGCGGCGTCTCGATCGCCGAGAGCCAGACGCGGGTGATGCAGTCCGACAACGTCTTGCGGCGCGTGATCGAACGTCTGCACCTGACCCAGGACGACGAGTTCGTTCCCGAACCGTCGACCAACCCGCTGGTGCTGAGCATCAAGTCTCTCCTCGGCATGGACCCGCCGCCGGCGAGCCGCGATCCGGTCAACCTCGCCCTCGACAACCTGCGCCTGAAGCTCGGCGTGCGGCGTGCCGAACGGACCTTCGTCATCGACGTCTACGTCCAGACCAAGGACCCGGAAAAGTCGGCTCGGATCGCCAATGCCATCGCCGATGCCTATTTCGCCGAGGACGCGGCGGCGCGCACCGACGCGGCGCGCCGGGCCTCGGAGGCCCTGACCGGGCGCCTCACGACCTTGCGTCAGGCGGTCGAGGAGGCCGAGCGCAAGGTCCTGCAGTACCGGGTCACGAACAAGCTCGTGACGTCGAGCGGGCGCCTCCTCAGCGACCAGCAGCTCAGCGATCTGAACCAGCAGCTCGTCACCGCCACCCTGAAGACGGCGGAGGCGAAGGCGCGTCTGGATCAGGCGCGCCACATGCGCGCCGGCGAGGCCGGGACCGCGCTGCCCGAGATGCTGCAATCCCTCGAGATGCAGAACCTGCGGCAGCAATACGCGACGCTGTCGCGCAACACCGCGGAACTCGCGGCTCGGCTCGGCGACCGGCATCCCGCCATGGCCGATCAATATGCCCAGCAACGCGACCTCCAGCGCCTGATCCAGCGCGAGAAGGAGCGCATCATCGACACGTCCCAGAAGGATTACGACCGCGCCGTCGCCGGCGAGGCCGCCGTTCGCCGGAGTCTGGACCGGGCCAAGACCGAGACGGCAGGAAACGATCGCGCCAATGTCGGCCTGCGCGAACTCGAGCGGGAGCTCGAGGCACGCCGGTCGATCTACGAGGCCTTCCTTCGCCGGTCACGGGAGACCAACGAGCAGGAGCGGCTGAACAGCTCCAACGTGCGCGTCATCTCCACGGCGACGCCGCCGCGGACCCGGACATGGCCGCCCTCCCCCAAGCTGGTGCTGCCCCTCGCGCTTCTGCTGGGCCTCGGCCTCGGTGCGGGCGCTGCCCTCTGGCTCGGGGCCCATCGCGACCGCCGCGTCGCCCAGCGTCTCCGGCCGAGCGTGTCGACCGGTGCGCGCAGCTTCCGAGCCGTCGATGTCTGACAGCTTCCCGGTTCGTCCCGAAACCTTCGATCGATCTTCCCAAACCGCTCCAAGGCAGATTCCTGCCGAGCCGAAACCGGTCGGCTCCGGGGATCGAGTTCCGCCTCGCCGGGCTGGCGCACGACGAGTCACACAGGTGATGACATGAGCCTCCGCTTGTTCGACATCACGTTCACACCCGGAACGGCCGCCGACATCCTCGCGACCTCGGCGCGGCAGCCGGCGACGCGACCACGCATGATCGTCACCGCCAACCTCGACCACATCGTCACGTTGTCGGAGAATGCGGCGTTCCGAAAAGCCTATGACGGCGCCGTCGCCCATACGCTGGACGGCATGCCGCTCGTCTGGCTGGCTCGGTTCTGCGGCGGCTCGCCGGTGCATCGGGTGACGGGCCACGACCTCATCGCGGCGGCCTTCGCCGAACCCTGGCCGGCGGGCCGGCGGATCTTTCTGATCTGCTCCTCCGAAGCCGTCGGCTTGCACCTGACCGATCGCCTGGTTTCCGAAGGCACGCCGCGGGCGGCAATCGCTTTCACGGTGCCGCCCTTCGGTTTCGAGAACGACGACGCCTACAGCGCGGAACTCTGCGCCGCCGTGCGGGCGCACGGCACCACGCTGCTCGTGCTCGGCGTCGGTGCGCCGCGCTCGGAGATCTGGGTCGACCGCCAAGGGATCAGGCTCGGCAGCCCGGTGGTCCTGGCCGTCGGCGAAGCCCTCAACGTCGCGGCCGGTCTGGTACCTCGCGCGCCGGCCCTGATGCAGCGGATCGGCCTCGAATGGTTCTTCCGGTTCTGGCACGCCCCGCACCGGCTCTTCGGCCGCTACTTCGTGCGTTCCTGGGGCCTCTTGGGGATCGTCCTGCGCCGGTCCCTGGCCGGGAGAATCAGACGGCATCCGACCCCGCCACGCCCAGCCTTGCCCCCGACGCACGACGCGCGCCCGACACCCCCTGAGGCATTCGCGCCGGTCAGGCTGCAGCGAACAGGTACGGATGGCGCACCCGGAGGGTGAGGATCAGCGCCAGGGTCTTGATGTCGGTGACCTCGCCCCGATCGGTCATGGCCGCGAGTTCGCTGAGGGGCATCTCCCGAACGGTGATGTCCTCGTGCTCCCCGATCAAGCCGCCACCGGGGCCGACTCGGTCCGGTGCCTCGTAGGGGGCGAGGAACAGGTCCATCTGCTCGGTCGAGATTCCCGGCATGCTCCAGCCGCAGGCGACGGCTTCGAGCGCACCGAGACGGACCCCGGTCTCCTCGTAGGCCTCACGGCGCGCCCCGTCTTCGGGCTCCGATTCGTCGAGAAGACCGGCCGGCACCTCCAGCACGGACGTGACCCCGGCGGCATAGAACGCCGGCGTCCGAAACTGCTCGACCAGCAGGGCGACCCGGCGCGTTGGATCGTAGGGCAGTACCGCCGCGGCCCGTCCGTGATCCTCGATCTCGCGCGCCAGGCGTGTGCCATCGGCCATCGTCACTTCCGCGACGAGAAACCGGCTCCAGCCGTCATGCACGATCCGGGTGCCGCGGATAATCGGCGCCATACTGCTCTCCCCCGTCGGATCGCCGAGACAGCGGCGACCGGATGTGCGGCCCTAACAGGGGGTTGGCGCATCAATGAGGCGTGGAGCGCGTGTTTTCGGCAACGGTTCCTGGGATTGTGTGGCTTCTGCGGATCGTGAAGATCAGGCGGTCGGCCCCGCGCTCCTGTTCGACGAGCGCGTCGCCGACTTGACGCACGAGGTGCGGAATGTCGATCGCCGACATCGGATCGGTGCAGGTCACGACCAGAACGTCGCCGGGAGCCATTCGGCGGAGGGCCTTGCGAGTCCGCAGGACCGGCAGGGGGCATTTCAGTCCGGTGAGATCGAGGTGCGTCGTCTCTCCGTCGCCGACCGTCATCGGCATCGAATCCCCTTGCGTAGCACCGCCCGGGAGCGATGACCCAACACGCCGAAACGAAAATTCCCGCCGACGGGTTGGACCGTCGACGGGAATTCGGACGCTGGACCCGGGTGCCGTTGGCACACGGGCTTCGCGAACTCAGTATCCGTAGCCATAGGCGGGATAACCGTATCCGTAATCATAGGACGGGGCGGCGTAGTAACCGTAGGCGGGTGCACCGTAGCCATAGCCATACCCGGTGCCGACATAACCGCGGTCATAGTAGCCATAGCGCGGGGCTTGGCTGGCTGCGATCGCGCCGCCGATGATGCCGAGGGCCGCACCGGCCGCGAGCGCGCCGCCCACGCCGGGGCCGCGACGGTAGCCGCCGTAGTAGCCCCGTCCGTAGCCGCCGCGATAGCGGACCGTCTCGACGGTCGCGCCGCCGCCAACCTGAGCGGCGTCGAGCGCCGGCATCGGAGCGGCCTGCGCGGCCGTGAAGGAACCGGCCGAGAGACCGATGGCGGTGGTGCCCGCGAGGGCGAGGGACAAGATGCGCGACATCCGAGCGTTCTCCGTCACAGGGTGAAACATCCCTGGAAACGGCAAAGTTGGCGATCCGTTCCGGAATCGCCACAGTCAAGCTCCGGTTGCGCGTGCCGTCGAGCACATTCGGACGCCGGAAGCAGGCGTTTGCCCGCTTCGAGGATCGGGTCTCGTTCAGAAGACGCATTCGGTGAAGGCCGGCTCTACGGAGCGCTGCCAGCGGCCCTCGTAATCGGCGAGGCGTTCCTCGGCGAGGGAGCGCCCGGCCGCGACGATCGCCTCGAGCGGTTGGAGAAAGTGGGTCTCGTCGCGGCCCTGTCCGTCCCGGCGCGCCCTGGCGGCGAGGCCTGCGCGGGCGATCGTCAGCGCCTCGGCCGCCACCGCCCCGAGGGGCCGGCCGGCGATGCGGGCAGCGAGGCCGAGGCGCGGAACGGTGGCGCGCAGGCCCTCGCGGTCGCAGGCGTTCCAACCCTTGGCGATGTCCCAGGCTGCGGCCTGCGAGGCCTGGTCGTAGAGCAGTCCGACCCAGAAGGCGGCCTGCGCGGCGATCATCGCCGGACCGCCCACGTCCGACCCGCGCATCTCGATGAACCGCTTCAGACGAACCTCCGGGAAGGCGGTCGAGGCATGGTTGGCCCAATCGGACACCGTGGCGCGCTCGCCCGGCAGGGCTGCGAGGCGGCCGGCCATCAGGTCGCGGAACGAGGCCCCGGAAACGTCGTGGTAGGTCTCGCCGCGCTTGACGAAGTACATCGGCATGTCGAGCAGCCAGTCGACGTAGGATTCATAGCCGAATCCGTCCGCGAAGGCGCGCGGCAGCATGCCGGTGCGATCCGCGTCGGTGTCGCGCCAGATCTCGGACCGGCGCGAGAGCAAACCGTTGGGGCGGCCGTCGGTGAAGGGCGAATTGGCGAAGAGCGCGGTCGCCACCGGCTGCAGCGCCAGGGCGACGCGCATCTTGGCCACCATGTCGGACTCGGAGGCGAAATCGAGATTCACCTGCACCGTGGCGGTGCGCAGCATCATGTCGAGGCCGAGGCTGCCGACCTTCGGCATGTAGCCCGCCATGATCTTATAGCGGCTCTTCGGCATGACGGGGGTCTCCTCCCGTGTCCATTTCGGGCTCATGCCGAGATCGAGGAAACCGATCCCGAGCCCATCCGCCACACGGGCCGTCGCATCGAGATGCGCGCGCAGTTCGGCCGCGGTCGCATGCACGTCGGCGAGAGGCGCGCCGGAGAGTTCGAACTGCCCACCCGGCTCCAGGGAAATCGCGCCGCCCTCGGCACCGGCGAGACCGATGAGATGACCGGCATCCTCGATCGCCTCCCACCCGGTCTCACGGCCGAGCCCCTCGAGAAGGGCTCGAATTCCATTCGGGCCTTCGTACGGAACCGGCCGGTTGCCGTCGCGGTAGAACGGCACCTTCTCGTGCTCGGTCCCGATCGCGAAGCGCGCACGCGGCTTCTCGCCCTCCGCGAACCAGGCGATGAGTTCGTCCCGCGTGGTCAGGGGCGTCGTATCGGACGTGTCGCGCGCCATGCGCTGCCTCTTCAGGAAGGTCGTGCAAAGGAGAGGCGCACCGGACCGCAGCGGCGTGGCCCCTTGAGTCGGGTCAACGCGCCTCATAGGCCAGGGGGCCCGCGCGAACAACGCGGGCTTGGGCCGCCTCAGCGGGCATCGCCGAGCACCGCCTGCACCAGGGCCAGCACCGCCACCGCGGCCGTGTCCGCGCGCAGGATGCGCGGTCCGAGGGAGAGGGCCACCGTGTTCGGGCGCTCCAGGATCAAAGCCCGTTCCTCGGGTGCGAACCCGCCCTCGGGTCCGACCAGCACCGCGAGGGGCGGAGCCGCCGCCGGGTCCGCGGCCTGACGCAAGGCGAGAAACGGATCGGCGACCGACGCGTCCTCGTCGCAGAACACCAGCAGGCGCAAGGGGTTGAGCTCGCTCAGCGCCGCCGGAAGCTTCGCGGCCTCCTGGATCTCCGGCAGGTCGAGGATGCCGCATTGCTCTGCCGCCTCGATGGCGTTGGCGCGCATGCGGTCTAGGTTCAGCCGTTCACCCTGGGTGTAGCGGGTGAAGACCGGCCGGAGGGTGCCGGCCCCCATCTCCACGGCTTTCTGCGCCATGTAATCCAGGCGCGCCGATTTCAGAGGAGCGAACAGGTAGTGGAGATCCGCGCGCTTGGGCTGCAGGCGTGTGCGCTCGCGCACGACGAGGTCGGCGCTCTTGCGTCCTGTCGGCGCGATTTCGGCCCGCCACTCGCCATCGCGTCCGTTGAACAGGAGGACCGGGTCGGTGGGTCCACGCCGTAGGACGTTGAGCAGGTAGTTCGCCTGGGCTCGGTCAAGGGGCACACTCGCACCGGCGGCTAAGTCAGCCTCGACGAAGAGGCGCGGAGCGGTGAAGTCGTAAGCGGCCATGACCGGGTGGTCGCGTGGGGTGCCCCGACTGTCAACGGCGCGGGCCTCAACCGTTGCGCCTGATGTAAAACCGCAACAAGCGGCGACATTGCGCCACAAATCCACCGCCGGATGCGGCCCGGCGTTTGCGGCTTGAAAGACGCCACATTCCTATGCCGAAACGAAGTCAGGACCACCATGCGCCGGACATCCAGTGCATCGGGGCACGAATCAAACCATTCCGTATCCGGTTGCCGGGCTCAACCCCATCGGATCGAGGATGGAGGGAGAAAGGATCTCAGGGCATGTCGTTCAAGACCAATGCGGCGCTCGCCGTCGCCATCGCCACCACGGCGCTCTTCAGCGGCCAGGCCTTCGCACAAGGTGCCGAATGCGGCGAGATCCAGCAGACCCTCCAGGCCCGCAAGGATCTGATCGGCAAGGCGAACGCCGCCTCGAACTCGAAGAAGAAGATGACCCCGGCGGAGGCCTGCACCCTGTTCGGCAAGCTCCAGGCCAACGGCACCGCCGGCCTGAAGTGGATCACCGCCAACAAGGAGTGGTGCTCGATCCCGGATTCCTTCGCGGAAGGTTTCAAGGCCGACCACGTCAAGGTGTCGGGCATCAAGACCAAGGTTTGCGGCGTCGCCGCTCAGGCCTCGAAGATGGAGGCCCAGGCGCGTGCCCAGGCTCAGAACGGTGGCGGCGGTGGCGGCCTGCTCGGCGGCCCCGGCCTCACCGGCAGCCTGAAGATGCCGCAGGGCGCCCTCTGATCCTGTGCTGAGCCAGTCACGGTCGGGTCGGTCCATCGCGCCTGCGCGTTCATGGACGGCGTGAGTTCCCCGAGCGCCGATCGCCGCGTCGCCGATGCGGTCGCGGGCCACTGGGTCGATCGGATCGCGCCGCGCTGGGCGCGCCCCTACCTGCGCCTCGCCCGCATCGACCGCCCGATCGGCTGGTGGCTCCTGCTGCTGCCCTGCTGGTGGTCGGCCTCGCTCGCAGCGATCCGATCCGGCGCAGCCTTCCCCGATCCGGTCCACCTCGCGCTGTTCTTCGTCGGCGCCGTTGCCATGCGCGGCGCGGGCTCGACCTACAACGACATCGCCGACCGGGACCTCGATGCTCAAGTGGAGCGCACGCGCTCGCGCCCCCTTCCGTCGGGGCAGATCCGGGCGCGCCACGCCGCCGTCTTCCTGGTGGCGCAGGCGCTGGTCGGCCTCGCGGTACTCCTGCAGTTCAACGGTACGGCCATCGCGGTCGGCATCGCCTCCCTGGTCCCGGTGGCGATCTATCCCTTCATGAAGCGCGTCATGCCGGTACCGCAGGCGGTCCTCGGCCTCGCCTTCGCGTGGGGCGCGCTGATGGGATGGGTGGCGGTGTTCGCGCGCCTCGATGCGCCCGCCCTGCTGCTCTACGCGGGCACCATCGCCTGGGTGATCGGCTACGACACGATCTACGCGGTGCAGGACATAGAGGACGACGAGATCGCCGGCATCCGCTCCTCGGCCCGCTTCTTCGGGCGCCGGATGCGGGGGGCGATCGGCCTGTGCTACGGCGCCAGCGTCGCCTTCGTCGCGCTGGCCGCGTTCCTGGCGGGCGCCGGCCTCGTGGGCCTCCTCGGCGTCGCCCTGTTCGCCGGCCATCTCGGGCGACAGGTGCTGCGCCTCGATACGCGCGACGGGCGCGGCGCCCTCGCGCTCTTCCGCTCCAACCGGGAAGCCGGCCTGATTCTGTTCCTCGGCCTCGCAGCGGATGCCGCCGTGAAGCATATTCTCTAAGTCCGCCGGCCCGGATTCAGCAGCGGGCGCCGGAAATGATCTCGCTCTCTCCGCGATGGATCAGGGGGCGGACCGGCAGGGCACCCGTCTTGCGACGGACCAGGAAGCGCGGGCGACGGCCATTGAGCAGGCCGTGCCTGCGGCGGGTCCGGGTCCGGCCCAAGGCCACCGGGCCGAGCTGGTTCGAGACGCTGGCGAGTTCGCCGTCCTCCTTGACGATCATCCGCGGCAGGCCCGACTTTGCTGAGACGTCGCGCCAATGCGCCACCACCTCGTCCTCGCAGAACGGCCCGAGACGGGTGACGACGCGACCGGCGGCATCGACGAGGAGCAGATCGAAGCGATCCTCGCCGCAGGCGTCCGAGTCGTCCTCCGCGAAGGCCAGGGCCACGCCGGCAGGGCGGGTGTCGCCCGTGCGGGTGATCACCGGAAGGCGAGACACCTTCAGGGCCGGGGCAGCGCCGACGAAGGTGGCATCCGCCGACATGCCGTTCATGTTCGCGAAAGTGTTCATGGCTCGTACACCCTGTTGGCGCCGGCAACCTCTATGGGCCGCCCGTCTATGACAAGCATATTTGCGTCTAACCTCCTCAGACCAGCTTAAGAGTGAGCGTTAAGCGAGTATGGACAAGGGTGAAGCGCGCGGAATGCTCAACGCTTCCTTGCTTCGTTTGACGGAATTTGCCCGTATCGACATCTGCGTCGCTCTGCTTGTGGCGGCCCGCCCGGCACCCTACAACGAAGGCAGCGCCGTCCTCCAGGCATCCGTGCCGGGGCGAAAGGCTCTTCAACAAGTGCCCAGCCAGACCTCCAGAGCCGTATGGAGACGCATGTCCGACCCGATCGCCCCGGAAGCCGCGCACGCCCTCGTTCCCGCCCTGCGCGAGACGATCCGGGAAGCGGCCGCCCTTGCCCTGCCATTCTACAAGGTGGGCGGACAGACGGGGGCACGGGTCTGGTCGAAGGCCGGCGGGTCTCCGGTGACCGAAGCCGACGTGGCGGTGGACACGTTCCTGAAGGTGCGCCTCAGTGCCATGCTGCCGCGGGCGGCGTGGCTCTCCGAGGAGACCAGTGACAACCCGATCCGCCTCGATGCCGGCCTCGTCTGGATCGTCGATCCCATCGATGGAACGCGCGCCTTCATGTCCGGCCATCCCGACTGGTCGATCGCCGTCGCCTTGCTGTCCGCGGGGCAGCCGATCCTGGGCTTCGTCCATGCGCCCGTGACCGACACGTTCTACGAGGCCGTGGCCGGCGCGGGAGCGACCCGCAACGGCGAGACCATCACCGTGTCCGGCCAGGGGGCCATCGAGGGCGCGCGGGTCACCGGCCCGAAGCCGATGATGGATCGGCTTTCCCGAGGTGCCGGCGCGAACGGGCAGCCGGCCGACCTCGTCACCGTCGAGCGCGTCCCCTCCCTGGCCCTGCGCGTCGTGCGGGTGGCCGAGGGCTCCATCGATATCGGTCTCGTCTCGCCCCATGCGCGGGACTGGGACCTGGCCGGAGCCGACCTGATCCTGCGCGAGGCGGGCGGTACGGTCAGCGACCTGCAGGGACGTCCGACGACCTACAATCGACCCGACCCCGTGCACGGCGAGTTGGTGGCGGTCTCACAGCGCCTGCGCGACGACGTCGTCGCCGCGATGGCGCCCCGCTGAGGGCAGGCCGGACCGCGGCTCCCGCGCGCCGGGCACAGAAAAGCCCGACACCTGGGCGCCGGGCTCGATTTTGACGTGTCGGATGATGAACCGGACGATCCGCCCCGACGGGATCAGGGCGGCGTCGGATCAGTGATGCTCGCGCAGGGCGATCGCCTCTGGGGCCATGCCGAACCGCTCGGCCAGATGCCAGCGCAGTTCGCGCGGCGAATGGTAGTTGTAGGAGGTATCGATGAGGTGGCTGAGGTCGACGGTCTGGGCTTCATGAGCCATGGTCTGCTTCAGATGACCCACCTTGAAAGTCGCCGCATCGGTGACGGGCGAACGGACGCCGCGGCGTCGGGTGTATTCGAACAACATATTTTTCTTGTGTGCTTTCAATAACGTGCAGTTTTGCGTGCAATGTCTCGGACGCGTCGGGCTCATGGAGCCGCAGGCGTCGTTGGTGTTGCGGGGGATGCCGGAGCCTCGACCCATTCTCCCCAGAAGGGCGTCGGTTGCCGGCGGCGGAGGCTTCGTGGGAAGCCGTTCGGAGTGACGCCAGCCCGGGGGCTGGCGCCGAGAGCGTCAGGCCGCCTGGAGGTTACCAGCCGAGTCCTTGCCGCTGCGCTTGTCGGTCTGGATCTCGTAGGAGACCTTCTGACCTTCGATGAGGTTGCGCATGCCAGCGCGCTCGACCGCGGAGATATGCACAAACACATCCTTGCCGCCGTCATCCGGCTGAATGAAGCCGTAGCCCTTGGTCTCGTTGAACCACTTAACAGTACCGGTATTCACGAAATAGATCCTCGTATCGTTCGTCGATCAACAGCCTGCGTCTGCTCGACGCAAGCGGCGGATCCTCTTCGGTAGGCCTGACGGAATCAGCAGGACGCGAGACGCTTGCGGTACAAGATCCCAGCTCACCGATACCCGCTACCCACCATGTAGTCCGATCATGCGGCGGCAACAAGGCGTCCGACCCGACGGGAGCAAGGGTGCGGCTGCGCGGCCGCGACGGGACACCCAGTGTCATTTGCCTGGACGACCTCATATAAGAGTTCCTGAGCAAGCGGTTAGGCGATTCATGGCGGGCATCTCGGTTTCCCTCGAAGGGGCGAACATCCAGCTTTCATTTCAAAAGGACGATCAGGCCACGGCGGTCGTGATGGATGCGCGGGCGGCCCGCGCCCTCGTGCGCGCGGTGGGGCAGCTTCTCACAGCCATCGACGAGCCCGACGATCCCGACCTTCCGGACGACATCACCGACGAAGAAATCGCGATGCTGGACGTCACGTCCTCTGCGATCGAAGTCGGAACCGACGAGAAGGGCCAGGCGGTCGTGGCGTTACAGGCCGGCGCCCTGCCGCCGTTCCAGCTCCGCCTGACGGACGAAGAGGCCCGTCATGTGGCGACGAGCCTCTCCGAGATCTTGAGCGCGCCGCGCGACGTGCGTGCATCGCACGGCGATCACTGAGCTTTTCTACATGCGTATTCCGGGATCGGTCGGGCCGCCCGGCAGGTAGTCCGGCTCCGAGCCTGGACCAGCCGGTTCGTCGATGCCCGGATCGTTGACCGGGTAAGGCGTGCGCGGACCCGTCGGCCCGATATCCGGCTGCTCGTCCGGCGGGGGCGGCATCGGGAGATCGCCGGGAATACCACCCGGCAGCGGCTCTGGGATCGGCAGGCCGGGATTGGCCATCTCGTGGTTGGCCATGCGAAGCCTCCTGTCTGTCTGAGGGATGTGCGGACCAACACGGCCGAGCGTGGCCGGGTTCCCCGTCCGGAGCCTGCGCGCGGGGAACCGGCGTCCCGCCGCTCCTGTTCAGTGCCGTACCCTCAGAATTCCGGAGAATCCCATGTCTGACCTCAGGCAGGCCAAAGTCCTGATCGTCGCCACCGACGGCTTCGAGGAGACCGAACTCACCGTCCCGCAGAGCAGGCTCAAGCGGGCAGGCGCCACCGTCCACGTAGCAGCGCCACAGTCGCGCGCGGCAAAGGAGTCCATCCGCGGATGGGACAAGACCGATTGGGGCAAGAACGTCGCCGTCGACAAGGATCTCGAGTCGATCTCACCGCAGGATTACGACGCCCTCATCCTTCCCGGCGGACAGATCAACCCCGACAAGCTGCGCCTTGAGCCCAGGGCTCTGGAGGTGATCCGCAGCTTCCTGGAGTCCGGCAAGGTGGTGGCCGCCATCTGCCATGCGCCCTGGCTCCTGATCGAGGTGGGCGCAGCGACGGGGCGCCGGATGACCGCGTTCGCGTCGATCCGCACGGACGTCATCAATGCGGGCGCGCACTGGACGGACGAGCCGGTCGTCACCGACCGGGGTGTCATCACGAGCCGAAATCCCGGCGATCTCGACGCCTTCTGCGCCAAGATCATCGACGAGATTCAGGACGGCGACCACGGAGGCCGCGCCGCTGCCTGATCGACGTGGCGGTGATCGTCCCTCACAGGGATGGTCAGCGCTTGACGGCCGTCTGCTGGACCTTGGCCTTCTCCGGGGACGCGCCGGCGAAGAGTTCCGAGAGATGGCGCTGATCCAGGGTCCTGGCAAAATCTGGAGCAGGCTCGGCGATCACGGCGGGCTCGGCCCGACGCGGCGTGATCGATCCGGTTGTGACGGGGTCGGCGAAGTCCGCCTGAGCGCGGACCGAGGGGGTCGGCTCGCGCTGCAGGCGCAAGGTCCAGTGAGCGGCGGTGGAGAGCGCGGCGACCGCGAGGATCGCCTTGATGCCACCCGTCAGGAGGCGTCTCATAGTGGTCAGGCCCGAAACTACGCAGTGGCACGCGACCGGTTCCCCGGCCGGCTCCTACACTTGCCGAGGATCCTTAACGACCGTGATCGGGATGCCGCTCGGCCTCCGTCCCGCGATGGGACGCAGCCGATGAGGTGGGCCATGCGCCAAGGCAGCGGTTCCTGTTCCCCGCGTCCGTGACACGCCTGTCGCAACCCGGCCCACTAGGCCTCACAGGAGCCACGCAGAGAACTGGTCCGCACGGTCCCGTCACGACAAGCCCCGCCACCATGCCAAGCCCGAGAGGGTTCGCGAAACCATCGGGCGCCTCGGCAGCAGGGACCGCCGATGTAGGCGGCGCAGGCTGAGCCGGCAACCGGCATCGTCCGCGTCATTCCGGCTGCGACGATCCGCACGCTGCCGCGAAGGCCCGGAGGGCGGACACCTCGTCCGCCTCGTCCGGGCCAAACCGGCGGCATCGGTTTCGGTCATGCCGGCCGCGAGCGCCCGAGCCCGGGTCGCCGGGATGCGGCCGTCGAGGATGGTCAGGACCTCGGCGCCGTTCTCGGTGAGACGGGCCGCGAGGGCGCTCCCCATAGCCCCGGCGGCCAGGATGGCGATCGTCGTCATGGCTCCGACCCTCACGAAACGCGAACGACCGCGCCGCGGCTCTCGGCCAGGGCGCGGTCGTTCGACGGACGCAAGGGCCGGGCCCGGCTGGGCTTCAGCTCAAGGAACCGCAGAAGCGCTGGATGCGTGTGCAGGCTTCCTCGAGGGCGGAGTTCGAGGTGGCATAGGAGATGCGCAGGTTGGGGCCGAGGCCGAAGGCCGAACCGTGGACGGCGGCGACGCCCTCGGCCTGGAGCAGCTCGACCACGAAGTCTTCGTCGGTCTCGATGGTCTTGCCGGCCGGAGTCCTGCGCCCGATGGTCTCGGCGCAGGACGGATAGACGTAGAAGGCGCCCTCGGGCGTCGGGCACTTCAGGCCCTTGGTCTGGTTCAGCATCGACACGACGAGGTCGCGCCGGGTGTGGAAGGCCTTGCGGAACTCGGCGAGATGCGCCTGCGTCCCCTCGAGGGCCGCCACCGCGGCCCATTGCGAGATCGTCGAGGCGCCCGAGGTCTGCTGGCCCTGGACGAAGTCCATCGCCTTGATCAGGTGCTCGGGGCCGGCGGCGTATCCGATGCGCCAGCCGGTCATCGCGTAGGCCTTGGAGACGCCGTTCATCGTCAAGGTGCGCTCGTAGAGGCCGGGCTCGATCTGGGCCGGGGTGACGAATTCGAAGTCGCCGTAGGTCAGGTGTTCGTACATGTCGTCGGTGAGCACCCAGACATGCGGATGGCGCATCAGCACGTCGGTGATCTTCTTGAGCTCGGCACGAGCATAGGCCGCGCCGGAGGGGTTCGACGGCGAGTTGAGGATGATCCACTTGGTCTTGGGGGTGATCACCCGCTCGAGCTCCTCGGGCTGGAGCTTGAAGTCATGCGCCATGTCGGTCTCGGCGAACACCGGGGTGCCGCCGCACAGCACCACCATCTCCGGGTAGGAAACCCAGTAGGGACGCGGGATCACCACCTCGTCGCCGGGGTTCAGCGTGGCGAGGAGCGCGTTGTAGATGACGTGCTTGCCGCCGGTGCCGACGATCGTCTGCGAGGGCTTGTAGTCGAGCCCGTTCTCGCGCTTGAACTTCTTCGCGATGGCCTCGCGTAAGGGGACGATGCCGGAGACGGGCGGATACTTGGTCTCGCCGCGCCGGATCGCCTCGATGGCCGCATCCTTGATGTGCTGGGGCGTGTCAAAATCCGGCTCCCCGACGGAGAGGCTGATCACGTCCATGCCCTGCGCTTTCAGCTCGCGCGCCTTCTGCGTCATCGCGATGGTCGCGGACGGCTTCACGCGGGACAAGGCGTCGGCCAGAAAGCCCATGGGTGGTCACTCCCGTATATTTACGAAGGTCGGATCGAGCGGCGCGGACCCTAGTCGCGCCGCCGCGGACGGGCAAGGGAGACCTTCCGTTGCTGCTTCGATACCCCCTGCGACCTGGCCCTGCGACCCGGCAACGGCTTGCGGCGAACGCAAACCGCCGCGGCTCCAGGGAAGCCGCGGCGGCCAGGCCGTCGATGGTGGTCTCGCCCGGCCCCGTCCGGCCGGGTCCGGAATCGTCAGATCCCGCCAAAGACCCAGCGCAGCTTCGACAGGAAACCGCCGCCGGAGCGCTTCTCGCGCACCTCCGCGGGCTCGTCCTTGACCGCGGCCGCCGCGGCATCGGCCTGGATCAGGCCGAGGGCCGCCGTGTCGGTGGTCTCGCGATCGATCAGGATGAAGCCGCCGGTGTCGCGGTTCCGCGTGTAGGCATCCACCGCAACCGCCCGGTCGAGGGTCAGGGTGACGTCGGCGATGTCGTTGGCGGTGAGGCGCGCGGCCGGCTCGGGATTGCCGGTCTCGGGATCGATCCGGGTCCGGATCGTGGACACGACGGCGTTCACCGTCACGGTCCCGATCTTGGCGAGCAGAGTGGCGCCGGGCAGCAATTCGGTCTCGGCCGCCCAGAACAGGCGGGCGTCCAGGCTGTCCGTCACCCGCATCGGGGCATCGGCGGTGACGATCACCGAGCCGCGTGAGGCGTCGATCTCGTCGGCCAGCACCAGGGTGACCGACTGGCCCTCCACCGCATGAGCGAGGTCGCCGTCGGCGGTGAAGATCCGGGCGATCTTGGAGGTCCGGCCCGAGGGCTCGACGATCACGGCGTCGCCGGGGGCCACGCGGCCGCTGGCGACAAGTCCGGAAAAGCCCCGGAAATCCGAGTTCGGCCGGTTGACCCACTGCACCGCCATGCGGAACGGGGCGGCCTGCTCCTCGACGCGGACCGGGACCTCTTCGAGATACTGCAACAGCGGCGTGCCGGTGTACCAGGGCGCCGCGGCGCCCGGCAGCACGACGTTGTCGCCGTTCTTGGCCGAGAGCGGGATCGCCCGGACCTCGGTGAAGCCGAGGGGCGCGGCGAAGTCCTTGAACGCGGCCAGCAGCTCCTCGAAGCGGGTCTCGGACCAGCCGACGAGATCCATCTTGTTCACCGCGAGGGCCACGCGCTTGATGCCCAGCAGCGAGACGAGGAGCGCGTGCCGCCGGGTCTGCCGGGTCAGGCCCTGGCGGGCATCCACCAGGATCACCGCCACGTCAGCCGTGGAGGCGCCCGTGGCCATGTTGCGGGTGTACTGCTCGTGGCCGGGGGTGTCGGCGACGATGAAGGAGCGCTTGTCCGTGGAGAAGAAGCGATAGGCGACGTCGATGGTGATGCCCTGCTCGCGCTCGGCCTGGAGGCCGTCGACGAGGAGCGCCAGATCGATCTCGGCGCCCTGCGTCCCGTGCTTGCGCGAGTCGCGCTGCAGCGCCGTCACCTGATCGTCGAAGATCTGCTTGGTGTCGTGCAGCAGGCGGCCGATTAGCGTCGACTTGCCGTCGTCGACGGAGCCGCAGGTGATGAAACGCAGGACCTCCTTGTTCTGGTGCGCGGACAGGAAGGCGTCGTAGCCGAAGGTCTCGGGTGACTGATGGATCGTCATCTTAGAAGTAGCCCTCCTGCTTCTTGCGCTCCATGGCGCCCGCGCCGTCCTTGTCGATGACCCGGCCCTGTCGCTCCGAGGTTCGGGCGGCCAGCGTCTCGCCGATGATCTCCGGCAGGGTCGCGGCGTCGCTCTCGACGGCCCCGGTCAGGGGATAGTCGCCAAGCGTCCGGAATCTGACCGTCACCTCCTTCGGCGTCTCGCCCGGGTTCAGCGGGAAGCGGTCGTCGTCGACCATGATGAGCTGGCCGTCGCGCTCCACCACCGGACGCGGCTTGGCGAAGTAGAGCGGCACGATCGGGATCTGCTCCTGCTCGATGTAGAGCCAGACGTCGAGTTCGGTCCAATTCGAGAGCGGGAACACGCGGAGCGACTCACCGCGCTTCTTCTTCATGTTGTAGAGGTGCCAGGGTTCGGCGCGCTGGCGCTTCGGATCCCAGCGGTGCTGCGCCGTGCGCAGGGAGACGATGCGCTCCTTGGCTCGGCTCGCCTCCTCGTCGCGCCGGGCGCCGCCGAAGGCCGCGTCGAACTTGTGCTTGTCGAGGGCCTGGCGCAGCGCCTGGGTCTTCATGACGTCGGTGTGCACTTCCGAGCCGTGGCTCACCGGACCGATGCCGCGGGCGAGCCCGTCCTGGTTGGTGTGCACGATGAGGTCGAGGCCGAGCTCCTTCGCGCGCCGATCGCGGAAGGCGATCATCTCCTTGAACTTCCAGGTGGTGTCGATGTGCATGAGCGGGAACGGCAGGCGCCCCGGCGCGAAGGCCTTCAGCGCCAGGTGCAGCAGCACCGACGAATCCTTGCCGATGGAATAGAGCATCACCGGGTTCTCGGTCTCGGCGACCGTCTCCCGCATGATGTGGATGCTCTCGGCTTCCAGGCGCTGAAGGTGGGTGAGCCGCTCGGACCGGCTCGCCGCGTGGGTGGTGAGGGGGGCGGCGCTCATCGGGCCATCTCCAGGGTGTTGGCGTGTTGGGTCGTTTCGAAGGCGGCAGCTTCCCGGCCGGGCGCGACGTTCCCGTCCGGCGCGTGCAGGTCCGAGGTCTGGACGTGCAGGCCGCATTCCTTCTTGGAGGCCTGCTCCCACCACCAGCGGCCGGCGCGCTCGTCCTCGCCCACCCGGATCGCCCGGGTGCAGGGCGCGCAGCCGATCGACGGAAAGCCGCGGTCGTGCAGCACGTTGTAGGGAACGTAGTTCTCAAGGACGAAGCGCTCGACGTCGGCGCGGGACCAGTCGGCCAGCGGGTTGATCTTGATCAGCCCGCGCGCTTCGTCGGCCTCGGCCAGCGGCGTGTCGGCGCGGTTGGCCGACTGCCCGGCCCGCAGGCCCGTGAGCCAGCCGGCGGCCCCCGCGAGGGCGCGTCCCAGCGGCTCGACCTTGCGGAAGCCGCAGCAGGCCTGGCGCGCGGCGACCGAATGACGGAACCCGTTAATGCCGGACTCGACCACGAAGCGCTCCTCGGCCTCGCGCTCGGGCGCATAGGCGCGGATTCGGATGCCGTAGGCGGATTCGGTCTCCGTCCAGGTGTCGTAGGTCTCGGGGTAGAGGCGGCCCGTATCGAGGGTGACGATCTCGGTGCGGCCCTTGTGCATCGCCACCGCGTGGGTGAGCGCCTGATCCTCGATGCCGAGGCTGGTGGTGAAGACCAGGCGACCCGGTACGGTCGCCTCGATGCGCGCGATGCGACCCTTGAGGTCGAGGCCGGCCATTGCGGAGGCCAGGTCCCGCGCCGCCTTATCCAGTTGAGAGGTCATGGGAGACTTTGCGAAGTGACTTGTCTGCGCCCTGAAATGTTCGCTATAACGAACGCTGTCAAGGCATGGCGGCCATCCGCGCGGGGCATTCCCCATCCGCGAACACCGTCTTGCCGCAACGGGCATGGACTGATTTCCGTTGCCCGGCGAAGAAAATTCCATTTGGCCGGCCGCCGCAACGTGCTCCCCCGCACGTCGGCCCGGCTCACGAACCCGCGAGGCCAGCTTGGATTCGATCGACCTGAAGATCCTGGCGCTGCTGCAGCACGACGCCACCCTGTCCATCGCCACCATCGGCGAGAAGGTCGGCCTGTCGCAGACGCCGTGCTGGAAGCGCATCCAGCGCCTAGAGGCCGACGGCGTCATCGACCGGCGCGTGGCCGTTCTCGACCCGGTGAAACTCGGCCTCGGGCTCACCGTATTCGTCTCCATCGAGACGGCGGATCACTCGCGCGAGTGGCTGGAACGCTTTGCCGAGACCGTCTCGGCGATGCCGGAGGTCCTCGAGTTCTATCGCATGGCCGGCGACGTGGATTACATGCTCCGCGTCGTCGTCGCCGATATGCGCGCCTACGATACGTTCTATAAGCACCTCATCGCGACCTTGCCGCTCAAGAACGTGACCTCCCGGTTCGCGATGGAAAAGGTCAAGTCCACCACGGCCCTGCCCCTTCCGGCCCCACCCGCCAGCGGACGCTTCACGCCGACGCTGTCGGTGGTCGCAGGGGAATAAAATTCTCTTTTGCACTGCACACGCAGGCAGCTCCTTCTACCGTGACGTCGTTCTGTAAAACGGACAACCCCGTTGACAGCCGGCCTCTCAGGACGACATGGCTTCCCACATGGCACGACACGCGATCATCCCCCGCACGGCTCCCTTCGGCGACACCGAACGCGCGAGCCTCGACGCCGTCCTCGGCGCGGCCTCCCCGATTCAGCGCGCCTGGCTCGCCGGCTTCCTCGCCGGCCTCGACGCCAGCGGCGCCCCGCAGGCCGCCGCCGTTCCGGCCGCGCCGCCGAAGGCGGCCGAGCCGCTGACCATCCTGTTCGCGAGCGAATCCGGGAACTCCGAGAAGCTCGCCGGCGACATGGCCAAGCTCGCCCGCAAGAACGGCTTCAAGCCGAAGATCGTCGACTTCGCCGATCTCGAGATCGCCAGCCTCGCCAAGGAGAAGCGCATCGTCGCCATCGCGGCGACCTGGGGCGAGGGCGAGCCGCCGGCCCGGGCCGTGCGCGCCTACAACGAGCTGATGGCCGACGGCGCCCCGCGCCTCGATGGCGTGACCTTCGGCGTGCTGTCGCTGGGCGACACCTCCTACGCGGAGTTCTGCGCCATCGGGAAGGCACTGGACGCCCGCTTCGAAGCCCTGGGCGGCACCCGTGCCCACGAACGCGCCGACCTCGACCTCGATTTCGAGACGCCGGCCGCCGCCTGGATCAAGGACACCCTCAAGGCCCTGGCTCCGCCGCCGAGCGCCGACAACGTGGTGGCGGTGGACTTCGCCGCCCGCGCCGCCGGTGATGAGGACGAGGAGGCCGAGCCCAGCCGCGAGCCCCGGGTCGTCGAGGTCATCGACCACGTCAACCTGAATTCGTCGCGCTCCGACAAGGAGACGATCCACCTCGCCCTCGAATTCGAGGACGGGGCGCCCGCCTACGAGCCCGGCGATTCGCTGGAGATCTATCCGGAGAACGACCCGGCCCTGGTGGACGAGATCCTGACCGCCACCGGGCTGTCCGGCGACGCGGCCCTGCGCCAGGCGCTGCTGGCCGAGCGCGACATCACCACCCTGTCGGCCACCACGGTCGAGCGCTTCGTCAAGGCGACGGGCCACGCCGAGGCGCAGACGCTGGTCGACGGCGGCGAGCTGCGCGCCTGGATCGATGGCCGCCACCTCATCGACCTCATCACCGCCTATCCGGCGACGCTCACGGCCGAGCACCTCACCACCATCACCCGGCCCCTGCCGCCGCGGGCCTATTCCATCGCATCCTCGCGCAAGGAAGTGGGCGACGAGGTCCACCTCGTGATCGCGGCGGTGCGCTACGAGACCCATGGCCGGGCGCGCAGCGGCGTCGCCTCGACCCACGTGGCCGACCGCATCAGGAACGGCGCCAAGCTGCGGGTGAAGCTGAAGCCCAACCGCCACTTCCGCCTGCCGCAGGACCCGGCCACCGACATCATCATGGTCGGCCCCGGCACCGGCGTCGCGCCGTTCCGCGCCTTCGTGCAGGAGCGCCGCGCCGTCGAGGCCCCCGGCCGTTCGTGGCTGTTCTTCGGCGACCGGCACTTCACGCACGACTTCCTGTACCAGCTCGAATGGCAGGAGGCCTTGGAGGACGGGTCGCTCACGCAGATCGACGTGGCCTTCTCGCGCGACCAGCCCGAGAAGATCTATGTGCAGGACCGGATCGCCCAGCATGCCAAGGAGGTCGTCGCCTGGCTCGACGGCGGCGCCAGCTTCTACGTCTGCGGCGATGCCACCCGGATGGCCAAGGACGTGCGGGGCGCCGTGGTGAAGGCCTTCCAGGACGTGAAGGCGCTCAGCCCCGCCGACGCCGAGGCCGCCGTCGCCGCCCTGGAGCGCGCGCACCGCTACCAGCAGGACGTCTACTAGGACGCAACGCCGAACCCCCCCCCCCTCTGCGGGGGAGGGTGCCTCGCGGAGCGAGGCGGGAGAGGGGAAACCCTTTTTGGAGATGGCGCTCCCCTCACCCGACCCGCCGACGCGGGCCACCCTCCCCGCAGAGGGGAGAGGGAACGCCCCGACGGCACATCGAACACGCGAACGAACCGGATGCCCGCCATGGCCGACAAGACCACTCCCCGCACCTACGAGACCCCGCCCACCGACCGCCCGATCTCGGACGCGGAAGCGGCGCGCGCGGCGGGTCTCGCCGCGAACGAACACATCAAGATCGCCAGCGGCTACCTGCGCGGCACCCTCGCGGACGGCCTCCTGAAGCACGCGACCGGAGCCATCTCCGAGGATGACGGACAGCTCGTGAAGTTCCACGGGATGTACCTGCAGGACGACCGCGACATCCGGGCCGAGCGCACCAAGAAAAAGCTCGAGAAAGCCTTCAGCTTCATGATCCGCCTGCGCATCGCCGGCGGCGTCGTCACCCCTAAGCAGTGGCTGGCGCTGGACGAGATCGCCACGACCTATGCGGGCGGCGCCCTGCGGGCGACCACGCGCCAGACCTTCCAGTATCACGGCGTCATCAAGTCGAACCTCAAGCGCACGATGGCGGCCATCGACGCGACGCTGCTGGACACCATCGCGGCCTGCGGCGACGTCAACCGCAACGTGATGGCGGCGACGAACCCGGCCCAGACCGGCGCTCACAAGGCCGCCTATCAGCTCGCCAAGGACATCTCGGATTCGCTCCTGCCCAAGACCAGCGCCTGGCGCGAGATCTGGCTCGACGGCGAGCGCGTGGTCGGCGGCGAGGACGCGGCCGAGATCGAGCCGGTCTACGGCAAGACCTACCTGCCCCGGAAGTTCAAGACCGTGGTCGCGGTGCCCCCCTCGAACGAGGTCGACATCTTCGCCCACGACCTCGGCTTCATCGCCATCCTGGACAAGAAGGGCAATGTCACGGGCTGGAACGTCACGGTCGGCGGCGGCATGGGCATGACCCACGGCGAGACCGACACCTTCCCGCGCACCGCGGACGTGATGTGCTTCGTGAAGCCCGAGGACGCCCTGAAGGCGGCCGAGGCCGTGATGACGGTCCAGCGCGACTGGGGCAACCGCAAGGTCCGCAAGAACGCCCGCCTGAAATACACCATCGAGCGCTACGGTCTGGCCGCCTTCCGGGCCGAGGTCGAGAAGCGCGTCGGCAAGCCGCTGGCCGATCCGAAGCCCTTCACCTTCACGGGCAACGGCGACCGCTACGGCTGGACCGAGGGCGACGACGGGCGCCACCACCTGACGCTCTACGTCGCCTCGGGCCGGATCAAGGACTACGAGCACGGCCCGCAGCTGCTGACCGGCCTGCGCCGGATCGCCGAGATTCACGACGGCGACTTCCGCCTGACCGGAAACCAGAACGTCATCATCGCCAACGTGCCGGCCGAGAAGCGCGTCGAGATCGAGGCGCTGGTCGACCAGTACGGCATGATGAAGGGCGCGAGCGCGCTGCGCCGCAATTCCATGGCCTGCGTCGCCCTGCCGACCTGTGGCCTGGCGCTGGCCGAGAGCGAGCGCTACCTGCCGAGCCTGATGGACGAGCTGGAGGCGAGCCTCGCCTCCCACGGCCTGCAGGACGACGAGATCACCATCCGGATGACTGGCTGCCCCAACGGCTGCGCCCGGCCCTTCATCGCCGAGATCGGTTTCGTCGGACGCGGCCCCGAGCGCTACCACCTCTATCTGGGTGCGGCCTTCGACGGCTCGCGCCTCGGCAAGCTCTACGCCGAGGACGTGACCGCCCCGGAGATCAAGACCATCCTCGACCCGCTCTTCGCGGTCTATGCCCGGAACAAGCAGCCCGGCGAGCGGTTCGGCGATTACCTGATCCGCGACGGCTACGTCACCCGGACGATCAACGGTCCGGATTTCCACGAGAGCACGGGCGCTCTGAAGAGTGCCGCCTGAACGCGGATCGACCGGAATGCGCGCCGCCGGAGGACCAAGGGTCCTTCGGCGGCCACGTTCATGTGCCTGGCGGCAATCCCCTCAAGAGAAGAACAGTTGCGCCGCACCATCACGGCGTGCGGCGCAATGGCAATGAAGTCTAACGGTCAAGCTCGAACTTCGTTAAGTCGGAGCGCAACCGTTTCCGCCTCGGCCCGTTGTCTGCAGAGACCGCCGGGAGCGCGCCATGGCCAAGCATGAGATCCTGAACTTCTTCGAACATCGGCGCGACGGCGCCTGGATCTGCGTGAAGCCGTTCACGTTGACGACCAAGAACAGCAGCGTCGACATTCGCCAGGGCATGCGCTTCGATTACGGCAAGCGGATTGGCGGCGTCGATCTGGCCGAGTACCTGGAGCAATTGGGCTCGCAATTCGGATCCTGAATTCTTTCGATCCGGATCGGGTGCTATCTTTTTCGGCGTTGCGAGGCGTCGGGTCTCGTGTCGTTTCGGCATGTCGCCGGTAGCGAACGGCACGGTACGGCGCTTTCTTTGACGTCGGCGTGGCAACAGCCTAGTTTAGCGCCATGACCCCTGCAGCGGCCATCGTCCGCGAAATTTCCGAAGAGTCTGCCCCGACCACGCGCTGCCGCATCCTCGCGACGGCGGAGGAGGCCTTTCGGCGGATCGGCTATCAGAAGACCACCGTCGCCGACATCGCCAAGACCCTGCGGATGAGTCCCGCCAACGTGTATCGTTTCTTCGAATCGAAGAAGGCGATCCACGAGGCGGTGATCCAGCGCCTGATGGCCGACACCGAGCAGCGGGTGGCCCTCGCGGCCGCGGCGCCGGGCCGGAACGCGGCCCAGCGCATCGCGGGCGTTATCACGGTGATCCATCAGGCCTGCGTCGAGCGCTGCGAAGCCAATCCCCGCCTTCACGAGATGGTCGAGGCGGCCATCACCGAGAGCTGGGACGTCTGCCGCGCCCATGTCGACGCGATCGGCTCGGTTCTGCGCCGGCTGGTTCAGGAGGGCGTCGATGCCGGCGAGTTCGAGGTCGCCGATCCGGCGATCGCGGCGGCCTGCATCCATACCGGCGTCATCCGGTACTGCCACCCGGTCCTGGTCAGCCATTACCCCGATGCGGGCGCTCCGCCCATCAGCGCGATGATCGACTTCCTGCTCGGAGGCCTGCGCCGCAAGGGCTGACGCGCACGATCCTCAGCGCATCTCCGCGACGATGCCCTGGGCCACCGCGCGGGGGTCCACCGCCTGAGTGATCGGGCGGCCGACGACGACGTGATCGATTCCGATCCGCCGTGCCGCGCCGGGCGTCATCACCCGCTTCTGATCCCCCGCCTCGGTGCCGGCCGGCCGGATGCCCGGGGTGACGATGGCACGGTCCGCCCCGATGCGGGCGCGCACCGCCTGTGCCTCGGCAGCGCTGCAGACGATCCCGTCGATGCCGGCCTCCGCCGCCTGGCCGGCGCGCCGGGCCACGAGATCGACCACCGGCAGGGCATAGCCGGCCTCGGCCGCGTCCGTGTCGTCGTAGGAGGTCAGGACCGTCACGGCGAGGATCTTCGGGCCGTTCGCTCCCCGCCCCCGGATCGCCGCCCGCATGGTCTGCGGATAGGCGTGGACGGTGAGGAAGGTGGCGCCGAGGTCGGTGAGCGCGCGCACACCCTCCTCCACGGTGTTGCCGATGTCGTGAAGCTTGAGGTCGAGGAAGACCTTGCGACCCGAGGCGGCCAGGCGCGGCACCAGGGCGAGCCCGCCCGAATAGGCCAGGCGGTAGCCGATCTTGTAGAAGGTCGCGGCATCGCCGATCCGGTCGACGAGGCGCTCGGCCTCGTCCACGGTCGCCACGTCGAGGGCGACGATCAGGCGGTCGCGCGGGTCCAGCATTTCGGTCATGAATGTCTCCGTCTCCGCGGCGAGCGATCCCGCGCGGGACCGCGCCTGTCAACGGGGCGCCATCGCCCGAGTCACCTCCGCCTTGAGGACGGGCAGCAATTCGGCCTCGTACCAGGGATTGGCCTTGAGCCAGCCGCTGTTGCGCCAGGAGGGATGGGGCAGCGGCAGCACCCGCGGCGTGCGGGGGCTCGCCAGGATCTCGCGCCAGCGCCGCACGGTGTCGGTGAGACCGGCCTTGGAGCGGCCGAGGTGCCAGGCCTGCGCGTATTGCCCGATCACCAGGATCAGTTCGAGGTCGGGCAATCCGGCGAACAGCTCCGCTCGCCAGCGCTCGGCACATTCGCGGCGCGGGGGCTTGTCGCCCCCCTTTGCGTCGTAGCCGGGAAAGCAGGCCCCCATCGGCACGATGGCGAGGCGGCTCGCATCGTAGAACGCCACCTCGTCGAGGCCGAGCCAGTCCCGCAGGCGGGTGCCCGAGGGGTCCATGAAGGGGATGCCGCTCTTGTCCGCCCGGTTGCCGGGAGCCTGGCTCGCGACGCAGAGCCGAGCCGAGCCGAGGCCCTGGACGATGGGGCGCGGCTCCTGCGGAAGGGGCGCGCCGTAGAGCGGCGCGTCCCGGCAGATCCGGCAGGCGCGTAAGCGCGCCACGGTGGCATCGAAGGGGGTTTTGGCCGGTTTGATCTCGGAGAGCATGATGCCCTCCGAGATAGGCGGCGGCGCCTCCGCGGACGAGGGGCCCTGTCGTCGCTCCGTCTCAGGCGCCCTTGAGGCCGCTGAGGTCGAGGGGCAGCGAGCGCAGGCGCTGGCCGGTGGCGGCGAAGATCGCGTTCGAGATCGCCGGGGCGATCACCGGGACACCGGGCTCGCCGATGCCGGTGGGCGCGGCGGTGGAGGGCACGATGTGGACTTCGACCACCGGCATCTCGCTCATGCGGGTCGGCTCGTAGGCGTCGAAGTTCTTCTCCTGCACCACGCCGTCCTTGAGCGTGATCTTGTTGCGCAGGACCGAGGACAGGGCGAAGCCCACGGCGCCCTCGACCTGGGCGCGGATCACGTCGGGGTTGACCGCGACGCCGACATCCACGGCCGCCACGATGCGGTTCACCTTCACCTTGGCGTCCTCGGCCGTCACGTCCGCCACCATGGCGACGTAGGAGCCGAAGGATTCGTGCGCCGCGACGCCGAGGCCACGATTCTTGTCGGCGACCTTCTTCGGATCCCAGCCGGCTTTCTCGGCGGCGAGCTTCAGGGTGGCGGAGAGGCGCGGGGCGCCCCCCAGCAGCCCGAGGCGATAAGCGACCGGATCGGCGCCGGCCGCGTGGGCGAGCTCGTCGATGAACACCTCCATCGCCTGGGCGGTGTGGGTGTGGCCGACCGAGCGCCACCACAGCACCGGCACGCCCTCGCGGGCATTGTGGACCTCGAAGCGGTAGGCGGGCAGCGCGTAGGGCGTGTCGGAGGCGCCCTCCACGGTGGTCGCGTCGATGCCGTCCTTCACGATCATGGTCTCGAAGGCGGTGCCGATCATGATCGACTTGCCGATGGTCCGGTGTTCCCAGCCGGTGATCCCGCCCTTGGCGTCGAGGCCGGCGCGCAGGCGATGAACCACCATCGGCCGGTAGAAGCCGCCGGCCATGTCGTCCTCGCGGGTCCAGACGAGGTGGACCGGGGCCTTGCCGCCGGTCGCGCGGACGATGGAAGCGGTCTCGGCGAAGTAGTCGGCGCTCGGCGTCGCGCGCCGTCCGAATGAGCCGCCGGCCCACTGCGTGTGCAGCCGGACCTTGTCCGTCGTCACCCCGAGATTGGCGGCCACGACCGCCTGCTCGATCGTCTGCAGCTGGCAGCCGGCGAAGACGTCGTAGGTGCCGTCCGAGGCCTTCTCGATGGTGGCGTTGAGGGGCTCCATCGCCGCGTGGGCGAGATAGGGAAAGGTGAACTCGGCCTCCAGCACCTTGGCAGAGCCGGCGATCGCGCCGGCGGCATCACCCTTCTTGGCGGCGACGAGGCCCGGCGTCTCGAGGCGCTTCCGGTGATCGGCCAGGATCGCGTCGGACGAGCGCGTCTCGGCCGCGCTGTCGTCCCAGGTGACCTTGAGCGCGTCCCGGCCCTTTATGGCCGACCACGTATCCTTGGCGAGGACGGCGACGCCGGTGGGGATCGTCACCACGTCGACCACACCGGCCACCGCGCGGGCAGCCGTGTCGTCGACCTGTCTCACGGTGCCTCCAAAGCGCGGCGAATGGGCCACCACCGCCGTCAGCTGACCGGGGCGGCGAATGTCGAGGGAGTAGATCGCCGTACCGTCGGTCTTGGACACCGAATCGACGCGCGGCCCCTTCTTGCCGATGAGGGTGAACGCGCTCGCCTCCTTGAGGCGCGGCTCCTTCGGCACCGGCTGGGCGGCGGCGGCTTCGGCCAGTTCGCCGAAGCGGGCCTGTCGGTTCGAAGCCGCATGGCGCACCGTCCCGGATTCGACCGTGATCTCGGAGGCCGGAACCTTCCACCGCTCGGCCGCCGCCGCCACCAGCATGGCGCGGGCCGCCGCGCCGGCCTTGCGCAGCTGGACCCAGGAATTGGCGATGGCGGTGGAGCCGCCGGTGCCCTGGACGGGGCCGAAAGCAAAGTTGTTGTAGAGCGTGGCATCGGCCGGCGCGAAGGTCGTGCGGATGGTGGCCCAGTCCGCGTCGAGTTCGTCGGCCAGGATGGTGGCGAGGCCGGTGGTGTTGCCCTGGCCCATGTCGAGGTGCTTGATCACCACCGTCACGGTGTCGTCGGCGGCGATCCGCACGAAGGCGTTCGGCATCGGCGGCAGGCCCGAGAGGTCGGGGCCGGCGGCGGCCTGGGCGAACTTCGCCGGATCGAGGGTGAAGCCGACGACGAGCGCCCCGGCGGCCACGGTGGCGCCGCCCAGGAAGGCGCGGCGGGATGGCACGGGCGGGGTGGCCTGACGGACCTTCAGCATGGGTGGCTCCAGTGCAGACGCGCGATTCGGAAAACGACGGGTTTCGTTGGCGAGACGGGCCGGGGCTCAGGCGAGGGTTCGCGCCGCCTCGTGGATCGCCGCGCGGATGCGCTGGTAGGTGCCGCAGCGGCAGACGTTGCCGTCCATGGCGCCGTCGATGTCGGCATCGGTCGGCTTCGGGTTCTCGGACAGGAGCCCGATCGCAGACATGATCTGGCCGGACTGGCAGTAGCCGCACTGGACGACGTCGAGGCCGCGCCAGGCCGTGCGCACCGCCTCGGCGACCTTGCCGGAGACACCCTCGATGGTGGTGATCTTGGCCGTGCCGATATCCCCGATGCGGGTCTGGCAGGCGCGGACGGGCTGACCGTCGAGATGGACCGTGCAGGCGCCGCACTGGGCGATGCCGCAGCCATATTTGGTGCCGGTCTTGTCGAGGTGGTCGCGCAAGGCCCAGAGGAGCGGCATGTCCGGGTCCGCATCGACCTCGTGGGAGACCCCGTTGACGGTGAGTTTCAGCATCCCGGCCTCCCGATCGCAGTTTGGAACGACGCTAATCGTTGCCGATACGTAACCATGTGCGGAATCACACCCTGGCGGACCGGGTTCCATCCGCACACCGCGAGGCGGTGCCTTCTCGGAACCCCGCGAATTCCTGTTCACGGTCGGGCCGCACGACTCGGATTCGGACAATCTGCCCGGTTCCGGCAGGCGCTTCTTAACAAATCCGGCGCAGTCTCGACGTGGTTGTATCCCGGCCTCTCGGCGGTCCCGATCTCGACCGCGACGCCTCCTCCGACTCCTCAAGACGGTGATGACCGACCTGACTGCCGAGATGATTCAGCGCGGCCGTGGCCCGTCCGCCCAGGAGGCGGCCCGCCGGCGGGAAGTTGCGCGCGACATGCGTTCGGCCCGGGAGAGGCTCACCTCGACGAGCGGGCTGGAACGCGCCTTCGACTACGAGCTCATCCGGGTCTACGCGCAGTATCGCTCGGGCGCGGTCATTCCCCTGGCCCTTCTCGGCCTGGCGGTCGCCGGCATCGCGGCGATCTGGACGCCGACGGCCATCGCTGCGGCCTGGGGCCTCTGCCTCCTGGCGACCGTCACCGTCGCCAAACTCCTCACGCGCCGGTTCCTGGCGCAGGACCCGGGCGCGGTCTCGGTGCGCAGCTGGCGCCGCATCTTCATGGCCTCGGAGTTTCTCCAGAGCACCGCCTGGGCGATGATGGTGCTGGTCGGCGGCTCGGGCGCGCGCACCTTCGTGCTGTTCGGCCTCGTCATCGTGGCGGCCATGGCGACGATGCTCGCCGCGACCCTGCCGGCCGCCGCCGGCGCCGCCCTGGTGCCCCTCTGTATCGCCGCCCTGTCGCTCCTCGCCGTGTCCCAGGACATGAACACGATGATGCTGGTCACCATGGTGGTCGGCGCGCAGCTGTTCTTCCTCGGCCTCGGACGTCGCGTCTACGCCTCCACGGTCGAGGCGCTGCAATCCCATGCGGAGAAGGACTCGATCTTCGGCGAGCTCGAGCAGGCCAAGGCGAATTCCGACGAGGCCCGTCGGCGCGCCGAGGAAGCCAACCTAGCCAAGTCCCGCTTCCTCGCCACCATGAGCCACGAGCTGCGCACGCCGCTCAACGCGATCCTGGGCTTCTCCGAGGTGATGAAGAACGAGGTGTTCGGCGCCCACGTCGCTCCATCGTACAAGGAATACGCCTCCGACATCCACGACAGCGGGATGCATCTCCTCAACCTGATCAACGAGATCCTCGACCTCTCGCGCATCGAGGCGGGGCGCTACGAGCTCAACGAGGAGGCGATCCAGCTCGGCCATGCCGTCGAGGAGTGCCGCCACATGATGGGCCTGCGCGCCCGCGGCAAGAACCAGGTGATCCACGAGTTCATCGACGGAAGCCTGCCCCGGCTCTGGGCCGACGAGCGGGCCCTGCGCCAGATCGTTCTGAACCTTCTGTCGAACGCCGTGAAGTTCACCCCGCCGGGCGGCGAGATCACCATCAAGGTCGGCTGGACCTCGTCGGGCGGCCAGTACGTCAGCGTCAAGGACAGCGGCCCCGGCATTCCCGAGGACGAGATCGGCACCGTGATGTCGTCCTTCGGGCGCGGCTCGCTGGCGATCAAGACGGCCGAACAGGGCTCGGGCCTCGGCCTGCCCATCGTGAAGGGCCTGGTCGACCTGCACGGCGGCAACTTCCAGCTGAAGTCGAAGCCGCGCGAGGGCACCGAGGTCGTGGTGATCTTCCCCGCAAGCCGCGTGATGGAGACCCTGCCGGCGCTGGAAGTGCCGGGCGAGGCCCAGGCCGCGCCCGCCGAGAAGCGCGCCCGCGCCGCCTGAGGGCCTCAGCCGGCGCTGCGTTCCGAGACCCGGGCCTGAGCGAAGGTCGCCATGTCCCGGTGGCAGGCGAGCGCCCCCTTGAGGAGCCCGAGGGCCAGAGCCGCGCCGGAGGCTTCACCGAGACGCATTCCGAGGGCCAGCAGCGGAACGAGGCCAAGACGCTCCAGCACGTCCGCATGCGCGCCCTCCGCCGAGACGTGCCCGGCGAGGCAGTGATCGAGGAGCGTCGGGTCGAGACGGTGCAGGATGGCGGCGGCCGCCGTCGCCACGTAGCCGTCGAGGACGACCGGCACGCGCTGCAGCCGGGCCGCCAGGATCGCCCCCGCCATGGCGGCGATCTCGCGGCCGCCGAGGCGCGCCAGGATCTCCAGGGGATCGTCGAGATGGCCCGCATGGTGCGCCAGGGCCGCCTCGACGGCCGCAACCTTGCGGGCGAGTCCCGCGGCGTCGACCCCCGTGCCGCGCCCGACCCAGTGCGCCGCCTCGCTCCCGTAGAGCGCCGCGTAGATCGCCGCCGCGACGGTGGTGTTGCCGATGCCCATCTCGCCCAGCGCCAGGCAGTCGGTGCCGGCGGCCACCGCCTCCATGCCGAACGCCATGGTGGCGACGCAGGCCTTCTCGTCGAAGGCGGCCCCGGTGGTGATGTCGCCCGTGGGCATGTCGATGGCCAGATCGAACACCTTGAAGCCGAGGCCGTAGGCGGCGCAGATCTGGTTGATCGCACCGCCGCCGGCCGCGAAGTTGTCGAGCATCTGGCGGTTCACCTCCGCCGGGAAGGCCGAGACGCCGTGGGCGACGACGCCGTGGCTGCCGGCGAAGACGCAGACGAGGGGCCGGTCGAGGGTCGGCTGGCCCTTGCCCTGCCAGGCGGCGAGCCAGGAGACGAGGTGCTCCAGACGGCCGAGCGAGCCCGCCGGCTTCGTCAGGGTGGCGTCGCGCTCGGCCACCATCGCCACCGCGTCCCGGTCCGGACCCGGCAGGGACTCGACGAGGCGGCGGATGTCGCTGAACGGCGTCTCGGTGGCAGTCGGCTCGGTCGTCATGAAGCAATTCCGGTGGCCGGCCCGGCGCCAGGATGGCGGGCCGCCCGTCGCGGGAGCTATAACGATCCGGGCACGGGTGGTGAAGGTAAGGCAGGGTCGCGATGAACGAGGAGGCCGAAGCCGCCTTTCCGGGCGCCCGCCTGGCCTACGACCTCGCGGGCTGCCTGCGTTTCTATTCCCGCCTGCCCGTGCCGCCGCTGCCCGGCGAAGGCGACCCGCATGCGGTTCCGGACTTCCGCACCCTCCCGCGGATGCTGCCCCTGGCGGGCTTCCTCCTCGGCCTGCCCGGTGCGGCGGTGCTGCTCGGCGCCTGGGGCCTCGGCCTCGGGCCCTTCCTGGCCGCCGGCCTCGCGGTGACGGCGGGCGTCCTGGTGACGGGAGCCTTGCACGAGGACGGCCTCGCCGACGTCGCCGACGGTTTCGGCGGCGGGACCACGCCGGCCCGGCGCCTGGAGATCATGCGCGACAGCCGCATCGGCGCCTATGGCGGCGTCGCCCTGATGCTGTCCCTGGCCCTGCGGATCGGTGCTTTGGCGACGCTCCTCGACCGGGTCGAGATCCTGGCGGCTCCGGCCCTGCTCCTCGCCGCCGCGCTTTCGCGCAGTGCCGCCCTGGCCCCCCTGGCGCTGCTGCCCCCTGCCCGTCCGGGCGGGGCCGGCGCCGCCGTCGGCCGCCCGAGCAGGCAGACTCTGGCCATTGCCGCTGCCCTGACGCTCGCCGGCGCCGCGTCGACCGTCCTGTTCGGTCTCCCGCTCCCCGGTCTCCTCCTGATGCTCGGGCTGGGCCTCGGTGCGGCCCTCGCGGTCACCGCCCTGGCGCGACGGATGATCGGTGGGCAGACCGGCGACGTCGTCGGGGCCGCGCAACAGGCAGCCGAGATCGCCGCCCTCGTCGGCCTCCTCGCAGCCATCCCCGGCTGAGCGGCGACCGGACTTGATCCGGACGCCATGGCCCTGGCATGGACAGGGACGATGATTCAGCCCCGCCCCAAACCCTCCAGCCCCTGCACGAAGCTCTGCATGCTCGACGGCGCGACGGGCCTGTGCGAGGGCTGCGGCCGGACCCGCGACGAGATCGCCCTGTGGGGCTCGATGTCGGAGCCACAGCGCCGAGCGGTGATGGCCACGCTGGAGACACGCCTGCGCAAGGCCTTTCCGGCGCGAGTCGTGCGCGCGGCGGCCCCATGATTCTCGGCGGGCTGATCATTCTCGGCGGCGCCCTGGCGGTGCTGCTCCTGTCCGACGATACCCAGCGCATCGCCGGGATGGAGCCGGATCAGTTCGCGCAGCTCGCCGTGAGCGCGGGCCTGCTCGCCGTGGTGGCCGCCGGGTTCTGGCACCAGTTCCGCGGCCGGATGAGCGCGAACCTGATGGCCCTGGTGGTCTGGGGTGCCCTCGGTGCCGCCCTGGTCGCCGGCTACGCCTACCGCAACGAGGCCCGGATCATCGGCGACCGGATGCTCGGGGCGGTACGGCCCGGCAGCGCGGTCACGGATGCGAACGGAACGGTGACGATCACCCGGCGCGCCGACGGCGATTTTCACGTCCGGGCCGAGGTGAACGGCCGGCCCCAGGGCTTTCAGTTCGACACCGGCGCCAGCTCCGTGGTCCTCACCGCCGAGAGCGCGGCGTCCCTGGGCATCCGCCCGGCGGAATCCGAGTTCAGCGTCCGGGTCTCGACCGCCAACGGCGTCACCGTGGCGGCTCCGGCCTTCCTCGACAGCCTGCGGGTCGGCGGCATCGTCGAGCGGCGGGTGCCGGCCCTGGTGAGCCGGCCGGGAGCCCTCCGCGAGAATCTCCTGGGCATGAGCTTCCTCGACCGCCTCGCCTCCTTCGAGGTCCGCGGCGACCAGCTCGTCCTGCGCGACCGCTGAGATCCCGGCCCCGAAACGCGAGACGCCGCCCCGGAGGACGGCGTCGTGGAGACCTTCGCGCGTCGGACCGGTTCAGAACCGATAGGTGAAGTTGCCCTTGACCGCATGGTCCTGGGCGCGCTCGCCGACCTGGCCGGTATAGGCGAAACCCAAAGTGGTGTCGCGCGCCACCCGCACGTCGAGCCCGGCCTCGGCCACCAGCGCGTCCCGGCTGATCGGAGTGCCCGCGACGAGGAAAGTCGAGCCGGTGCCGAAGCTCAGGAGGGCCTTGGGCATCACGTCGCCGTAGGCCCGGCGGTAGCCCACCAGCCCGTGCAGCGAGACCGGCGCCGCGGCCCCCAGGTCGAGGCTGGCCTGCCCGCGCAGGCCGACCGTGGAGGTCGCCACCTCGGTGGTCTGCGCCGCTCCCGTCAGCGCCGCCACGCCGCCCGTCTCGGCGAAGCGGTCGCGCCCGATCGACACGTAGGCGCCGCCCACGAAGGGCTCGAGATAGGCCGGCTGGACCGGAGCCGTCGGCCGATCGCCCTTGGTGATCGGCCCGGGCTGCACCGCGCCGAGGACGAACCGGTAGCCGAGTTCGCCGAAGCCCTGCACGGTGGAGCCGCCGTAGCGGGCCGTGTCGCTGTCGGAGAAGCCGGCGAAGGTCACGGCCCGGCGCAGGCGGCTCGACTGGTCGGCGTAGACCGCGCCGAGGCGCAGGGCCACGGGTCCCTGTTCGAAGCCGCCGTAGATACCGCCGAAACCGCTCTCGATCGTGCCGGAGGAGAGCCGCCCGGTGCTGTCGAGGCTGGTGACGGTGTAGCCGCCGGCGACGCCCAGTCGGAAGCCCGCCTCCAGCCGGACATCCGCCCCGAGCACGAAGCCGGAGGTCTGACGCGACAGGCCGGCGGCGTTGCCGTCGCTGCGCGCCTCGCCGAAGCTGCCGAAGCCCTGGCCCCAGAGACCGAACACCCGCGGGTCGAGGACGCGCACTGGTACCGGCGCCACGGGGACGGCCCGGCCCGGCAGGTCGGCGGTGTAGGCCGCCGGCAGGGTGCCGTAATCCGCGAACTCGGCCACGCCCGGGCTGGCGCCCCGGCGCAGGCGGTCGAGGATGGCCTCGCGCACGAAGTAGGCGGTCTCGAACTGGGCGCTCGCCGCGCTGGCGTGAATGTCGCCGGTGAGCGCGCCGAACGCGGCGCGCGCCTCGGGCGTGGTCAGCCCGACGGTGCGCCCGTAGAGGGCGCCGCCGGCCCCGGCGGCCTGGATGGCGTCGGCGACGCCGGACTGGTTGCGGGTCTGGGCGATGCTCGAGAAGGCGATGTCGTTGCGCGTGAGCGTCAGGTCGACCGCGCCGGGGGCGTAGCGCAGGGTGGGGGTGAGGAAGGCGAAGTTGGCGGTGACGCTGGCGAATTGGCCCTGCACGCCGCCATTCGCGGTGAGGATGGCGTAGGCGGTGCGCGGATCATAGGTGCCGGCCGCAGCCTGGACCTGGACGGTGCCGCCGGAGAGGGTTGCGGTGCCGGTCACCGCCAGGCGATCGGCCTGCCCGGCGGCGTTGGTCTCGACCAGGAAGGTCGCGCCCGGAGCAAAGCCGGCATTGCCCGCGACGTTCAGGGTGCCGATGGAATTGCCCGGCGCCACCACGGCGCCGGACTGCGCCACCAGACCGCCCACGGTGCCGGTGCCGCCGAGGCTGGCACCGGTGCCGACCGTCACCACCGAGCCGGCGAGGCTGCCGTTCACGGCGAGACGGCCCTGCGCCACGCCGGTGGCGCCGCTGAAGCTGCTGGTGCCGGTGAGGTTGAGGCTGCCCGCGCCGGCCTTGGTCAGGAGCCCGGTGCCGGCGACGGCATTGGCCAGCGTGGCGTCACCGGTCTGGTTGAGGATCAGGCTGGCATTGTCGACGATGGCGCCCGAGCCCAGGCCGGCGGCCGAGGCGACGAGCGTGCCGCCCGCGATGGTGGTGCCGCCCGCGTAGGTGTTCGTGCCCGTGAGCACCAGCGTGCCGGTGCCGGCCTTGGTCAGCGAGCCCGTGCCGCCGATGTCGTTGTTGAAGCTGTCCAGGGCCGAGAACCCGCCCTTGGAGGCGTCCATCGTCACCGTCACGGGGCCATTGAAGGCGCCGTAGCCGTCGGCGGCGGCATAGAGGTTCAGGCGTGCGTAGCCCGAGCCGTTGTCCAGGGGCTGGCCGGAGGCGATCTCGGTGGTGGCGAGGACGTCGCGGCGCTGCGCGGCTGTGAGATAGGGGAAGCGGGTCGCGAGCAGCACCTCGGCGCCCACGGGCACGACGGGAGCGAGATCGGTCGGCCCCACCGGCGCGAAGCCGTAGGTCAGCCGGTAGGTGTAGTCGGCCTTGGTCCGGGCCTTGTCGGCGAAGCGATCCGGCGTGCCCGATGCGGCGCAGGCTGCGACGGTCGTGCCGCATTGGCTGGTGAGGAGGCCGGTCAGGTCCGTGCGCGCGGCGTTGAAGAGCGCCTGGAAGTCGCTCGTCGTGGTCAGCGATCCCGGCACGGCGTAGTTCAGATATTGCGGATTGTTGTTGAGGAGCTGGACGAGATCGTAGGTCGCCAGGATGCGGCCCGCGATGACGTCCATGGGATAATGGGCGCCGAGCACGACGCGGCTGTTGCCGTACTCGGAGCCGCGCGCCACGGCCTCCTGGAAGCGTTCGGGGACGAGCTGGGCGAGCAGGATCGCGGTGGTCTGCCCGAAGGTGGTGTGGCCGCTCGGATAGGCGGCGTTGCCGCGCAGGGTCGGCACGATGTCCGTCGTGTTGTTCGCCGGCACTCCGAAGAAGTTAGGCTGGGTGAAGGACGCCGTCCGGTCGGGGCGGGCCTGGGCCGGCCGGGCATTGCCGACCGTGTTGGCGCCGGCCGGCGGATCGTAGATCCGGTCGTAGGCTCCGAAGACGCCGCCCGCCGGAAGGTTCTGGGCGCCGATGAAGGTCGCCGGCGATCCCGTGACGGTTCCGTTGGCGAGGTAGTTCTTGGCGAAGGCCGAGTCGCTGCCGGAGACGGCGTTCGCCTGACGGATCAGTTGCAGCACGTTCGGCGAGAACGAGGTCTCGGTGGTCGGGATGAAGGTGGTCGGCCCCGGATTGACCGCGCTGGTGGGGCTCGCAGCCCTGTAGAGGGCGCCGAGACGCGAACCCAGGGCGTCGGCCACGACGACGCCGTTGGAACTGGTGATCGTGTTGTCCATGGTCGCCCGGAGCTGCTGCTCCGGCGTCGCACCGTTGTTGATCGCCAGGGCGGTGGCGAGGTTGGCATTGAGATCGGCGATGCCGGCGGCCGAGTTGGGGAGAACGCTCAGGCCGGAGACCAGTCCCGTCGCCGTGATGTTCTGCGCCGACTGGGCGCGTGCGCCGGTCGCGCCGAGGGTGGCTGCGACGATGGCCGCGATGGATACGCCGGAAAGGGAAACACCTGGATGAAACCGCATCTCTGCCCCCGAGCCTGGCCCTCCCGCACGAATCGTCGGGGAGCCGCCGTGGCAGGCATGGGGGCAAACAGAAGCGGCCGCCCATTCATAATCCAGTCACACTATCTTGGACGCCTTCCCGTTGCATTCAAGCAACGACGACGGAGTTGCTTTGCCGGATACTGATAGAATGTCGGTCGCCGGGTTAGGCGCGGCCCGGACCACGCGGCGGCGCCTTCAGGCCGCGCTCGCCTCGGCCGCGTTCATCCGGCGCTCGGCCTGGGCCACCAGATCCGCCGCCTCGCGCAGGGTCGCGATTCCGGCCTCCGGCTCGAGGCCATGGGTCGAGAGGTGCCGGCGATAGGCGCGCGCACCCGGGCGGCCATTGAACAGGCCGAGCATGTGCCGGGTCACCGCGTGCAGGCGCACGTCCTCCTGCAGGAAGCCGGCCAGCACCGGCTCGAAGGCCTCCAGGGCCGCGAAGGGGTCGGCGGCCGGGGCGGGCTCGTCGAACAGGACGGGATCGACCGCGAGGAGGATCGCCGGATCGCTGTAGGCGGCCCGGCCGATCATCACGCCGTCGACGTCCGCCAGATGGGCCGCGGCGTCCGCGATGGTGGCGATGCCGCCGTTGATGGCGATGGGCAGGGCCGGATAGGCCCGCTTCAGCCGCGCCACCCGCGGATAGTCGAGGGGCGGCACGTCGCGGTTCTCCTTGGGTGAAAGCCCCTGGAGCCAGGCCTTGCGGGCATGCACCACGAGGCCGTCGACGCCGGCCGCGACCACGTCCTGCGCGAGGGCGTCGAGGGCCTGCTCGGTGTCCTGATCGTCGACGCCGATGCGGCATTTCACCGTGACGGGGACCGACACCGCCGCCTTCAGGGCGGCCACGCAGGTGGCCACCAAGGCGGGCTCGCGCATCAGGCAGGCACCGAAGCGTCCGTCCTGCACGCGGTCGGAGGGGCAGCCGACGTTGAGATTGACCTCGTCGTAGCCGAAGCCCTCGGCGATCCGCGCGGCCTCGGCGAGGTCGACCGGGTTCGAGCCGCCGAGCTGCACCGCCACCGGGTGCTCCATGGCGGAGAAGCCGAGGAGGCGGTCGCGGGGGCCGTGGATGACCGCCCCGGTGGTGACCATCTCGGTATAGAGCCGGGCGCGCCGCGACAGGGTGCGGTGGAAGGCCCGACAGTAACGGTCGGTCCAGTCCATCATGGGCGCGATGGAGAAGCGGAGGTCGCGGGCGATCATCGGGCGGACATAACCGTCCGCGCCACCGGCTTCAACGCGGGGCCGCTGCGCTCAGTGGTCGTGCTTGCAGTCCGGGCCGTGCACGTGGCCGTGCGCGCCGTGATCGTGGGCATGGTCGTGCCCGTGGGCGTGTCCATGGTCATGTCCCGCATGGGAATGCCCGTGATCGTGGCCCGCATGGTCGTGTGCGTGGCGGTCGTGATCCGCATGGTCGTGCCCGTGATCGTGGTGATCGTGGCCGCACTGGCTGTGGTCGTGGGCCGCGCGCTCCGGCTTGAAGGCCCGGGTCACCGGGCTGGCGGCGCAGCCCTGGCCGCGGACGAGCTCGGCGGCGCTGCGGGGCACGTAGAGGACGTCGGCGGCGATCTCGGCCGGCACGTGGCTGCCGCCGAGCTGCCAGGCGAGCCGCAGCAGCCGGGCCGGGTTTTCGGCCCGTACCTCGAGGAGCGGCTCCCCGGCGGCCCGGATGGCGACGAGGCGGCCGTCTTCCAGGCGCAGGGCGTCGCCGTCCTCCAGGGCAACGGCCTTGCCGAGCGCGAGGGACAGGCTCACGCCGCCCTCCCCCGTCAGGCTCTCCGGCGGGGCCTGACGGGCGGCATGGTCGAGAACGATCGTGTCGACGATCGCATCGGCGCGGACGGCGACCTTGCGGACGATGGCGGTGGCGCGCTGCATGGATTCCTCGCGGCGGATCGGGCGGCCGGCGCCGCCCCGATGGGTCCTGATGGCCGCATCACTAGAGGGTTTTTCGAGGAAACGGAAAGGCGGGACGGAACCTTGGCCGTTCGGCGTGCATTTCCCGCGCGGAATGCTTAAGCTCGGGCGGCACGAAGATCACGGCCGAAGGCCGGCTACGACGCACAAGGGAGTCTCGGAACCATGAAGAAGCTCATCGCCGCCACCCTCGCGGGTGCCCTCGCCCTCTCGGTCGGCGCCTGCAACACGCCGCAGGACCGCGCTCTCGGCGGCGCCGGCCTCGGCGCGCTCGCGGGTGCCGCCATCGGCGGAGCCGCCACCGGCCGCGCCGGCGGAGCCCTCGCGGGTGCCGCCATCGGCGGCGCCAGCGGCGCCATCGTCGGCGCCTCCACCGCGCCGCGCTGCCCCTACGGCACCTACCGCGACGCCTACGGCGACGTGTACTGCCGCTGAGACCCGGCGCCGCGCGGCCCGCAAGGTCCGCGCGAGACCATCAGGCTCCCTCTCTCCGAGAGGGAGCCTTTTTCATAGGTCAGCGGGTTCATCGAGCAGCGGGTTGATGGGGCGGCGACCCCTCCATCCAGGCCAGCATGCCCGCCGCCGCCGCCCGCCCCGAGGCGAAGGCGCCCTGGAGCAGGTAGCCCCCCGTCGGAGCCTCCCAGTCCAGCATCTCCCCCGCCACGAAGGTGCCGGGCCGCCGAACCAGCATGTGCGCGGCGTCGAGTTCGTCGAAGCGGACCCCGCCCGCGGTCGAGATCGCTCGGTCGAGACCCCGCGGGGCCAGGAGACGGAGCGGCACCGCCTTGATCAGGGCCGCCAGGGCTTCGGCGGCGCTCGGCAGCGGATGCGCCGCCTCGCGCAGCAGGCCGATCCCCACGGGCGTCAGCGCCGCGGCCTTGCGCAGGCGGTTGGCCAGCGACAGACCGGGCTTCGGGTCACGAAGAGCCCGTACCAGCGCGGCCCCGTCGACATCGGGCCGCAGATCGACCTCCAGCCGGGCCGCGCCGCGCTCGGTGGCGGCGCGGATCCGATGCGCGAGGGCGTAGATCGCTCCGCCCTCGATCCCGTCCGCGCTGATCACCGCTTCGCCGCGCACGCGGACGCCGTCGAGGCTGAGGGCGATCCGCTTGAGGGGCGCGCCGGCGAAGCGCTCGGCGAAGACCGGTGACCACGCCACGGTGAACCCGACATTGGCGGGCTTGAGCGGCGCCACCGCGATGCCCTCCCGCGCCAGCAGGGGCACCCAGCTCCCGTCGGAGCCGAGGCGCGGCCAGCTCGCGCCCCCCAGTGCCAGGAGCACCGGGCGGTGGGCGGTCTCGACCCGCCCCTCCGGGGCCTCGAAGACCGGGCCGCCCTCGTCCGACCAGCCGGTGAAGCGGTGGCGGGTGCGGATGCGGACGCCCAGGCCGTCGAGGCGGTGGAGCCAGGCCCGCAGGAGGGGCGACGCCTTGAAGGCCTCGGGGAAGACGCGGCCGCTCGACCCGACGAAGGTCGGCTGGCCGAGCTCGTCGCACCAGGCGCGCAGGGCCGGGGGTGGAAACGCCGCGATGGCCTCGGCGAGCGTTCCACCTTCCGGCTGGTAGCGCGCCAGGAAGGCCGGCAGGGGTTCGGAATGCGTGAGGTTGAGACCGCCGCGCCCGGCGATGAGGAATTTGCGCCCCACGCTCGGCATCCGGTCGTAGAGCGACACGGCTTGGCCGGCCCGCGCCAGCACCTCCGCGGCCGCGAGGCCGGCGGGGCCGCCGCCGATCACGGCGGGACCGTGGGTCCCGCGGCCATTGCGTTCGCTGTCCGTCATGCATCCTGGGAAGCCGCCGAGGGCCGGCCCTGTCAAGCGCAACGGCCCGGCGCCCTTGATTCGCCCCGTTCAGAGTCCCAACTGCGCCTCATCGGCTGCGGGCCCCTCTGGCGGGATGCTGCATGATGCGTTCCGTGATGTCGGAGCCGATGCTTTCTCTCCTCAAGAAGCATCGACGGTCCTGCCTCATGGTTGATTTTCTGTATTACGATTGGCTCGGCAAGCCCGTGTGGATGTGGCTCGGGTTCCACACCCTGGTAGCCGGGTTGCTGGCCTTCGATCTCGGACTTCTGCACCGCGACAAGAACCATGAGATCGGCGTGAAGGAGAGCCTGCTCCTGACGCTGTTCTACTTCACCCTGGGGATGATCTTCGGCGGCTGGGTCTGGTGGTACCTCGGACCGCAGGCGGGCCAGGAATACGTCGCCGGCCTCGTCGTCGAGAAGTCGCTGTCGATGGACAACGTCTTCGTCATCGCCGTCATCCTCACGGCGCTGGGCATTCCCCGCGCCGCCCAGCACCGGGTCCTGGTCTGGGGCATCCTCGCCGCCGTGCTGCTGCGCGGCCTGATGATCGGCCTCGGTGCGGCCCTCGTGCATCAGGCCGCCTGGGTGCTGTCGATCTTCGCCGCCTTCCTGATCTTCGCCGGCCTCAAGATGCTGCTCTCGAAGGACGAGGAGCCGGGCGATATCCGCGAGAACCGGGCCGTCCGGTTCCTGCAGCGCGTCCTGCGCATCACGCCCGAACTGCACGGGCAGCGTTTCATGGTGCGCAAGCCCGATCCGAAGACCGGCAAGACCGCCCTCTGGCTGACGCCCCTGGCGCTGGCGCTCATCCTCGTGAACGGCGCCGACGTGATCTTCGCCGTCGACAGCGTGCCGGCGATCTTCGCCATCACCACCGACACCTTCGTGGTCTATACCTCGAACATCTTCGCGATCCTCGGCCTGCGCGCGCTCTACTTCGCGCTCGCCGCGATGGTGGACCGCTTCGCCTACCTCAAGACGGCGCTCGCCTTCATCCTCATCTTCATCGGGGGCAAGATCGTTGTCGCCGACACCTTCGACCTCGTCCACGTACCGCCGTGGGTCTCCCTCGCGGTCACCGTCGTGTTCCTGATCGCGGGCATCGTCTACAGCCTGTGGCGCACGCGGGGCGCGGAGGCTGACGAGGCTCACCCGCATGGGCACGAGGCGGTTCAGCACCGGGCCTGATCGAGCCGGTTCTGCCCTCCCCCTCTGCGGGGGAGGGACGCGCTTCGCTCTGGGAACGCGAGACCTTACCGCCCCGGCAGCGCCGCGATCAGGTCCCGCAGGGTCGTGATGGTCGAGGCGTCGGCGACGCCGTCGACGCGGGCCGGCCGGAAGTGGCGCTGGAAGGCCGTCACCACCGCGTCCATGCGGGCGTCGAAGGTGGCGCTCACCGGCAGGTCGTAGCCGTAGAGGGCGAACATCGCCTGCAACGCCTCGATCGGCGGCCCGGCATCACCCTGCGCGAAGAACCGGCCGTCGCGGATCGGGGCCGACGGCACCCAGTGGCCGATGCCGGCGCAGGCGAGGCGCTCCCAGGGAAAGTGCTCGCCCGGATCCTCCTTGCGCTCGGGCGCGATGTCGGAATGCGCGAGGATCCGGTGCGGGGCGAGGCCCCAGCGCTTGGCGAGATCGCCGCACAGGGCGATCACGGCCTCGATCTGTACCGCGGGATAGGCCGGGAGGCCGCCCGAGTGACCTGCATTGACGATCTCGATCCCCAGGGAGCGCGAGTTCACGTCGCTGATCCCGGCCCAGGAGCCCTGGCCCGCATGCCAGGCCCGGCGTCCTTCGGGCACCATCTGGACCACGCGGCCGTCCTCCAGCACCACGTAATGGGCCGAGACCTCCGCCACGGGGTTGGCGAGACGCTGCAGGGCGGCGGCCGCGCTCTCCATGCCGGTGTAGTGCAGGATGAGGAGGTCGACCGGACCGGAGCGGCGGTCGCCGTGGTTCGGCGACGGGTGGACGCTGGTGGCGACGGGACTCTCGGGCGTCGGTTTCACGTGAGGCCCCGCTCGGTGCTGATCCGGTCATAGGCGGCGTTGATGGCCGCGAGCCGGCGGGTGGCGATGGCCACCGCCTCCGGCGGCAGGCCGCGCGCGATGGCCCGGTCGGGATGGTTCTCCCGCACCAGGGCTCGGTGGGCGGCCTTCAGTCCGGCATCGTCGACGTCGTGATCGAGGCCGAGCACGAGGTAGGGATCGTCGGAGAGGCGGACGTGCCGTGCGGCGATGCGGCGGAACGCGGCCTCGTCGTAGCCGAAGGTCTCCGCCACGGCGCGCAGGTAGCGCTCCTCCGCCTCGTGGATGGCGCCATCGGCCTTGGCGATGTGGAACAGGCCGTCGAGGACGTCCTCCAGCAGGGCCGGCTCGTCGTGGAAGGTGTTGGCCAGCTGCCGGGCATAGGCCTCGAAGCCGTTCGCTGTACCCTTGGCGAGGTCGAACAGGCGCTGCACGCCGGGCCGGGCTCGCTCGTCCACCTGCACCACCTTGGCGAAGGCCTCGACCTCCGCCGGCGTCACCACGCCGTCGGATTTGGCCATCTTGGCGGCGAGCGCCACGAGGCCGGTGGTGAAGACCACGTCGCGCGGCGTGGCGCCGAACAGCGCGCCCTCGCGGTCGACCAGGAAGTGCCCGGCCACGCCGCCGACGAGGCCGCCGAGGGGACCGCCGATGGCGAGGCCGAGGCCGGCGCCTCCGAGCTTGCCCCAGATGCCCACGCTCATCGCGAGGCCCCGCGGACGCTGGGAACGGTGCAGGAGGGGACAAGCGGCATGGGCGGTATCGACAAGGGTGGGATCGACTTCGGCACGAAAACGAAGCGCGTCCTTACACCGGACGGCTCCGTTTCGGCGAGGGGCGATCGCTCGGGTCGCCTTGGCCCCTCAGCGCCGGGCGCAGAGGCCGACCAGTCCCTGGCTCTCGGCGGGACAGGCCGCGCTCAAGGTTCCGTCGGCGCCCGCCGTCACGATGGCGCTTCCCCCCTTCAGGCACAGGGCCGAGGCGAGGATCTCGGTGCCCTCGCAGGTGATCGCGCAGCCCGAGGCCGGGCAGGTGTCCTGGCGCACCACCCGGAACGGGGATGCGGGCGCGGCCGCCGCGAGGGCGGCCTGGCCGGCCTCTCCCCTGGAACCCGCCGGTCCGCGCTCGCCGGCAGTCCCCTTCGGGCCGGTCTCACCCTTTGGGCCGGCCTCACCCCTGGGTCCGACTTCCCCCTTGGGGCCTGCCTCGCCTCGGGCGCCCGTCTCGCCCTTCGGGCCGGCCTCGCCTCTGGCCCCGGTGTCGCCTTTCGGTCCCTGAGGACCGGGCAGGCCGGCGACGCCCTGAGGCCCGGCGGGGCCGGTCTCGCCCTTGTCGCCGGTCTCGCCCTTCGGACCGGGCTGGCCGGCAGGGCCGCAATTGGCGATGGCCGCCTCGCGCTCGTCCTCGCCGGCCTTCAGGGTGGCGATGCAGTTGGTGGGCACGTAGGGCAGACGGAAAACGAAGCGGCCCCGGCTGTCGGCGATGATCGAGATGTCCTCGTCGAGCACCACCACGGTGCCGGCCTTGCGCACGCTGCCCGAGATGCGCAGGTCTCCGTTCTCGAAGCGGGCATCGTAGACCTGGATCGGCTGCGACGCGGCCTGGGGCCCGCGTGCCTTTGGTGCCGCCGCCCTGGGCGCCTCGCCCCTGGGCTGAGCCGCCGGCTGCGCCGCAGCGGGGAGCCCTCCCGCGACGGGGATCAGGCCCGACAGGACCACGAGGGCACGAGCGAGACGCATGGAGTTCTCCCGGCTGATCCGCGTCTGCTGCGCGGCAGGTGGGGAGTGCTGCCCTGCCGTCGCCACAGGGTCAAGGGTGACGGCCCCACCGCCCCGGCGCCTGCCGTCCACAGGCGTCCACAGCCTTCCACAGGCCAAGTCCCTGATTTCAGATGAAATCTTGGAGAGCCCTGGAAACCGATTGAGTATGTTCCTGTTTTGTTCTTAGCATAGCGGGATGGAGCGGAGCCGATGAGACAGAGCCCTGAAGACCCTCCCGATGCGGACGTCGAGACCCTGCCTTTGGACCGACCGAGCGTGGAGGCGCCTTCTCCCGACGCCGGTCCCTTGGATCTGGCGGTCCTGCGCGACCTGGTGGCCGGCCGCGGGGGCGCGTCGGTCCTACGGGGCGCCCTTCCGCTGGGCATCCACGACATCGATTCGCGCCTCGCACAGGGTGGCCTCGCCCTCGGGCAGTTGCACGAGATCGCCCCGGCCCAGGCGGGGGACGAGCCGGCGGCCCTCGGCTTCGCCCTCGCCCTGGTGGCGCGCCACCTCGGCCGGGTGCGCGGCGAGGCCCTGCTGGTGGCGGGCCAGGGCCACCCCCTCCCCTACGGGCACGGCCTGGCCGGCCTCGGCCTCGACCCCGGACGGCTCCTGCTGTTCGAGGTCGCCAGCGACGGCGACGCTTATCGGGCCCTAGAGGAATCCCTGCGCGCGCAGGGACTGGCCGCCGTGGCGGGACTCGTCGACGCCGCCCTGCCCCTGACCCAGAGCCGCCGGCTTCACCTCGCGGCCGGGCGGACCGACCTCCTCCTCCTCGTCCTGCGGCCATCGGAGGCGGAGAGCCCCAACGTGGCAGCGACCCGCTGGCGGATCGCCGCCGGCAAGGCCCTGCGCGACCGCTTCGGCTGCATCGAGCGGCCGTGCTGGCAGGTGACCCTCGACCGAAGCCGCAATGGGCGGACCGGACACTGGCTTCTGGAATGGGATCATGCCGCGCATCGTTTCGGTCTGGCTGGAGCATTGGCCGGTCACGCGGCTGAGGCGGTCGAACGGGTCCAGCGCTCGGGATGACGGCCCCGTGGTCGTGGCCGCGATGGAGGCCAGCGGCCTGCGCCTGGTCGCGGTGGACGCCGCTGCCCGCGCCCTCGGCCTCGAACCCGGCGAAACCCTGGCCCGAGCCCGCGCGCGGATCGGCACGCCCGTTTCCGTCCATCCCGCCGACCCGGAAGCGGATGACGCCGCCCTGCACCGGCTCTGCCTCTGGGCCAAGCGCTACACCCCGGTCGTCGCCCCTTACGGCCCGGCGGAGGGCGGAGATGGATTCTTCCTCGACATCGCGGGGGCGAGCCACCTGTTCGGCGGGGAGGCGCCGCTGCTGGAGGATCTCGCCCGGCGTTTGTCCGAAGGCGCGATCCCGGCGCGGATCGCGCTCGCCGACACGCCCGCCTGCGCCTTCGCCCTGGCGCGTCACGGCGGGGGCGGCCTGGTGGCACCCGGATGCAACGGGGAGGCCCTGCGGGCCCTGCCGGTCTCGGCCCTGCGCCTCGATCCCGGCACGGCGCAGGCCCTGGCCCGCCTCGGCCTGCGCCGGATCGGCGACCTCGCCGCCGCGCCCCGCGCGCCCCTGGCCCGGCGCTTCGGCGAGACCCTGCTGCTCCGCCTCGACCAGGCCCTCGGCCACCGTCCGGAGCCCCTCGTCTCGGCGGAGGACCCGCGCGACTTCGAAGCCGCGCGCGGCTTCCTCGAGCCGATCGGCCGGCCGGAGACCATCGTCGCCACGGCCACGCGCCTGATGGAGGGGTTGGCCCCGCGGCTGGAGGCGGCCGGCCTCGGCGCCCGGGCTTTGCGGCTGTCCCTGACCCGCGTCGACGGGGTGGTGCGAACCCTCGACCTCGGGATGAGCCTGCCGACCCGCTGCCCGGCCCAGCTCGGGCGCCTGTTGACCCTTCGCCTCGACCGCCTCGGCCCGGCCCTCGATGCCGGCTTCGGCTTCGAGAGCGTGGGCCTCGCGGTCACCGCCACGGGTACGATCGCGCCGCGTCAGGGGATTCTGGTGGAGGCGGCCGCCGGTGGTGAGGGAGGGGCCGGACGTCTGGGCGATGCCCTGCGCCAGCGCCTCGGCCGGCGGATGATGCGGCTCGGCTTCCGGGAGAGCCACCTGCCCGAGCGGGCCGAGATCGTGGAACCCTGGGGGGCGGGCCAGCGCACGCCGACGGGCCGGACCGATCCGGCGTCCCGGCCGCGCCTGCCGCCGCGGCCGCTGGTGCTGCTCAGCCGGGGCGAGGCGGCCGAGGACGTCATCGCGCTCGCTCCCGACGGGCCGCCGCACCGCTTCCGCTGGCGCCGGCGCCTGCACCGCGTCGCCCATGCGGACGGACCCGAGCGCATCGCAGACGCGTGGTGGCACGCCCCCGGGCCGACGCGGGACTATTACGTGGTGGAGGACGATACCGGCCGCCGCCTCTGGGTCTACCGGGAGGACTTTCTCACGATGGAGACGCCCGCACGCTGGTTCGTGCATGGGCTGTTCGCGTGAAGCGCCAGGGACAGGACGCGTACGGACGATGCCGCGGGTTTCAACCTGTGATAGAGACTTCCGAGATCGGACGTGCTCGCCCGACGACGCGATCTCGAGGCAGTCGGAATGGTCTCCACCGGACAGGGGCGACGTCAAATCCGGCCGATCGCAGCGGCCATGCTCGGGCTCGGCCTCATCCCGATCTCGGACGCCGCTTCGGACGATCGCGGTCGCGCCGCCTTCATCGAGCTCCATCGCTGCGCCGTGGTCGCGCGGCTGAGCAGCATCCACCTGCGCGGCCCGCGCTCCACGTCCCGGGATCGGTTCCTCGCCGTGAGCGTCGTCCGGACGGATCAGCGCTACGTCCAGTGCATCTTCGTGGACGAGGATCGGAAGCTGCACTGCGAAGCGTCCTCGGGCGCGTATGCGCAGGGGGCCGAAGCGCCCGGCCACTCCCTGTCCGAGTCCTCGAAATCGGCCCTGCATCGACTGGGCTTCGCGCAGGCCGGCTCGAACGAAAACTACAAACGGGAGATCACGCTCGGCACGCCGCCCGATTTCGACATCGCCGCCGATCTCATGATCGGCGCGCTCCATGACGCCTACGAAGCGCGCGCGAGCACGCCCCTGGCGTTCTTCGCGCCGCGTGCGGTTCTTTCCCGCGGCGCCTGTCCCGGGCCGGTCAGCTGAGACCGGCCCGGGACGCGGCCGTCCTACTCAGCCGCGTCGACGTAGAGCTTGCCGCCCTCGGCCTGGAACTCGGCGGATTTCGCGGCCATGCCGGCCTCGCGCTCGGCCGCGCTCAGGGGGGCGGCCTCACCGAGCACCTGCCCGGCCGCCTCCATCGCCAGCACCTCGGCGCGCAGGTCCTGCGTGATCTTCATCGAGCAGAACTTAGGCCCGCACATCGAGCAGAAATGCGCGACCTTGTGGGCGTCCTTCGGCAGGGTCTCGTCGTGGAAGGCGCGCGCCGTATCGGGGTCGAGGGAGAGGTTGAACTGGTCCTCCCAGCGGAAGTCGAACCGGGCCCGCGACAGGGCGTCGTCGCGCAGCTGCGCCGCCGGGTGGCCCTTGGCGAGGTCGGCGGCATGGGCCGCGATCTTGTAGGTGATCACGCCTTCCTTGACGTCGTCGCGGTTGGGCAGACCGAGATGCTCCTTCGGGGTGACGTAGCAGAGCATGGCGCAGCCGAACCAGCCGATCATCGCGGCGCCAATGCCCGACGTGATGTGGTCGTAGCCGGGGGCGATGTCGGTGGTCAGCGGGCCGAGGGTGTAGAACGGCGCTTCGCCGCACTCCACGAGCTGCTTTTCCATGTTCACCTTGATCTTGTGCATCGGCACGTGGCCGGGGCCCTCGATCATGGTCTGGCAGCCCTTGTCCCAGGCGATCTTGGTGAGCTCGCCCAGGGTCTCCAGCTCCGCGAACTGCGCCGCGTCGTTGGCATCCGCGATGGAGCCGGGGCGCAGGCCGTCGCCCAGGGAGAACGAGACGTCGTAGGCCCGCATGATGTCGCAGATCTCGTCGAAGCGCTCGTACAGGAACGACTCGCGGTGTCCGGCGAGGCACCAGCGCGCCATGATCGAGCCGCCGCGGGAGACGATGCCGGTCACCCGGCGCGCGGTGAGCGGCACGTGGGCGAGGCGCACGCCCGCATGGATCGTGAAGTAGTCGATGCCCTGCTCGGCCTGCTCGATGAGCGTGTCCTTGAAGACCTCCCAGTCGAGCTTCAGCGGGTCGCCGCCGACCTTCTCCAGGGCCTGGTAGATCGGCACGGTGCCGATCGGAACGGGCGAGTTGCGCACGATCCACGAGCGGATGTTGTGGATGTTGCGGCCCGTCGAGAGGTCCATCACCGTGTCGGCGCCCCAGCGGCTCGCCCAGACCAGCTTCTCGACCTCCTCGGCGGCCGAGGACGTCACGGCGGAATTGCCGATATTGGCGTTGATCTTCACCAGGAAGTTGCGGCCGATCGCCATCGGCTCCACCTCGGGGTGGTTGATGTTGGCCGGGATGATGGCGCGGCCCCGGGCCACCTCGTCGCGGACGAACTCGGGCGTGATGAAGGCCGGCAGGGACGCGCCGAAACTGTTGCCGTCGGCCAGGGCGGTCTGCGCGCCTTCCAGCATCGTCTGGCGGGCGAGGTTCTCGCGGTTGGCGACGTAGATCATCTCCTCGGTGATGATCCCGGCGCGGGCGAACTCGTACTGCGTCACCATCTGGCCGGGGCCGGCCTTGCGGATCTCGCGGGTCGCCGGGCACGGGGCCACGAGCTTGTCCTCGGGCACGAAGCCGTTGTCCTCGGGCTTGACCGCGCGCGGGGTCACCGTGGCGTAGCCGCGCCGGGCGATCCAGGGTTCGCGCACCAGCGGCAGGCCGGCATGGAGGTCGATCTTGGCGTCCGTCTCCGTGTAGGGACCCGACGGATCGTAGACCCGCACCGGGGCCTCCTTCGGATCGCTGAGCGTGATCTCGCGGAACGGCACCCGGATGTCGTCGTGCCCGGCCACGGGCGCGTAGACCTTGCGCGAGCCCATGATCGGGCCGGTGGTGACCGCCTGCGGCTGGCCCTGCGGCAGACCCTTCGGGAGAACGGGTGCATTCATCGGTTTCGCTCCTGGCGTGGGAGACGATCCGGTTCATGGGCGGAGGGATTGGATGGGATGGCGCCTGGAGATTCGCGCCGTCGTTGAGATTCCCGTCCCTCCGCCGGTACGAACCGGATCAGGTTCAAGGGTCAGGGCGACGCGCCCAATCTCAGCTCCCGTACTCGGAGCCCCCCTCGGAATGCTTCCAGAGTCGAGGTCGGCGGCCGTTTTGTCAATCACCGGTCCGGCAAACCGACGCGGAAGAGGGTGTGAAACGAACTTAATCGTCAGGCCCCGCGTTCGTTTACCAGAAGTTCGATCCTCGGGGTCGGCACGCGAACGACAGGTTCTCCCATGAAGCGCATATTCCTGGCATCGGCCGCCCTGGTCGGTGCCCTCTCGATGATTCCCGCCTCCGCCGATGCGCGTCCCGGAGGCGGCGGCTTCCGGGGCGGTGGCGGCGGCTTCCATGGCGGCGGCATGGGCGGCGGCTTCCGCGGCGGCAACTTCGGTGGAGGTGGCTTCCGCGGCGGTCTCGCTCAGGGCGGCGGCTTCCGCGGCGGCAATGTCGGCGGCGGCGGGTTCCGCGGCGGCCTCGCGCAGGGTGGCTTCAATCGCGGCGGCTTCAGCCGCCGCGGAAGTGTCGGCGTGGGTGCCGTCGGCGCCGGAGCGGGCCTTGCTGCCGGCAACGGCTTCCGGGGTGATCGCGGCGGCTTCAACCGAGGCGGCGCCTATGCCGGACGCGGCTACGGCTACCGCCGCGGCTATGGTGGGCTCGGCCTCGGGCTCGGTCTGGGTCTCGCAGGAGCTGGGATCGGCTACGGCCTCGGCAGCGCCTATGGCGGCTATTACGGTGACGACTACGCCGGCGGCTATGCCCCGGCCTATTACGGCGGCTACGCACCCTATGGCGGCGGCTATGCCGCGACGGGCTACGAGGCCGGTCCGGAGGTCGCCACCGGCGGCGGCGACGTCGCCTACTGCGTCCAGCGCTTCCGCTCCTACGACCGCCGCACCGGAACCTATCTGGGCAATGACGGCCAGCGCCACGCCTGCCCGTAACGGCTGACGCCCCAACGCAGCATCGAGGGGCTTCGCCGCGAGGCGGAGCCCTTTCGCGATTCGAGACCCAAAGGTTGTGGACGCCGAAGGCGGCTGCCTCAGGATCCCTGCAGGCTCTCGGCGAAATCGTCCGGCACCTCCCCGAAGCTGCCGAGGATGGACGCGCTCTCGAGTTCCCCCGTCTCGTCGTCGGCCACGACCTTGATCGCCGCCGTACCGGGGAAGCGCGATGCCATGGCCTCGGCTTTCTTCAGCGCCCCGCTCTCCGTCACCGCCACCTCGCGGTCCCCCGGCGAGAGCCGCTTGCGCTTGAGCACGAAGGTCTGCACCAGGAACGTCGTCTTGAGGGCCATCGCAGGGTCTCTCCACCGGGCGCACCGGATCGCGTCGGGTCCGGAGGCCGAGCGGCACCTAGCACGAAAGCCCGGTCGGCCCCCACGATGCCCGAATGCCGCGGCCGCCGCGTCCTGCTAGGGTTCGTCCGATTCCGGGTCATGGGGCGCGTCGAGGCGCTGGATCAGGCGGCTTCCGTCCCAGAGCTCGACCGACCGGCCGTCCATGAAGTCTCGAGCCCGCTCGATGGCCTCGGCCTCGGTACAGCCCATGAGGGATTTTGTGCGAAGAACGCGGCCAGAAGCCTCGAGCAGGAGAACGCGGTAGGCGTGAGGCGAGGCCTGCCGCCCCGACGTATCGTCACGCATGCTGAACTCTCGACCTCGACCATCGCCGCCATCGGGCGCGACGTCCCGAATTCCGAGCTCCGCACAGTGCTTCCCCACCCACGGCAAGCGTACGGCTTGGCTCTTCGAGGTCGACACTGCATCACAGGCATTCAGCCGGCAAATCAAATCTCGCATCCCGTCCGCCGTGGCGCAGCATCCGCTCCATCACCACAGGCGAACGAGCCTGAAACCGGCGATCACGTCGGCGAGTTCGATGCCGAACGTCTCGGTCAACGTCAGGCTGGCGCGGAACAGAGGTCGGGTGAAAACCGAGGAAGCCAGGAACAGGCCCAGCAGGACGAGGCTCGGATGCCGGGCCATCCGATCCGCCCAGGATAGGAAAGCGGCTCCGGAATCAGGCAGCCATGGCCGGAGGATGCCGTAGCCGTCCAGACCCGGGACCGGCATCAGGCCGAGGACCAGGGCCGTACCCTGGAACAGCACCGAGACGGCGAGAACCGCGCGCAGGGTCTCGGCCTCCGCGCTCGTCAGGCCGTAGAGCAGCGAAAGCGTGAGAAGGAAGGCAAGGCTCATCACTGGACCGGCCGCAGCCACAGCGGATTGCCGGCCCCGGCTGAGACTCGCCTCGGGCGGTGCACCGGTTCCGCCGGGAAACCCGATGCCGCCCAGGATGGTGAACAGGGCCGGCAGCAGCATGGTCGCCACAGGGGCGGGCGCCCGAAGCGGATCGAGGGTCAGCGCCCCGGTCGGAGCCAGGCCGCAATGGCGCGCGGCGCGAGCATGGCCATACTCATGCAGGCACTGGCCGAGCACCCAGCCGGCCATCAGGAACACGAAGGCGGCGCCCGAGCCCGCGAGCGCCCCGGCGCCGATGCCGAAGCCGACCCCGCAGAAGATCAGCCCGAGAAGCAGCACGTTCGGGCTCAGGCCTGGAATGTCCGCGACCCGTCCCTCGCCGGACGATCCCGTCATGACGCGCCGCACCGGACCGGTGCGAGCCGGATGGCCCGGCCTCGCACTTGCTGAAGCCGACGGCGGGGGGAGACGGGAACGGGCGCTTTCACGCGACGCAACATCGCTGGTGACACGACAAAGTCCAGTCCCTACCTCTCGGCCACGCCCCGAAGTTCCCCTCCTCGGGTCGGGTGCGATTCGGCGCCTCGCCATGACGCCGCGGGGACTTCGCCCGACCGCGGCCTCTCCTCAGTCGAGCCCATGCGCCTTCTCGCTTCCCTCCTGGCCGCCGCGTTCCTCGGCCTCTCCCTCCTGGGGGTCGCGCTCCTGACCGTGTTCCAGCGCCACCTGATCTACCCCGGCGCCTTTCGCAGCCCGGCGCCCGCTCCGGCCCGCCCGGCACCGATGGGCACGGAGGCAGTCAGCCTGCAGACGGCCGACGGGGAGCACCTGCTCGGGTTCTGGCGCGCGCCGGAGCCGGGCTGCCCCGTCATCCTCACCCTCCACGGCAACGGCTCGCGGCCGGAGCCCGGCGCGGCGCGCTTTGCCGGCGCGCCCTGGCGCGCCGCCGGCTGGGGCGTCCTCGCCATCGCCTATCGCGGCTATCCCGGCTCGACCGGAAGCCCCAGTGAAGCGGGCCTGATCGCCGACGGGCAGGCGGCCTACGCGCTGGTCCAGGTCCGGGCGCCCGGGGCGCCGGTGCTGCTGCACGGGCATTCCCTCGGCGCCGCGGTGGCGGTGGCCCTGGCCGAGACCCGGCCGCATCTCGGCCTCTACCTCGAAGCCCCGTTCGATTCCCTCTCGGCCATCGTCGCGGGGCGCTTCCCGTACCTGCCGACCGGCCTGCTCCTGCAGGATACCTTCCGGTCCGACCTCCGCATCGCCGCGGGGGCCGGCCCGGTCCTCATCGTCCATGGCGCGGAGGACGCGGTCGTGCCGAGGGCGCATGCCGAGCGGCTGGCCGCGCGCGCCGGTCCGCGCGCGCGCATGACGGTGATCGCCGGCGACCACGTGTCCATCCTCGGGTCGCAGGATCGTCAGGCCCTCGACGTCTTCGGATCGAACGATCCGCCCTGTCGCCCCCTTGTCCCGACGGCGGTCCACTGACCGACCCATCCGACGGAGAGCCCATGGGACGACGAGCCCGACTCTGGCGCGACGACGACCCGGCGACGCACGGGCCACGGGCCAAGCCTGCGGTCACCTGCCCGCTCTGCGAGCGGCCGATCCCGCCCCAGGCCAAATCGAGCCTGCATCACCTGACCCCGAAGCTGAAGGGCGGAGCGCGGGCCGGGACGGTGCGCCTGCATCAGATCTGCCACTCGGCGATCCACGCCCGCTTCAGCGAGGCCGAGATCGCCCGCCGCCTCGCCGACGTGGACGCCCTGCGGGCAGCACCTGAGATGGCGGAGTTCCTGGCCTGGATCCGCACGAAGCCGAACGACTTCCATGCGGCGACACGCATGACGCGCGACCGCCGGGGCGCCAAGCGCAAACCGCACTGAGGGCCGCGATTCGCGAGGACGCCTTTACCGTCCGTTCGGTATGATCGCCGAGCGCTCCGGCCCGTATCCCCATCCTTAAGACCTCTCGCCCGAGGATTGCGCCCCTGTAAGCGGGGACGGATCATGGCGGCGGTCGAGGCTGGGCAGGGGGCGGGGCGTGACGCGGCGGGGTCCCCCGAGGATGCGAGCCGGCTCGCCTGGGTGGATGTCGCCAAGGGCCTCTGCATCATCCTGGTGGTGATGATGCACTCGACCCTGGGCACCGGCATCGCGATGGAGGGCGAAGGCTTCCTCCACACCGTGGTGGCCTTCGCGCGCCCCTTCCGCATCCCGGACTTCTTCCTGCTGTCGGGACTGTTCCTCGGACGGGTGATCGACCGCGACTGGCGCCTGTTCCTCGACCGGCGCCTCGTGCACTTCGTCTATTTCTACGTCCTCTGGGTGCTGATCCAGTCGGCCTTCAAGTATGGCCAGATCACCGACGGTGCCGGACCCGGCGCCTTCGTCGCGCACCTCGCCCTGGCCGTCGTCGAGCCCTACTCGACCCTGTGGTTCATCTACCTGCTGGCGGTGTTCTCGGTCCTGACCAAGGCCCTGCGATCGGTGCCGGTGCTCTGGCTCCTCGGCGGGGCGGCTCTGCTGCAGGTCCTGCCGGTCCATACCGGCTCGGAGCTGATCAACGAGTTCTGCGACCGCTACGTCTGGTTCCTGGTCGGCTATCTCTTCGCGGCACGGATCTTCACCTTCGGCGACCTCGTGCAGCGCCATGCCCGCACGGCCCTTCTCGGCCTCGTCCTGTGGGCCGTGATCAACGCCGCCATGGTGTTCATCCCCACGGGCTTCCGCGCCGTTCCGTTTCTCGCGAACCTTCCCGGCCTGAGCCTTGCCCTCAGCGGCGCGGGCGCCCTGGCGATCGTCGCGATCGGTGCCCTGATGTCCCGCGCCGGCGGGCCGGTGACGGCGGCCCTGCGGGCCTGCGGCCAGCGCTCGATCGTGATCTATCTGGCCTTCTTCCTGCCGATGGCCCTGACCCGCACTCTGATCGTGAAGTCCGGGGCGATCACCGATATCGGCTGGGCGAGCCTCGTCGTGACCATGGTGGCGATCCTGGTCCCGCTGGTCTTCGAGCGGATGATCCGTCACACGCGCCTGTCGTTCCTGTTCGTGCGGCCACGCGCCTTCCACATCGTCGGCGCCCGCCCGCGGCCGGGCAATCCCGCCCTGCGCGCGGTCTGATCCCTCAGGCCGCGGCTTCGACCCGCGGACGCACGAGACGATCGAGGAAGTTGCCGATCTCCGCGCGCCGGCGCGCGGGCTCCAGCAGTTCCGCACCGAGCCGATGGCGGGCGATCAGGTCCCGCTGCCCCTCCGGGTCCGCGTGGATGCGGCAGAGATCGGCGGCATAGGCCTCCACCGCGGCCTGGTCGGGCAGCGCGCCGGCCTCCACCACGTCGTCGGCGCAGAGGCGCAGCATCGCCGCGAGGGCGTCGAGGTCGAGTTCCGGGTGGTACTGCGTGCCCCAGAACACGCCCGCCCCGTGCCGGATCTCGATCGCCTGGACCGACAGGACCCCGTTGCCGGCCAGCACGGTGGCGTGAGCCGGCGGCGTGATGACGGCGTCGAGATGCATGGCCGGCGCGTCGAAGCGCTCGTCCCGTCCCGCGAGGAGCGGGTGCGCCCGGCCGGCCTCGGTCCGCACGAGGTCGCGTGAGAACCCGTATTCCGGCCCCTTCGGATTGCGGGCCGCATCGCCGCCCGCCACCACGGCGGCGACCTGGACGCCCCAGCAGGAGCCGAACACGGGGAGGCCGGCAGCGAGCGCCTCGCGCACGAGGCCGATCTGGCGCCGGACCGCCGCGGCCTCGTCGCAGACGTGGAGCGTCGAGCCCGTGAGGACGAGGGCGTCGAAGCCGCCGAGCGCCATGCCGGGTGGCAGAGTCGCGTCGGCGTCGGCCGGGTTGATCAGGGTGCAGGCGACCCCCGCCGAGACCTGGCGCAGGACCTCCGCATAGGCTTCCGCCGAGGTGACGCCGGTGGCCGAGACGTGATCGGCCCGTCCCGACCGATCGTTCCCATCGGCCACGAGGAGGTGCAGCATAAATTCGGTCCCATCCGGCCCGGAGCCGGCCAAAGGGACTGGGAACGATCCCTGCTTCCCCCCGTTCCCGTCAGGCTGGACGCCGGATCGCCGCATGGCGGCTCCGTGTCGATTCGCACCGTGAGATCACGACCGGAGGCTCCGATGGCCACGCGACGTCCCGCGATCGTTTCGCCCGCATGCGCTTTTCTCCGCTGGTCGCCTCCGAGCCTCGTTCTCGCCGGCCTGGCGCTCGGCCTCGCTTCGGTGCCCGCCGCGGCGCAGTACATGGCCCTGACCGCTCCAACTCCCCGGCCGGCCTCGCCCGAGCCGCCGAAGCCGGTTCCGCCGATGGCCCGGCCGGTCGAGCATGCCTTCAACGGACAGTTGCCGAACCAGCGTACGGGTCCCGGACGCCATCGGGTGGTGCGCGACATCTGTATCGGCTGCGACCGATGATCCACATGCGGACCCGACGGGCGATCAGGCCTCCTCCCGGGCTCCACGTGTGATCGCCTCCACCATGCCCTGGGACAGGCGCACGAACTGGCCGGTGCCGTGCCCACGCGCGTCGAGGAGTTCGGCGAAGACAGGCTTGGCCGGTTCGTAGGCGAGAGCCTCCCGGGCGCGCGGCTTGCGGCGCTTCTCCCGCAGGCGGTCGGCGAGGGCGGCAGGAACGAACGGATCGCGCAAGTCCGGTAGGCTCCTCTCGACGGCCGCGCGAGGCGGCCCCGCGCGGCGAGGTCCGGGCTTAGGACCGCGCTGGTTGCCGGATGCTTAAGGCGCCCGGCCGCCAAACTTCCCGGGCGGCCTCTCGCGGAACCCTATTCCGCCGGGCGAGGTTTGGTCTGCCGAACAGGGAGAAAACTTGATGTCTGACAGCGTGTTGGCGACCGTGACCGTTCCGTCTCTGAGGGCCGCCCGCGTCGCGCGGGATCGCCTGTCGCGCGCCGGCTTCGCGCGCAACAGCGTCGAGATCGACCGGCTGGACGACGACGCCTTCACGGTGTCGATCGCGACCCGGCCGGAGAACCACGACCGTGCCGAGCGCATCCTGAACGGCTCGCCGCTGGGCAACGACCTGCGCGCGGCGGGGCAGGCTGCCGCGAGCCGCTTCCAGGACAATCGCGGCCTCGCCCTCGGCCTCGCGGCCCTGGCGGGCTTCGCCCTGTTCGGCCTGATGCGACGCGACTAGAACGGTCCAGGGACCCCTCGCTTCGCCGGCTCCGACCGGCGAAGCCGATCGGAGCGATGCGTGGCGAGCCGTTACGGGCTGGAGATCCGGGCGGCGAATGGCGGCGACGCGGCGGGCCTCGCCGAACTCCTGCGGTCTTGCGGCCGTCCCGTCGCCGCCGAGGCCCTGGCCGAGCGGATCGAGGCCCTGCGGCAGAGCCCGGGCGTGGCTCTCATCGCCGTCGAATGGGGGCCACCGAGCGCCCTCGTCGTCCTGCACTGGTATCCGTCCCTGGCCGTCAGACTGCCGACGGCGCAGATCACCACGCTGGTGGTCGATCCCGAAGCACGACGGCGCGGCATCGGCCGCCTCCTCCTGAAGGCGGCGTCGCAGGCGGCGCGCTCGGCGGGATGCGGCGAGATCGAGTTGCTCGCCGGTCCCGGGCAGACGGACTTGCAGGCCTTCGGCGCCGCCACGGGCTTCACCGATCGGGGCGTCCTGTCGGTCAGGCCCCTGCGCAAGAAGGGATAAGAGGCTTGGGTCGATTGGGCGTATCGGCCTCCCCGGGCGCCGCCTGAACATTCGGTGCGCGAGCCGCAGAGACCGCCGAATTTCCCCTGATTTTTCAAGGCTTTGAAAAATCAGCCGGTTAACACCCCTTAAACCCGCCGCATTTACCGTGCGCAAGCAGGATCGCTCGAATCGCGAACGAACCTTGAGGCAGACGGGACGCATGGCGAAGGGACGCGCAGGCGGAGGCAGGGGAGAGCCGAACTTCGACGTGCCCGAGGGCCGCGTCGGGGACCCGGCCGACCTCGACCTGCGTCTCTCGCGATCCGATCGCGCGGGAGGCGGCGTGGCGCGAGGCGAGTCAGGTTCGAAGGGCGGCCGCGGCGCGAAGGGCCGCGCCTCCGCCGCACCGCCAGCGCGGGCGCTGCGCAAGGCGCCGCGCCGCGCGCGCCGCTCGATCCTCGGACGGCTCGTCTACGGCATGCTCGTCCTCGGCCTCTGGGGCGTGATCGGCATCGCGGGGCTCGTGGCCTACCACGCCTCGCAGCTGCCGCCGATCGACCAGCTCGCGGTGCCCAAGAGACCCCCCAACATCGCCATCCTGGCGAGCGACGGCTCGCTGCTCGCCAATCGCGGCGAGACCGGCGGCCGGGTCGTCAGCATCAAGGAACTGCCGCCCTACCTGCCGCGCGCCTTCGTGGCGATCGAGGACCGGCGCTTTTACAGCCATTTCGGCGTCGACCCCGTGGGCATCGCCCGCGCGGTCGCCCAGAACGTGACCCGGCGCGGCGTCTCCCAGGGCGGTTCGACCCTGACCCAGCAGCTCGCCAAGAACCTGTTCCTGACCCCGGAGCGCTCGGCCTCGCGCAAGATCCAGGAGGCGATCCTCGCCCTGTGGCTGGAGCACAAGTACAGCAAGGACGAGATCCTCGAACTCTACCTGAACCGCGTCTACTTCGGCGCCGGCGCCTACGGCGTCGAGGCCGCGGCCCAGCGCTACTTCGGCAAGCCGGCGAAATCCGTGACCCTGGCGGAGGCCGCGATGCTCGGCGGCCTCGTCCAGGCGCCCTCGCGCTTGGCGCCGAACCGCAACCTGCCCGCGGCCCAGGCCCGCGCCGCCCAGGTGCTCGCCGCCATGGAGGAACTGGGCTTCGCCAAGCCGGCCGACGCGAAGCTGGCGCTGGCGACCCCGGCCCGGCCTGCGAGCGCGCGGGGCGGCGGCTCGGCCAACTACGTCGCCGACCTCGTGATGGACGTGCTCGACGACTTCCTGCCGAAATTCGAGAGCGACATCGTGATCGCCACCACCGTCGATACCGGCCTGCAGGCCGCCGGCGAGAAGGCGCTGGTGGACGAGCTGAACCAGAAGGGCGGCCGCTACAACGTCGCCCAGGGCGCCCTCGTCTCGATGAAGCCGGACGGGGCGATCCGCGCCCTCGTGGGCGGGCGCGACTACGCTCAGAGCCAGTTCAACCGCGCCACCACGGCCAAGCGCCAGCCCGGCTCGTCGTTCAAGCCCTTCGTCTACCTCGCGGCGGTCGAGCACGGGCTGACTCCCGACACGGTGCGGGACGACGCGCCGATCAGCATCAAGGGTTGGAACCCGGAGAATTATTCCCGCGACTATCGGGGACCCGTGACCCTGCGGGACGCCCTCGCGCTCTCCCTCAACACCGTGGCGGTCCGCCTCGGCCAGGAGGTCGGGCCGAAGACCGTGGTGCAGACGGCCCAGCGCCTCGGCATCTCCTCGCCGCTCCAGGCCAACGGCTCGATCGCCCTGGGTACCTCGGAGGTGACGCCCCTCGAGATGGTGGGCGCCTACGCGGCCTTCGCCAACGGCGGCACGGGGGTGATCCCCTACATCATCGCCAGCGTGAAGAGCGCCGACGGCAAGGTGCTCTACAAGCGCAAGGACGGCGGCCTCGGCCGCGTCGTCGACGTCAACGCGGTCTCGATGATGAACGCGATGATGCACGAGACCTTCGTCACCGGCACCGCCAAGAAAGCGGAGGTTCCGGGCTGGGATCTCGCCGGCAAGACCGGCACCAGCCAGGATTTTCGTGATGCCTGGTTCATCGGCTATTCGGCCACCCTGGTGACCGGTGTCTGGCTCGGCAACGACGACGGCGAACCGACCAAGAAGGTCTCGGGCGGCAACCTGCCGGGCGAGATCTGGAAGGCCTACATGACCGTGGCGCTCAAGGGGCAGAGCCCAACGATGCTCCCCGGCGCCAATCGCTGGCGCAACCGCGGCCCGTCCGAGCCGGCCGTCACCAACACCACCCCCGGTGGCCTGATCGGTGCCCTTCTCGGCGAGCCGCAGGCCGCCGCCCCGCCGCGCCCGGCCGCCCGCCACGCGGATGCGAGCCGCGGCCCGAGCCAGGACGACCGCAACTTCCTGGAGAAGCTGTTCGGGGTCGGCGAGTAGCCCCCACGTCTCATCGGATCAGGCGTCGGATCAGGCGTCCGCCCCCCAGCGCAGGCCGTGCTGCGCCTGGAAGGCGGCCAGCGTCTGGAGGGACGCTTTCGCATCGGCGAGGGCCACGTATCCGTCGGGGCGCACGAGGTAGAGGGCGTCCCGGGCCAGGCCTCCCCGCTCGGCCTCGGGGCTCCAGGCAAGGACGCGCAGGGGCAGGCCCCGCTGCGTGCACCAGCGCGCCAGATCGGGTCGCGGCGTCCCGTGGACCCACGCCCGCCATTCCGGCGCGACGTCGTCCGCACCCGGCAACCAGGGCAACCGGTCTCCGCCGTGGACCCGTCCCGCGCGGCCCGCGCTGAGGGCGCTGTGCCGGTAGGCCAAGCCGATCTGCGAGATCGTGCGGAACAGAAAACGCCGGAGGGCCGGAGAACCGGCGATGAGGGGCGCCAGCCAGGGTGCGAGCCATGTCCGCCAGAGCTGCGCCGGCGCGTTTTCCGAGGTCGCCAGGGTGAACACCCGGTCCGTCGTCGCCACGAGGCGGCGGGCAAAGCCGATCCGTTCGGTCTCGTAGGTGTCGAGCAGGGCGTCGCCGGCCCGGCCCCGGAGGCAGGCGGCGAGCTTCCATCCGAGGTTCATCGCGTCGCCGATGCCGGTGTTCATGCCCTGCCCGCCGGCCGGGCTGTGAATATGCCCGGCATCCCCGAGCAGGAAGACGCGCCCGTCCCGGAAGCGGTCGGCGACCCGGTGATGCACCCGGTAGGTCGAGAACCCGTTCACCGTCCGCGGCGCGACCTGCAGGCGCTCCAGCGCCGTAGCGGCGATGTCGTCAAAGGTCAGGCTCTCGCGGCGGCCGGCGTGATCGTCGCGCACGGTCCCCACGAGGCGCGCCCGCCCGCGCTCCGCCAGGGGGAAGACGGCGAGGAAATCGGCGGCCCCGCCGAGGTTGAGATGGATCTCGCCGTCGATCGCGGGACCGTCCGCGGCGATGTCGGCGACGTAGAAGAATCGGTCGTAAGTGCCGCCGGAGAACCCGATCCCCAGGGTTTCGCGCACCGTGGAGCGGGCGCCGTCGCATCCGGCCAGATAGGCGGCCGCGACCCGCTCCTGGGCGCCGTCGACCGTGCGCAGGGTGGCGACGACGCGAGCCCCGTCCTGCGTGAACCCCACGAGCTCGGTGCGTCGCTCGATCTGGATCCCGGCCGCCGCGAGGCGATCGATCAGGAGGCGCTCGTGCGCGTCCTGCGGAAAGATCAGCAGGAACGGATAGGGAGTGGGGTCGCGCGGGTCGGTCGCGAACGCCACGCGGGCGCGCTTCGTACCGGCGGTCCAGATGTTGACGGCGGTCGCGGGGTGCCCGGCCTCGACGACCGCGTCGGCGAGGCCGAGCAGGCGGTAGAGCTCGAGGGTGCGCGCCTGGATTCCGAGCGCCCGCGAGGTGGTGCCGGGCCCCTCCGTCCGGTCGATGATCCGGACGCGGATTCCGAGCCGGGTCAGCCACAGGGCGAGGACCAGGCCCGTCGGACCGGCGCCGACGATCAGGACGTCCGTGCGTTCCATGGATCGTCACGCCGACCCGCAGCGCCGGGCGCAGCCCGGCTTTCAGGGGCATCGTAGCACCGGCCCGGGGGTCGCCCGCAACCCCGACCAGCGGGCTCGAACCGCCCGGAACCGGTGCCTACCAGTAGAGCTGAAACCGCCCGATGAAGGTGTCCGCGTCGATGGTGCGGCCACCCTGAACCGCCGAGGGGCTGGTGTGGGAGCGGACATAGTCGGCGACGACCCGGATGTTGCGGTCCGGGTACCAGTTGAGTCCGACCGTGACGTCGCGCTCGATGCCGCCGCGGATGCCGGCATCGTCGAGGTCGATGGCGCTGAAGCGGGTGCCGAGTTCGAACACGCCGATCCCGCCCCGCGAGACCCGGTCGGCCTCCGCCACCTGCACCCCGGAGAAGGTCGCATAGGTCGCGCCGTAATCGGGGGCGAGCTTGTAGGCCCGGCCCTTGCCGTTGAGGATGACGCTGGCCTGGATGTAGCCGCCCTGAAAGCCGACGGGCCGAGCGCCGCCGGTGCGCTCCACCCCGGTGCGGATGTACTCGGCCTGGACCAGGAACGGGCCGTCGCGATAGGCCGCCTCCAGGCCGAGGCGGCCGACGCTCGCGGCGTCGCGGATGTCGCCTGTATCGACGAAGTTGCGCTGGTAGAGGAAGGCCTCGGACCGGCTCGACAGCGACAGCCCCTGGCCGTCACGGGGCAGGTCGCGGAAGCTCCCGGCGAGTCCGAGGTGCAGCACGCGGTCGTCCTCGCGGATCGGCGCGTAGGTGGCGCGCCCGGTGGCGGCGATGCCTTCACCGCGGACGCCGGTATTGGCATTGCCGCCGAAGACGCTGGCGACCACGGTCCAGTCCTCCCCATGGCGGCCGAGGGCGAAACCGACGTTGCGGGCGGGCGCGAAGGCGTCGGCCAGCGAGCGCTCCGTGAACAGGGTGTTGTTGTCGCCGGTCAATTGGTCGAGGCTGAAGGGCTCCTTTATGTTGCCCACCGTCAGGAGGGTGTTCCCCAGACCCGTATAGGCAGCGGCGGCGTCGTTGATGGGCCGCATCGGATCGGCGAAATCATACTGGAAGGCGAGTTCCAGGGTCTTGTCGAGGGTGAGATAGCTCTCGATCCAGGCGCGCCGCACCGCGACGTTCTCGGGGAACGGTTCGGGAAAGCCGGCCTGACGGATGACGGCGGCCCCGTAATCGATCTGCAGCTTGCCGCCGATGCGCAGCTTGGCGACATCGGGGAAGGTCAGGGTGATGCCCTTCCCGTCGATGGTCAGCGTCTCGCCATCGGGCTGCTGCGGGTTGCGCTTGTCGGGCCTGGCCTCCTCAGCCAGCACGGGCGTGCCGGCGAGCCAGCACAGGGCGAGAAACGCCGGTCTCAGGATCGCCGCCCCCCGCCATCGCGCCATCGCTCGCACTCCTCGCGCCGGGACCGGCGGGATCGTCCGCGCCGGATCTCCCCGGCCATTGGCCACAAACTCGCCCGCGCCGCTACAGCATCGGCAGACTCCGTGGGCGCGGACCGCGGGGGAAGGCCGCGTCCAGGGCGGCGCAATCCTCCGGTGTCAGGGTGAGCGCGCCCGCCGCCGCATTCTCCCGCGCCCGCTCCGGCCGCGCCGTCTTCGGGATGGTGAAGGTGCCCGCGTCGCGGGTGAGGAACGCGACGGCGATGCCCCGCGCCGTCGTGCGGTGCGCCTCCGCGAGACGGGCGAGCACCCGGCCTCCGGCGCTCTCGGCCTTTGGGAAGTCGCCGCTGCCGAAGGGCGAATAGCCGACCAGGGCGACCCCGTTGCGCCGGCACCAGGGCAGCACCGCGTGTTCGATGGCGCGCTCCTGCAGGTGGTAGAGCACCTGGTTGCAGGCGATCTGGCCCGGGCCGGCGATCGCCAGGGCCTCGTCGAGATCGGCGACGTCGAAGTTGCTCACGCCCCAGGACAGGATCTTGCCCGCCTGCTTCAGGGCGCAGAAGCCCGCGATGGTGTCCTCCAGCGGGTAGCGGCCCGGCCAGTGCAGCAGATAGGCGTCGAGATGGTCGGTGCCGAGGCGCGCGAGCGAGCGCTCGCAGGCGGCGACCACGCCCGTCCGGCCGGCATTGCCCGGCACCACCTTGGACACCAGGAACACCTCCGCGCGCCGGCCCGCGATGGCCTCGCCCACCAGGGGCTCGGCCTCGCCGTACATCTCGGCGGTGTCGATATGCGTCATGCCGCCGTCGAGCCCCGCCCGCAGCGTCGCGACGGCGGTGGCGCCGTCCGCCTGATCGAGGTGCCAGGTGCCCTGCCCGATGACGGGCACCGCGCGGTCCGTCGCGCCGAAAGTTCTGCTCCGCATCCGTCCCGCGCTCCTATCCAGATGATCCGGGGAGCCAACGCACGGGAGCCACACCGGTCCCCGATCCGCCGACCTGCGTCACCTTGGCCTTACTCGCGCCATCATGGCGCGGTGATGGGGACGAGGTCCGAAGCTCGGTGCGCCAAGGGGCTACGCCGCCTTCGGGCCTATCCCCGAAGGGGCTCATCCGTTGCGCAGCGCTGCACCCTCCCCCATTCCTGCCGGATCGCCCCCGCCGGCCCCCGCCGGGGCACCGCACGGGGGACCCCGCTGATGCTGCCGCAGCACCGCTGGTTCTGGCTCCTCATCCTCATCGCCTGCGGCGGAGCCGGCCTCCTCTACAACGTGCTGTTCGCCGGTGGCGCGACGCCCCTCGCCGGCCTGACCTACGGACTGGCGGTGGGCGGGACGACGCTGGCCTTCGATCGAGGCCTGATCCTCGGCGGTCTCCAGGCGCGGATGCGCCGGATGCCGGCGAAGTTCTACGTGCCGGCGGCCGAATTCGCCTACGTTCTGATGATCGCCGCCGGCATCGCGCTCGGCGGGTTGCTGGTCTGGGTCCTCGGCCTGACAGACGACGACCTCAGCCAAGCCGTGCGGATCACCCCGCGGATTCTGGCCTACTGCCTCGCGGTCTCGGCGATGCTCGTCTTCGTCATCCGCATGCGCGATCTGATCGGCGGCGAGGTGTTCGTGAACTTCCTGGTCGGGCGCTACCACCAGCCCGTGCGGGAGGAGCGGATCTTCCTGTTCCTCGACGTCGTCGGCTCGACCGCCTTCGCCGAGACCCACGGCGACCTCAAGGCCCAGGCCTATCTCGGCGCCGTCTTCGCGGCGCTCGCCGAGCCGGTCCGGCGCAATGCCGGCTCGATCGACGACTATATCGGCGACATGGCCATGATCACCTGGCCGATGGCCCGCGGACTCAAGGATGCGCGCTGCGTCGCCTGCGTGTTCGACGTGATGGACCGGCTGGAGGCGGAGTCCGAAGCCTGGATGGCGCGGTTCGGCACCGTGCCGCGCCTACGCGCGGCCCTGCACGGCGGCTCGATCGTGACGGCCGAAGTCGGTGTCGACCGGCACAAGATCGCGTATTTCGGCGATGCGGTGAACGTCACCGCGCGCATCGAATCCCTCTGCCGCCCCCTCGGCACCGAGATCCTCGTCTCCGACGACCTGCTGGCCCGGATCGCGCGCCTGCCCGCGGGCATTCGCGCCCGTGCCCTCGGCGCGCACGCCCTGCGGGGGCGCGGCCAACACCTCAGCGTCTCGACCCTGGAGCGGGTCGGGGCGGAGGCGCTGGAGCCCGGCGTCCCGCCGCAGGTGGTCGCCGCGCAATGAGCGGGGACGCGGCATCCCGGGCCATCGCCGTCTACATCGACGCGGATGCCTGCCCGGTGAAGGACGAGACCTATCGCGTCGCCGGACGCTATGGGCTCCACGTCTACGTGGTCGCCAACAGCTTCCTGGCCCTGCCGCGCGAGCCCTGGATCGAACGGGTGGTGGTGAGCGACGGGTTCGATGCCGCCGACGACTGGATCGCCGAACGGGCGCGGCCGGGCGCCATCGTCATCACGTCCGACGTGCCCCTCGCCAGCCGCTGCGTGAAGGCCGGGGCGGAGGTGCTTGCGCCCACCGGCAAGCCGTTCAGCGAGAGCGGCATCGGCATGGCGCTGGCCACGCGCAACCTGATGCAGGACCTGCGCGAGGCCGGCGCGATCACCGGCGGGCCGAAGCCGTTCTCGACCCGCGACCGCTCCGCCTTCCTCGGGGCCCTCGACCGCACGGTCATGCGGTTGAAGCGAGGCGGGTTCGGCTAGACCTGTTCGCCGGACCGGGGGCGGAGCCCGCCTCGCGGCGACCCGCTCTGCCTAGAGGCCGGCGGCGGCCTTCAGCGCCGCATTGATGCGGTCCTGCCAGCCGGGACCGTCCTTCTGGAAATGCTCGAGCACGGCGCGGTCGAGGCGCAGGCTCACCATCTCGCGGGCGCCGGGCACGGCCGAAGCCGCAGATGCCGGAACAGCCGAGACCGGCTTGGCCGTCTCGACGGGCTTGGTGGTGGCGGCCTTGAAGGCCGCCTCGGCGGCCTGTCGCGGGTCGCTCGGTCGACGGGAGCGATCGAATGCCATGGCTTCTCCTCCGCCGGGCCGTCTCAGGACCGCTTGCGCTTGGGCGCGGGCGGTGGGGCGGCAGCCTTCGCCTCGGCGTCGGCGGCCTCCTTGGCGAGGCGCAGGGCCCGCAGCTTCACCGTCCGCTCGTCCACGGCCCTCACCGAGGCGATATGCTCGGCCATGGCCTCGGCGCCTTCCTTGGCCATCCGCTCGGCCCGCTCGGCGCGCTCTTCGGATCGGGTCCGGGCGTCGGTCTCGTCGCTCATTGCATTCCTGTCCTCGAACCCTCCCGCACGCGCTCGGCGCGGCGTCGCAGATGCCCGTCGGCGCGGCCGCGTGGGCGGCCCGGGCGCCGGATTCCGGTGACCGATCAGGTCGTGACGCGCGCCGGACTATACCGGGAGACGGCAATCGGGCGGCACGAGAGGCTGTCCACACACCCTTGACGCGGATCGGCTCCGGGCGGGATCGGCGGAGGTTTAGCACGCCGGGCGCCGAAAAAGCCAACGTTTCCCGGCGACTGCAACCGCTTGTCCTCAAGCTTCGCGTTTTCGATTACGTAGATGCCCTCAGAACACCGAGATGAGGACGATGCCGGCGACCATCAGGGCGGCGCCGCCGAGGCGGGCGGGTCCGGCCTTGACCTGCTTCATGCCGACCCAGCCGAAATGGTCGAGGGCCACCGAGGTCAGGAGGTTGGCGGTGATGAGGAGCCCGTTGAAGGCGCCGGCCCCCACCTTGTCGACGAAGAGCAGGCCGCCGAACACCGCCACCGCGCCGGTGATGCCGGCCAGCGGCATCCACCAGCGCACGCCGGACACGTCCTGGCGCGTCGGCAGCGGCGTCGGGCGCACGAGGAACACCAGCACGAACACGAACACGACGGGCAGGAAGGAGACGGTCGCGGCGAGCCAGGGGTTCACCAGGGCGCCGCGTAGCTGGGAATTCCAGACGACGCCGACGGCCTGCAGGATGCCCGCCACGATGATGAAGGGATAGAGCAGCTTCGGGTTGAGGCCGTGTCCCTCGTCCGTCCCGCCCTCGTCGTCGGCGGTGGTGCGAGCGATGAAGTACACGCCGACGGCCATCAGCAGGCCGCCGAGCCAGGGCATCAGCTTGAAGCCTCCACCCTGCAGGCCGAACAGGCCGAAGGAATCCATGGCGAGCGAAGCCAGGATGTTGGCCGTGAGCGTCAGTCCGTTGAAGGGCCCCGCGCCGACCTTGTCGATGAAGGCGAGCCCGCCGAACACCGCCACCGCGCCGGCGACCCCTCCGAGAGGCGCATACCAGGGCATCTTGCCCAGGCTCTCCAGGGTGGGGAGCGGCGTCGGCATGACGAGGAACAGGGTGGCGAACACGAACACGATGGGCAGGAACGAGACCGAAGCGGCGAGCCACGGATTCACGAGCCGGCCGCGCAGCTGCGCGTTCATCGAATTGCCCAGCGCCTGCAGGACGCCCGCGACGAGGATGAAGGGGTAGAGCAGTGCGGCGTTCACGGGGGACCTGGGGCTGGGGACTTCGGGCTGAAGACGCGACGGATCAGACGAGGAGGAGACCGGCGAGCGCCAGCAGGAGGGCCGGCGGCATGACGAGGAGGCCGAGCTTGAGGAAGCGCCAGAAGCCCACGTCCTGGCCCTCGCGGCGGATCGCGGTCAGCCACAGGATGGTGGCGAGCGACCCCGTCACAGACAGGTTCGGGCCGATATCGACGCCGATGAGCACGGCGCCGGCCACCTTGTCGGGCACGTGGGCGGCCTGCACGGCAGCGCCCGCGATGAGGCCGGCCGGCAGGTTGTTGACGAGGTTGCAGAGCACCGCGATCAGGGTGCCGGCGCCCCAGGCGGTCTCGACGGGGGAGGCGGACGCCGCCTGCCCGAGGGCGTCCGCGATCATGCGCAGGACGCCGGTCTTCTCCAGCGCCTCGACGAGCACGAACAGGCCGGCCACCAGCGGCAGCACGCTCCAGGAAACGTCCTTGGCGACCTCGACGAGGCCGCCCCGCTTCATCAGCAGGACGGCGGCCGTGGTGAGGCCGCCGGCCACGAAGGTCGGCAGGCCGAGGTCGAGTCCCAGCGCGGAGGCGCCGATGAGCACGCCGCCGGTGGCCACGATGCCGAGGCCGGCGACGAGCCCGGTCCGCGACAGGCGAGACCCCTCGACGTCGGTGGCGACCTGCTGGTCCCGCAGCACGGCGTTCTGGGTCAGGCGCAAAGCGACGTAAGTGGCGACGATGGCCAGTACGGAGGGCAGCGCGAACATCGCCAGCCACTGGGTCAGCGGGGGCATGTGCTCGGCGAAGACCACGAGGTTGGCCGGGTTGGAGATCGGCAGCACGAAGCTCGCGGCGTTGGCGATGAAGGCGCAGATCAGGAGATAGGGCAGCGGATTCTCGACCTTCGCGGCCTTGGTGGCGGCGTAGACGGCCGGGGTGAGCACCACCGCACAGGCATCGTTGGACAGGAACACCGTCACCACCGTGCCCACCGCATAGATCAGGGTGAACAGGCGGGTGGCCGACCCCTTGGCCGCCCGTACCGCGATGCCGGCGAGCCAGTCGAACAGACCTTCCTTCCGCGCCACCTCGGACATCAGCATCATGCCGACGAGGAAGAGGTAGACGTCCGTTCCCTTGAGGACGCCCTCCCAGGCGGTCCCGGCCGGCAACAGGCCGAACACCACGAGGGCGGCCGCACCCAGCACGGCCCAGATCGCCTCAGGCCATGAGAAGGGTCGGGTGATCACCCCCAGCGTGGCCGCGGCGGCGATCGCCCATGTGACGAGGTTCGGGCTCAGCGTCAGCGCACCCATGGGGCTCGAAGTCCTTGATCGGGAAAGAAGGTCAGGCGTGGCGGGCTCGGCGCCTCACCAGTGGCGCCCGTTGCGGTTCGGTCCGAGCTGGGTGCCGAGGATGCCCCGGTCCGGCCAAGCGCCGACGGCATCGGCGTCGCTGCCCAGCCCCTTGGAACGGACCAGGGCGCCGGCATCGCCGGCCGGCTCGATCCGATCCTCGCCGACCCCGCCTTCGGCATCCTGTGCCCGAACCGTGAGCCGCCCGGCGCCGGCCGGCCAATCGACGGTGGCGCGGAAGCGGCGCTCGCCCTCGGCGCGCCGCATCGGACGCCAGGGACCGCCGTCGATGCTGAATTCGCAGACCGCGATCCGGCCGGCGCCGAGCACCAGGGCGCGGATCTCGGTGGAGCCCGAAACGATCTGATCCTCGGCATGGGCGAGGCGCCGGTCGGCCGGCGCAGTGATCACCACGAGGGGCCAGCTCTCGGCCAGTTCCTTGAAGCGCCAGCTCACCACCCCCCGATCGATCGCCGCGATGGTGTAGCCGACCGGTCCTTCCTCGATCTGCCCGGTCGAACGGGTCGCCGCGTAGATGGTCCGGCCGTCATTGGCGAGCTCGTTGTAATGGGTATGGCCCATCTCGACGAGGCGGATGCGCGAGCCGTGAATGAGCTCGGCCACCGCCGCGGCCTCGCCCTCTCCCTTCAGGTCGGCGGGGTAGCTGTGCATGAACAAGGCGCAGTCCTGCCCCTCCGTCTCGGCCGCATCGACCTCGCGCCGGAGCCAGGCGACCTGCGCGGCGCCGAGGCGGAAATCGGGTCCGCCGGCGCCCGGGCCGCACATGTCGAGGAACAGGCAGCGGGTTCCGGACACCGTGACCGAATAGGGCAGCCGCGCCGCGCCGAGGCCTTCGTAGAAGGCGTCGAGGCTGCCGCCCTCCATGTCGTGGTCGCCGGTGATGACGTGGACCGGCCGCCGCAGGCGATCGAACGCCGAGCGCACCAGAGCGTATTGCTCGGGCTTGCCGTTATCGGCGTTGTCGCCGGGCACGTAGACGAAGTCGAGCCCGTCGATCGCGTTGATCTGGTCCACGATGGCGCGGAGGTCGCGGGCGTTGTCGGCGTCCGCGGTGGTCAGATGCAGGTCGCCGAGATGGGCGAAGGCGAGGATGTCGTCCCTGGCGCTCATGCCGGTCAGGCCGCCGGCACGGGGACGGGCGTCAGGCCGCCGCCATCGGCGCCCGAGCGGCCGGGCTCGAAGCCCCGCGTCTCCGGCATCGCGAAGAGGTAGAGGGCGAAGCCGAGGCCGGCGATCGCCGCCAGCGCCAGGAAGGCTGTGGAATAGCCGGCCGACACGATGATCACGCCGGCCAGCGTCGCGCTGAGCGCAGCGCCGAGGCTCTGTGCCGTGGCGACCGCGCCCTGTGAGACGTTGAACCGGCCGGTGCCCCGGGTCAGGTCGGCGACGATCACGGGGAAGAGCGCACCGTAGATGCCCGCCCCGACGCCGTCGAGAAGCTGGACGCCCACGAGCCAGAACGGGTTGTCGGACAGGGTGTAGAGCACGCCGCGGACCGCCAGGACGCCGAAGGCGGCGAGGAAGATCGGCTTGCGCCCGATCGCATCGGCCTTGGCGCCGACGAACACCGCCACCGGCACCATCACCAGCTGCGCGGCCACGATGCAGATCGCGATCAGCGAGGTCGCGTTGTCCTTGCCGGAGAGCTTCGTCAGCAGCTGCCCCACGGACGTCAGCATGGCGGCGTTCGACAGGTGGAACAGGGCCGCGAGGACGGCGAAGAGCAGCAGGTACTTGTTCTTCAGGAGCGCGGTCAGGCCCGACGGCTCCTCCTGGCCCTCGGTACGGGCCTGCGCCTCGGTCTGGTCGAGACCGCGGGCGACGTCGTCGTCGATGGCATCGGCCGGCACCATCAGCATGGCGCCGACGCTGCAGACGGCCAGCAGCGCCATCAGCCAGAATACCACGATCGGTCCGAAGAAGTAGGCGGTGCCACCCGCGATCGCCGCCGAGGCGGCGTTGCCGGCGTGATTGAAGCCCTCGTTGCGGCCGATGCGCCTGGCGAACATCTTCGGGCCGACGACACCGAGGGTGATGGCCGCCAGCGCCGGCGGGAAGATCGCCCCGGCGATGCCGGCCACCGACTGCGTGGCGGCCACCGCGTAGAAGTTCGAGATGAAGGGCAGGACGAGGCAGCTCACGGTCACCGCCACGGCGGCGGCGATCACGATGGCGCGCTTGGCGCTGGTCCGGTCGATCAGCGCCCCCGCCGGCGTCTGCGCGACGAGGCCGGCGATGCCCGCGATGGTCATGATCAGGCCGGTGGTCGCCTCGTTCCAGCCCTGATCGGGCCCGCGCACGGCGATCAGGTAGATCGCCAGATAGGGACCGAGGCCGTCGCGGACGTCGGCGAGGAAGAAGTTCAGGGCATCCAGGCCGCGCAGGGCGCGGGCCGAGGGACGTCGCGTCGTGGCGGTGCGGGAGGAGAGCGGCTCGGCCATGAGTGGGCCCTTCCGGACGTTCGAGCGGGACGATGTGAGATCGGGCTCGCGGGGATCGGACGCCCCGCCCCCCCCGGCAGCGGTGGCACAAGCGTGGGCGAAACTGATTGTTCCTCGGGCGGGATTAAAATCTGCGTGATGACGTAAGTCGCTGCGATACGTCAGATTTTAGAACCGTCGGCGGACGCGTCCGGCGCCGTCTATGAATTCAAAATGCGCTGTCCGGTTGAGCGTGTGCAGGCCCGTACCCGGAAAGCGCGGCCCCGATCGCAGGATCATTTCCACACTCTGGTCGTAGCCCGTCTCGTCGAGGCGCTGGATCCGCGCGAGGCCCAAGGCCCCGCCATAGCCGTCCCGGCAATCCTGCACCGGCCGGAACAGGGCGCCGTCGCGGGCGACGATGCGGCCACCGGACCGGGCGGCGGCGATGTCGATCAGCACGGGGTTCCTCGGATGCGGCGTCCAGGGTCCGCGGAAATCCTGTGCGGTCCAGAGATGCAGGCTGTCGGAATAGGAGCCCCAGGCCGCGAAGGGGCCGTCGTGCTCGCCGTCATCCCGTGCCGTCGCGAACAGCCACCAGCGGCCGTCGTGCCGGAGCAGGGTCGGGTCGCTGAGGTTGAGGCCCGCGATCAGGGTCGCTTCCTTGACCCAGCCGCCGGGAAAGGCGGTGGCGCGATAGAGGTCGAGGGTCCCGGTGGCACCGCTCTCCGGCACCATCCAGTGGGCGCCGTCCTCCGTGAAGACGAACGGATAGGAGAGGTGATGGGCGGCCTCCAGCACCGGGACCGGCGCGCCGAGGGGGCCATCCGCCCCGAAGCGTACCGCCGAGATCACGCCCTTCTGGAGGATGTGGCTGTAATCCTCCACGAAGAGCACCGTCCCGGCGGGATCCGCGATCGGGAAGGGATCGGCGTAGAAGCGGCGCCCGTCGTCGGGCAGGGTGTGCCAGCCGGTTTCCGGATGAGCCTGGAGGTCGATGAGGTCGGGACCGGCGAGCCGGCGCCAGCCGACCCGCCAGTGAGGCGCCCAGGTGCAGAGCGCATAGAGCCGCCGGCCGGCCATCCGGGTGCAGGTGCGCAGGGCACGGGCGGCGAGGGCGGTCGCCGTGAAGCCCGTCGGTGCCGGGTCCGGCACGTCCAGTCCGTCGGGCGCGAGCCGTGGCCCCGCTCCGCCGAGGGCGGCCAGGATCAGGCTGGTCGTCCGAACCAGGGCATCCTCGAAGGCAGTGAGCATGATCCCCCGCGCCTCGGTTCCGACCCGCCCGGAGGCCACGATCCGCCCGTCCTCGCTCAGGCTGACCACGGGCGTGCGCCCGGCCAGCAGCGAGGCGAGCAGGGCCGCCTCACCGCAGGCCCCGTCGAAGGCGAGGCGCCAGACCGGGACGCCCGGCGGGCCGGCGGCATCGCCGCAGAGGTCGAGGACGAGGTCGGGCCGGCCGTCCCCCGGGGATGCGCGGGCCTCGAGACCCGCGCGTCCGATCCGCAGGGCCGGTCCGGTGCGCGGCAGCCGCCGCAGCATCGCCTCGAGCCGGAACAGCAGCGCGGCGTTGGGCGGCAACGTCCCCGGTCCGGGCGACAGGTCGAGGGAGACCGACAGCCCGGGGCGGCGCAGGATGCGTTCGATCAGCCGGAGGTGCCAACGGCGGCACATGCCCCCGTCGAGGCGAACGCTCAGGCGCATGGGGGCCGTTGTCCTCGGGCGAGGGGGTGACGCGGTCCACCGGCATGGCGCCTCCGGGGGAAGGCGTCAATCCGCGCCGGAGCGAGCCCGCGGCGGGTTCCATCGCGGCCAGCCGAGGAGACGCTGCGGCGCGAAGGGCGCGACCGGGATGGCAGGCGTCGCGCCGGTGGCGAGATCGGCGACCAGGCGCCCGGTGATCGGCCCCGTGGACAGCCCGATATGGCCGTGGCCGAAGGCGAAGATCAGCCCGCGGTGCCGGGGCGCCGGGCCGATCACCGGCAGGCCATCCGGGGTCGAGGGCCGCGCGCCCATCCAGGGCCGGTTGTCGAGGTTCGCGCCGAGGCGAAGGGTTCCGGCCGCCTCCCGGGCCGCCGCCTCGATCTGGACGTAGTCGGGGGGCGCCTCGCGGGCGTTGAGCTCGACCCCGGACAGGACGCGGACCCGCCCCTCCCCCATCGGCGCGATGATCGAGCCGGCGCCCGTGTCGAGCACCGGCCGGGTCAGCGGCGGACTGTCCGGGTGCAGGGCGTAATGGGCATGGTAGCCGCGCTCGGCGGCGAAAGCGAAGCGGTAGCCGAGGCCCCGCGCGATGTCCCCCGAGGCGGCGCCGGCCGCGAGCACAATCTGGCGTGCCTGAACGGCGCCGGCCGCGTGCCGGACGCGCCAACCCTCGCCGTCGGGCTCCAGGGCGGTGGTCACCATCCGCAGCGTTCGACCGCCGAGCCCGAGATAGAGCTGTTCATAGGCCTCGAGAAGGCCGCCGGGATCGCTCACCGCCCCGGTCTCCGGCAGGAGCATGCCCTGGGCGTAGGGCCGGACCAGCGCCGGCTCGGCCTCGCGGATGTCGTCGGGGTCGAGGATCTCGAAGGACACGCCGTGTCGGGCGAGGATCGCGCGTTCCAGGGCGGCGCCGGCGAAGGCGGCATGGGTCCGGTAGAGCTTGATCCAGCCGCTGCGGCGCAGCAGGTGGCCGGCGCCCGCCCGCGCCGAGAGGGCGAGATGCTCGGGCAGCGCCGCGCTGGTCAGCGGCAGCAGGGACGCGGCGGCCCGCTCCCAGGCGGCGGTCCGGGCGGAGGCGAGGAAATGCGTCGTCCAGGGCAGGACGCGGGCCACGTGGGCATGGCGCAGGCGAAGGCCGCGATCCGCGTTGCGCAGGTAGGTCGGCAGCTTGGCCCAGAGGGCCGGGCTCGACATCGGGAAGATCGAGCCCCGGCTGACCACGCCGGCATTGCCGAAGGAGGTACGGGCGCGCGCCTCCCCCGGGTCGCAGAGCAGGACGTCGAGACCACGGTCGCGCAGGGCGATCGCCGAGGCGAGCCCGACCATTCCGCCCCCGATGACGACCACATCCGCTTTTTCCGTCTCGACGCTCATCGGACCTCCGCCGCATCCCTCACCGACGGGGAGGCGCGTAGCAGGGTGCGGCCGGATGATCGAGGCCACCTCTGCGCGCGCCGGCCTTCCGTCCGCAGCCTGACCGGCCAGGGCGCCGCGTCAGCGGGCGCCGCGATCCTCCGCATGCTCCTGCTGACGGTCGACCTCGTCCCGGATGCCGCGGCCGGCCATCAGGATCTCCACGAGGAAGGCGGCGACCGCGACGACGGTGCAGACCAGGGCAACGCCGAAGCAGGCGAACAGGATCGAGGCGGTGGCGGCATCGCGCAAGGCCCCGACGAACAGGGTCAGCACGGCGATGCCGGTCATCACCGCACCGGTGCAGGCCAGCACCACGGCCGCGTCGAGCACGAAGGAGCGCCGCCGCAGATAGGACAATTGCCGGGACAGGCGGACGGCCTCGTGGGCATCGGCGGTCCGCAGGCCCGCCGCCGCCGCATCGACCTTGTCGGCGACGCGGCCGAGGCGTGTCGAGAAGACGTTGAGCAGGGTCGCCAGCGCCGTCAGCAGGAAGGCGGGGGCGAGGGCGATTTGGATGACATGGGCGATGTCGTCGGGGGCGACGGGCGGAGCGGACATGGGCGGCTGATAGGCCAAAGTGCGGCCGGCCGGAATACGGTCGCTCCATTCGGCGCTCGGTCGGCCCAGGACGGGCACCCGGACGGCACGCGCATCCCTTTTCCCGGGCGGATGGGAACCCGGCGCCGAGAACGCGGTTGACTGCTACATTGGATCTGTTCTAATTCGTAACTACAGGCGGCGCGAAGGCCGCGCAGGATGGAGATCACGGACATGGCGAACGCGAAGTGCGAGAGCTGCAAGTTCTTCGACGAGCACAAGGTCAACGGCGCCGCCGCGTCGGCCGACGAGGGCCTGTGCCGGTTCAACCCGCCGGTGAACCAGCCGGGTCCGTCCGCTCACGGGCTGTGGCCGGTCGTCGGCTCCGCCGACTGGTGCGGCCACTTCTCGCCCGAGATGACCGCCGCCGAGTAAGGCGCGGCCTCGAACCCGCTTCGACCATTCGGGAGGCCAGCCGCGAGGCTGGCCTTCGTCGTTTCGGGCACGGCGCAGTCACGCTCCGGCCTCGTCGTCCGGCAGGGCCAGCACCTCCAGTGGATCGCCGACGCCGCGCAGGGGAAAGGACCCCAGGGGCACGAGGCGATGCCCGTCGCTGGACCGGGCCGCGAAGGCGCCCGAGAACAGCACGCTGACGTCGAGGACCTTGGTCAGGCCCTCCAGGCGGGCCGCCACGTTCACCGCGGGGCCGATGATGGTGAAGTCCAGGCGCGAACGCGACCCGATATTGCCGTACATCACCGCGCCGACATTGACGCCGATGCCGTAGCCGAGTCGCGGCTGCCCGCGCTCGGACCGCGCCGCGTTCAGCGCATGCATGGCGGCGCGCGCCTCCCCGGCGGCCGATTGCGCGGCGGTGCAGGCGGCCGGCGTGTCGAGGTGGAAGATCGCCAGCAGGCCGTCGCCCATGAACTTCAGGATCTCACCGCCATGCCGCTCGATCGGCAGCGAGATCGCGTCGAAGTAGTCGTTCAGGAGGGAGATCACGTCGTCGCGCGGCCACATCTCGGAGATCTCGGTGAATCCGCGCAGGTCGATGACCATGATCGCCGCCTCCACGGTGACACCGCTGCCGCGCCGGGTGGCCCCGTTCAGGATCATCTCGCTGGCATGCGGGCCGACATAGGTGTCGAGGAGTAGGCGGGTCAGGCGGTTCTTGTGCCGGACCTCCGTCACCACCGACAGGGCCGGCAGGAGCGAGGCCAGCAGGTCGAGGTCGTCGGGATCGAACCCGCCGGGTCGGTCGGCCGAGAAGCTGACGATGTGGCGCTTGCCGAGCGTGTAGTGCAGCGGCCAGGCGACGTAGTCGGTCAGTCCCTCCGCGCGCAGGTCCCGGTAGATGCCGTAGTCCGTCTCGGGCTGCGCCGCCTCCTCCAGGTGCTTGCGGACCCGTTCCGCCCCGTTCAGGATCTCGGCGGCCGGGCTCAGCTTGAACTGGTCGGTGTCGACGATGCCGTATTCGAAGTTCTGCAGCTCCGCCTTCTCCGCGCCCGTGCGCCAGAGGATGCGAGTGCCGAGCCAGAGCGGATGGTGCGTCCGCAGGTGGATCGTGCCCCGCGCCACCGGCACGCCCGCCGCGCGCAGGCGAGCGCAGAAGGCCACGAAGATGTCGTCGAGGAAGCGCTCGCCCCGGGTTCCGGCGAGGAGCCAGTCCAGCATCTGCCCGCGCAGCTGTGCCCGCGCGAAGCGGCGGGTCTCGTCCTGATGGAGGGGACTGTTCATGCCCGCGCCTCGTCGCCTGTCGCCGCCCCGACCGGGAAAGCCCCGGCGAAACCGGCCGCCCGTGTCGCGATCATGGGCCGGCAGGCGTGTGCACGCCAGGGACTCCGGCGTCGGGGGATCCGGCTCCGAGACACCCGGCTCCGAGACACCCGGCCCCGGGACGCCGCGGCCGCGTGCGCATGCTAAGGCTGACGGGGACGGGCGGGCCGATCCGCCCGGATGGGATCGCGCAGGAGATTTTCGGATGAGCTGGCACAGTGCGGACGACCCGGTCCCGGGCGACCACTTCACCTGCGACGCGATCAAGACCCTGGTCGTGCCGCGCTCGCGGGACCTCGGCTCCTTCGCCGTCCGGCGCGCCCTGCCCTCGACCGAGTGCCGGATGGTCGGCCCGTTCATCTTCTTCGACCAGATGGGGCCGTCGGAGTTCCTGCTCGGCCAGGGCATGGACGTGCGCCCGCACCCGCATATCGGCCTCTCGACGGTGACTTACCTGTTCGAGGGCGAGATCATGCACCGGGACAGCCTCGGCACCGAGCTGCCGATCCGGCCGGGCGAGCTGAACTGGATGACGGCCGGGCGCGGCATCACCCATTCCGAGCGCACGGGCGCGGACCTGCGCAGGACCGGCTCGACCCTGTTCGGCCTCCAGAGCTGGGTGGCGCTGAGCGGCAAGGACGAGGAGACCGCGCCGGCCTTCGAGCATTACGAGGCCGGGGCGCTGCCGATCGTCAGCGGCGAGGGCAAGACCGTCCGGTTGATCGCCGGCGAGGCCTTCGGCGCGAAATCTCCGGTGCGGACCTCCAGCCCGATGGTCTATGCCGACGTGATGCTCGAAGCCGGCGCGGTCCTGCCCCTCGACCCGACCTACGACGAGCGCGCGATCTACACGGTCTCGGGCGCCATCGAGATCGCCGGGGACGGGTTCGGCCCGGGCCAGCTCCTCGTGTTCCGGCCGGGCGACCGGATCAGCGTGCGGGCGACGCAGGCCGCCCGCTTCATGGTGCTGGGCGGCGAGCCGATGGACGGCCCGCGCCATCTCTGGTGGAACTTCGTCTCCTCGCGGCCCGAGCGGATCGAGCAGGCCAAGGAGGATTGGCGCCAGGCCCGCTTCGACACCGTGCCGGGCGAGTCCGAGTTCATCCCCCTGCCCGAGCAGCCGGCCCCGGTGCGCTACCCCTGAGCCGGCCTCCCACGGCTCAGTAGCCGAGGGCACAACCGTCCTTGCGTGGATCGGACCCGGCGGCGCGCAGGCCCGTCGTGGGGTCGATCCAGATGATCTGGCCGCCGCCGATCGGGACGGGCGCCGGCACCGTGACGTGGCCGCGCGCGGCCAGGCCCTCGGCGAGACCCGGGCCGAAGCCGTCCTCGAACTCGACGCCGCCGCCATAGGCGAAGCTGCGCGGCGCATCGAGGGCCTCCTGCACGTCGAGGCCCCGGTCGATGATGCCGGTCAGCAACTCGACGTGGCCCATGGCCTGATAGTGCCCGCCCATCACGCCGAAGGGCGCCACCACCGCGCCGTCGCGCATCAGCATGCCGGGGATGATCGTGTGCATCGGGCGCTTGCCGGGCGCGATGGTGTTCGGGTGGCCGGGCTCGACCCGGAACGAGAAGCCGCGATTGTGCAGCAGCACGCCGCTCTCGGGTGCGGTGATGCCGCTGCCGAAGCCCTGGAAGATCGAATTGATCAGCGAGATCGCGTTGCCGTCGCGGTCGACCACGCAGAGATAGACCGTGTCGGTGTGGCGGATCTCCGGCCACAGCACGGGAGCCTGCGCCCGGGTCATGTCGATGGCGCCGTGCGCCCGGGCCTGCCAGGCCTGGGAGAGCAGGTGCTCGACCGGAACGGCGTGCACCACCGGATCGGCGAAGAGCGCGTCGCGATGGTGGTAGGCCTGCTTGCAGGCCTCGGCGAAGAGGTGGACCCGGTCGAGTTCCGTCAACGCGCCGACGTCGTATTGCGAGAGCACGTTGAGCATCATCAGGGCGGCGAGGCCCTGCCCGCTCGGGGGACATTCGTAGACGTCGTAGCCGCGATAGCGGGTGGAGATCGGCGTCACGTATTCGGGCGCGGCGCCGGCGAAATCCTCCCGGGTGTGGAGGCCGCCGAGTTCGCGCAGGCGCGCGACCATGTCCGCGGCCACCGGCCCCTCATAGAAGCCCGGCGCGCCGTGCTCGGCGATGCGCCGCAGGGTTGCGGCGAGCTTCGGGTGACGCATGGTCGTGCCGACCCCGGGCGCCTCGCCGTCGACGAGATAGGCGGCGGCCGAGCCCGGATCGGCGCGCAGCTTGTCCCGGTTGCGGGCCCAGTCGTAGGCGACCCGCGGCTGCACCGCATAGCCCTCCTCCGCGTAGCGGATCGCGGGCTGGAGCAGTTCACCGAGGCTGCGGGTGCCGTGATCGGCGAGCAGCCGCGCCCAGGCCGCGACGGCGCCCGGCACCGTGACGGCATGCGGCGAGGTCGCCTCGATGGCGACCTTGTTCTCCACGTACCAGGCATCGTGCGCGGCGGCCGGGCTGCGGCCGGAGCCGTTCAGCGTGATCGGCACGGAGGCGCCCTTCGGTGCGTAGAGGGCGAAGCAATCCCCGCCGATGCCGGTCATCGCCGGCTCGACCACGCCCTGCACGGCCACCGCGGCGATGGCCGCGTCGACGGCGTTGCCGCCGGCCTTCAGGATCTCGATGGCCGTCAGGCTGGCGAGAGGATGGGAGGTCGCGACCGCGGCATGGGCGGCATAGACGGGCGAGCGGCCCGGTTTGGAGAAGTCTCTCACGGCGTCGGGTCCTTGGCGCGTCGGGAATAGCGGGTGTCGGCGACCCAGTGGCCGGAGGCGACCTCGACCAGGCCGCCGGTGGCATCCGGGTCGGCGGGGGGCAGAAGGGAGGCGGCGCGCAGGCGGGCGCGCTCTTCCACCGGGTTCGGCACCGGCACGGCGCTGAGGAGGCGCCGGGTGTAGGGGTGGCGCGGGTCCTCGTAGAGGGCATCCGCCTCGGCGAGCTCGACCACGCGGCCGTGCCAGAGCACGGCGACGCGCTGGCACAGGTAGCGCACCATGCGCAGGTCGTGGGAAATGAACAGGTACGAGATGCCGAGCTCGTCCTGCAGGTTCTGCAGCAGGTTGACGACCTGCGCCTGGATCGAGACGTCGAGGGCGGCGATGGGTTCGTCGGCCACGATGAAGCTCGGCTTCAGGGCGATGGCGCGGGCGATGCAGATGCGCTGGCGCTGGCCCCCGGAGAACTGGTGCGGGTAGCGCCGGGCGAAGCGCGGATCGAGCCCGACCCGGGCCAGCAGGCCCTCGACCTCGTCGCGGCGCTCCGCTCGCGCCTTCTCCGGCCTGTGCAGCCGGAACGGCTCGGCCACGTAGTCGCCGATGCTCATGCGGGGGTTGAGGGCGGCGTAGGGGTCCTGGAACACCATCTGGATGCGGGCGCGCATCCGGCGCATCTCCCCGGCGGAGAGCTTGGCGAGGTCGGTGCCCTCGAAGGCGACGGTGCCGGCGCTCGGCGGATTCAGCATGGTCACGGCGCGGCCGATGGTGGACTTGCCAGAACCGGACTCGCCCACCAGCCCCAGGGTCTCGCCGGGCCGGATGTCGAAGCTGACATCCTCGACCGCCCGGAACACCGAGCCCTTGCCGCCCCACCAGCTGCGCAGCGGGTAGTGCTTGCTCAGATTCCGCACCGAGAGCAGCGGGTAGCGGTCGGCGGGCTCCGGCCTCATCGCGCCCCCTCCTCGGCGGCGAGCCGCGCCGGCAGGTCGTACCAGGCCGCCACGAGATGGCCCGGCGCGGCGCCGGGCGCCTGGACCAGGGGCGGCGCCTCGGTGAGGCAGCGCGGCGTCGCGTAGGCGTTGCGCGCGGCGAAGGGGTCGCCCGGCGGCGGATGACGCATGTCGGGCGGCGCCCCCTCGATCTGGTGCAGGCGCCGGCGCCCGGCCCGGCCCCGGCTGAGGTCGGGCAGCGAGCGCAGCAGGCCGAGCGTATACGCGCTCCGTGGATCGCGAAAAATGTCGTCCACGGGGCCGCGCTCGAGGATGCGGCCGGCATACATGACCTGCACGGTGTCGGCGATGCCGGCCACCACCCCGAGATCGTGGGTGATCCAGACGATCGCCATGCCGATCTCGCGCTTGAGCTCCTGAACCAGGGCGATGATCTCGGCCTGCACGGTGACGTCGAGGGCCGTCGTCGCCTCGTCGGCGATGAGGAGCTTCGGGCGGCAGGACAGGCCGATGGCGATCATCACCCGCTGGCGCTGGCCGCCGGAGAACTCGTGCGGATACTGGTCGAGGCGCGCGCCGGCATCGGGGATGCGCACGAGGTCGAGGAGATCCTTCGCGCGGGCGCGGGCCGCGCGGCCGTCGAGGCCGAGATGGATGCGCAGGGGCTCGACGATCTGCGCGGCCACCGTCATGCCGGGGTTGAGCGAGCTCATCGGATCCTGGAACACGAAGCCGATCTGCCCGCCGCGCACCTTGCGCAGCTCGCGCTCCGGCAGGCGCAGGAGGTCGCGGCCCTCGAACAGCACCTGTCCGCCGGTGATGCGGCCGGGCGGCCGCGGGATCAGGCCCAGCATCGCCAGCACGTGGACGCTCTTGCCGGACCCGGATTCGCCGACGATGCCGAGGGTCTCGCCCTCGGCCAGCGTGTAGGACACGCCGTTGACCGCGTGTACCGCGCCGCCCTCGCTATCGAAGGCGACGGCGAGGTCGCGGACGTCGAGCAGGGATTCCCGGTCCTGTCCCATCGTCAGGTCCTCTGCCGGGGGTCGAGGGCGTCGCGCAGGCCGTCGCCGAGGAGGTTGAAGGCCAGCACCGCGAGGAAGATCGAGGCGCCGGGCCAGATCGCCATCCAGGGCGCCTGCTCGAGGAAGTTCTTGGCGACGTTGAGCATCGAGCCCCAGGACGGCTCCGGCGGCTGCTGCCCGAGGCCGAGGAAGGACAGGCTGGCCTCGGCGATGATCGCCGCGGCGATGGTCAGGGTCGCCTGGACCAGGATCGCCGGCACGATGTTGGGCACGATGTGGCGGATGGCGATGCGCCAGGGCGGGTTGCCGACCGCGCGCGCGGCCTCGACGAACTCCTCCGCCGCCACCGCCTGCACCTGCGCCCGGGTCAGGCGCACGAAGGTCGAGGTCGCCGAGAGGCCGATCGCCACCATGGCGTTGGTCAGGCTCGGGCCGAGAAAGGCGGCGAGCGCGATGGCGAGGATCAGGAACGGGATCGCCAGTAGCGCGTCGGTCAGGCGCATGATCAGCAGATCGACCACGCCGCCGGCATAGCCGGCGAGCAGCCCGAACGGGAGGCCGAGGGCGACCGCGAGGGCGACCGAGGTCAGGCCGGCCCCCAGGGAGGCCCGCGCCCCGAAGACGATGCGCGAGAGCACGTCGTGCCCGACCTCGTCGGTGCCGAACGGGTGCGCCCAGCTCGGCGCGGTGCGGATCGCGCCCCAGTCGGTGGCGATCGGATCGTAGGGCGCGATCCAATCGGCGAAGACCGCCATCACGATCAGCGCCACAACGATGACGAGGCCCAGCATGGCGCTGCGCCGGGCGGTCAGGCGGGCCCAGAATTCGCGGATCGGGCCGGGCTCGGCGCGGGGGACGGGCTCGGCGGCCGGCAGGGCGACGCCGGCGGGGGCGATGGCGGCCTTGGTCATCGGGCGCCGCTTCCGTTGCTCATATCATCGCCGGAAACGGCCCCCTTCCCTCCCCCTTGCGGGGAGGGATCGAGGGTGGGGGTGGTTGGATGACCCTCCGCCGGTTGAGGCTGGCGGAACCACCCCCGGCTCCTCTCCGCAAGGGGTAGGAGAGGCGCGTCAGTCTGCGACGCGCCTTGTATCAACCATGACCAGCCCATCCTCACGCGCGCCTCAGCTTCGGGTTGACGAAGGCCGCGAGCAGGTCGGCCGCGAGGTTCAGGAGGACGTAGGTGGTGGCGGTACAGATCACGACGCCCTGCACGGTGGCGTAGTCGCGGTTGAACACGGCATCGACCATCAGCTTGCCGAAGCCCGGCACCGAGAAGACCTGCTCGGTGAGCACCGCGCCGGAGAGGAGCTGCCCGAATTCGAGGGCGCCCAGGGTGATGATCGGGATCGCGGCGTTGGGCAGGGCGTGGCGCAGGATCAGCGCCAAGGGCGGGACGCCCTTGGCCCGGGCGGTGCGGACGTAGTCCGAGCCGAGCACGCCCAGCATCGCCGCCCGGGTGTGGCGCATCATCACCGCCGCGATGGCGTTGCCGAGCACGAAGGCCGGCATCGCCATGGAGCGCAGGTTCTCGGACAGGCTCTCGAAGGGCGAGACGTAGCCGGAGGCCGGGAGCCAGCCGAGCTGGACCGAGAACAGCAGGATCATGAGGATGCCGAGCCAGAAGTTCGGCACCGACAGGCCCCACAGGGCGATGCCGTTGGCCAGGGTGTCGGCGGCTGTGCCGCGCTTGACCGCCGAGAGGATGCCCATCGGCACGCCGATCACGAGGGCCACCAGCATGGCCAGGCACGCGAGTTCGAGGGTGACCGGCAGCTTCTCGACGACGAGGTCGATGACCGGCTTCTGCAGGCGGATCGACTCGCCGAGATCGCCCTGGAGCACGCCGCCGGCCCAGAGGGCGTAGCGCACGGGAAGCGGCTGATCGAGGTGGTACTTCTGCCGGATGAAGGCGATGACCTCGGGGTCGCGCTCCTCGCCCGACAGGGCGGTCGCCGTGTCCCCCGGCAGCAATTGCTGCAGGGTGAAGATGATCATCGAGGCGATCACCAGGGTGGGGATCGCGAGCGCCAGGCGCTGGACGAGGAAGCGCAGCATCGGCCGGGCTCCCGCCTCAGTTCAGCTTGAGGCCGGTGAAGCGCACGAGGCCGTCGGGATAGGGCGTGAAGCCGGCGAGCTTGGTGCTGTAGGCCCAGAACAGCTTGCGGTGGAACAGGTAGATCAGCGGCCGGTCGGCCATCACCCGGTCGGCGAGCGTCTTCCAGGCCTCGGCGCGCTGGGCCGGATCGACCGTGGCGCGCTCGGCACCGAGCGCGGCATCCGCGTCCGGGTTGCAGTAGCGGGCGTAGTTCAGCGGCGTCTTGCAGGCGAGGAAGCTGAAGGTGTTGCCGTCCGGGTCGGGCCGGCCGCTCCAGGAGTAGAGGTAGGCGTCGAAGTTGCCCTTGTCGGCGGCGTCCAGCGCGGTGGTGAAGTCGGTGGCCTGGAGCTTCACGTCGAAGCCCGCCTCGCGGGTCATCGCCTGGATGACCTGTCCCACCTGCGGCGCCTCGTTGTTGGCATAGACCGTGAAGGTGACGGACGGCTTCGGGACGCCGGCCTCCGCCAGCAGGGCCTTGGCCTTGGCGACGTCCCGCTTGGGAAGGGGATAGTCCTTCACGTAGGCCGGATGCCTGGGCGAGACCCATTGGTTGCCGGGCAGGAACTCGCCGCTGAACACCACCTGGTTCAGGGCATTGCGGTCGATGGCGAGATCGAAGGCGGCCCGGACGCGCGGATCGGCGAAGGCCGAGCCGGCCCGGTTCGGATTGAAGACGATGGACTGGAAGCCGAGTTCGATGGTCGACCCGACCCTGAGCTTCGGGTCGCGGGTCACCTGCGGCAGGTCGGTGGGGGTCAGGCGCTCGAGGAGTTCGAGCTGGCCGGCGCGGAGGTTCGTCAACCGCACGGTGCCGTCGGGGATCGGCCGGAACTCGATGCGCTTGAGGTGGATCTGGTCCTTGTTCCAGTAATCGTCGAAGCGCTCGACCACGATCCGGTCCTGCGGCACCCGCTCGACGAACTTGAACGGCCCGGCGCAGACGGGCGCGGTGGAGAACTTGTCGCCCAGGCGCTCGGCGGCCTTGGGCGAGACCATCATCCCGGCGCGATCGGTGAACTGCGCCATCAGGGGCGCGAACGGCGTCTTGAGGACGATCCTGAAGGTCAGGTCGTCCACCACCTCGACCCGGTCGATCGGCGCGATCTCGCCGCGCCGCTGCGAGCCGGGCAGCTTCAGGTGGCGCTCGATGCTGTACTTCGCCGCCGCAGCGTCGAGTTTCTCGCCGTCGTGGAACAGCACGCCGGGCCGCAGGGTCATGGTCAGCGTCTTCTGGTCCTCCGAGAGGCTCCAGCTGGTGGCGAGCTGCGGCACCGGCTTCAGGTCGGGGCCGATATCCACGAGCTTGTCGCACATCGCGGCGAAGACCATGCGGCTGGTGAAGGTGCGTGCGAGCGTCGGGTCGAGGGCGTCCGGGTCTTCCATCAGGCCGAAGCGCAGGGTCTGGGCCTCGGCGGAGCGGGTGAGGGCGGGCGACAGCGAGACAGCCCCCACGGCGAGGCAGGCAGCGAACAGACGCAGCATCCAATGTCCTTCGGGTCAGGGACCGTACGGGTTCGATGCTCGTCCGCGCAGGGCGCGCGGCAGGTTCGATCCGGTCGGCACGTCCAAAAGTGTATACATTATCTGTGCCAGCGGACCGCTTGGCAACGACCCGCCCTCACCACACCGAAACCTGCCCGTCGCGCCGGGGATCGCTCGCGCCGACATAGCCCTCGGTGCCGGGGTCGCCCATGCGCCAGATGAACTGGCCGGCCCCGAAATCCTGGTAGCTGTCCTGGATCACGTCGGCCCGGTGGCCGCGCTCCACCAGACCCTGCAAGGTGGCGGCCGGCATCGTGGATTCCGCGTTGATCTCCAGGCCGGCATTGAACCGCCAGCGCGGCGCGTCGCAGGCGGCCTGGGGGTTCTGGCCGTGGTCGATCATCCGCACCAGGGTCTGCAGGTGCCCCTGGGGCTGCATGTTGCCGCCCATCACGCCGAAGCTCATCACCGGCGCGCCGCCGCGCGTGAGGAAGCCCGGGATGATGGTGTGGAAGGGCCGCTTGCCCGGCGCCACCACGTTGGGGCTCGCCGCGTCCAGCACGAAACCGTAGCCGCGGTTCTGCAGGGAGAGGCCCCATTCGGGCACCACCACGCCGGAGCCGAAGCCCATGAAGTTCGACTGGATGAAGCTCACCATCATGCCGGATTCGTCGGCGGCGGTGAGATAGACCGTGCCGCCCCGGACCGGATTGCCGGCGCCGAAATCCTGGGCACGGCGCGGGTCGATCAGCTTCGCGCGCGCCGCCAGATAGGCCGGGTCGAGCATCGCCTCCGGGGTCACCTCCATGGTGCGGGCGTCGGCGACGTAGCGATAGGTGTCGGCGAAGGCGAGCTTCATCGCCTCGATCTGCAGATGCTGCGCCTCCGGCCCGTCGACGGACAAGCCGACGAGATCGAAGGATTCGAGGATGCCGAGGGCGATCTGGGCGGCGATGCCCTGCCCGTTCGGCGGGATCTCGTGGAGCGTGTAGCCCCGGTAGTCCTTGGCCGTCGGCGTCACCCATTCGGGCCGGAAGGCGGCGAGATCCGCCACCGTCATGGCGCCGCCATGGGCCGCGGCGTGCCGGGTCATGGCCTCCGCGATCTCGCCCTCGTAGAAGGCCCGCCCCTTCGTCTGCGCGATCGCCCGAAGCGCCCGGGCGATGCCCGGCAGGGTAACGCGCTCTCCGACCTGCGGGGCGCGGCCGCGGGGCAGGAAGGTCTCGGCGAACCCGGGCTGGCGCACGAGGTCCGCGACCCGGGCGGCCGCCGCCCATTTCTGCTGCACCACCACCGGCGCGAGGTAGCCGCGCTCGGCGATGTCGATGGCGGGCTGCAGGAGATCGGCGAAGGGCAGCTTTCCGAAGCGCTCGCTCAAGGCCACCCAGGCCGCGACCGCACCCGGCACCGTGACGGAATCCCAGCCCCGCATGGGCGGCCGCTCGGCCGCACCGTATTTTCGGGTGAAGTAGTCGGGGGTCCAGGCCGCCGGCGCGCCGCCGGACGCGTTGAGCCCGTGCAGTTGCCGGCCGTCCCACAGGATGCAGAAGGCGTCCGAGCCGAGCCCGTTGCTGCAGGGCTCGGTGATGGTCTTGGCCGCCGCGGTGGCGATGGCGGCGTCCACCGCGTTGCCGCCCTGCCAGAGCATGCGGATGCCGGCCTGGGCCGCGAGCGCATGCGAGGTCGAGACCATGTTGCGGCCGAAGATCGGCATCCGCACGGTGGGGTAGCCGGTGGTCCAGTCGAACGGCTTCATCGGATCGGGGTCCCGGGATCGGAGGGCTCTGGCGATGATGGAGCCGAACGGCCGGGCCGCCAAGTCGCGGGACCCGCCGCGGGTATCAGGGGATGACCCGCTCGGCCCGCAGACGCGCGAACAGGTCGAAGAACGCGTCGTCGGTGGCCTGGTAGTCGAGGAAGCCGAGGCGCCGGCTCTTGCTCATGTCGGTGACGACCTCGATCGGGCGGCCGAGATCCGCATCGGTGTGCCAGGCCGAGGCGAGGCGCCCGAGATCGGCTTGCCTCAGGCCGTGCCGGGCCGCGAGTTCGGCCCAGAGCGGGGCGGCCCCGTCCATCTGCTGCTCCAGGGGCAGGACCGAGCCGTCGAAGGGCGCCGGCTCGACGCCGAACCAGTCGGCGATGCGGCCCCACATCCAGCTCCAGCGGAAGACGTCGCCGTTGACGATGTTGAAGGCCTCGTCGCGCGCCGCCGGCGTGGTCGCGGCCCAGGCGAGCTGCCGCGCCAGGACCCGCGCATCGGTCATGTCGGTGAGCCCGTTCCACTGGGCGGCCGAGCCGGGGAAGCGGAACGGACGGCCGGTCTCGCGGCAGAGGCTGGCATAGACCGCCAGGGTCACGCCCATGTTCATGGCGTTGCCGAGCGCGAAGCCGATGATGGTATGGGGCCGGTGCACGCTCCAGCCGAAGCCGTCCCGCTCGGCGGCGGCGAAGACCTCGTCCTCCTGCGCATAGTAGAAGTTCTCGACGTCGAGGCGGCCCTGGTCCTCGCGGAACGGCGTGGCCGGCAGGGTGCCCTTCCCGTAGGCCTCGAAAGGCCCGAGATAGTGCTTGAGCCCGGTGACCAGCCCGACATGCTTCACACCACCGTTAGGCCGGAGGGCGTCGAGGAGGTTGCGGACCATCGCGCCGTTGACGCGAATGTTCTCGGCCTCCGTCTCCTGACGCAGCCAGGTCGTGATGAAGACGTCGGTGGGCCGGACCTCCGCCAGCGCGGCGCGCAGGCGCGTCGGATCGAGCAGATCGGCGGCCACCGGCGTCACGCCGGGCAGGTCGGCGGGCGGGCGTCGGGCGAGACCGGTCACGGACCAGCCCTCCGACACGAGGTGGCGGGCGAGGTTGTTGCCGACGATGCCGCTGACGCCGGCGATGAGGGCCGTTCGGGTCATGAAAGTCTCCGTCTTGATCTCGAACCGACCTATGGAGACAGTCCGCCCCTGACCAGACGGCACCGATTGGGGTCATAGGCACCTGAAGGTAACCACGATGGACAGGCGGAGCGGGGACGAGGACTGGCGCGAGGACTGTGCGCCGCGCCGGGTCCTCGAACTGTTCGCGACGAAGTGGACCAGCATGGTGCTGCACACGCTGCACGCCCGCCATGCCGGCTGCGCGCGCACCGGAATCCTCCAACGCAGCCTGCCCGGGATCTCGAAGAAGATGCTCACCCAGACCCTGCGGGATATGGAGGCGAGCGGGCTGCTCACCCGGCACGTGGCCGGCACGGTGCCGCCGGCGGTGGAGTACCGGCTCACCGCCCTCGGCGGCCGCTTCGTCGAGCCGGTGGAGCTTCTCTACGCCTGGGGCCGGGCCAATGCCGACGCCCTCGACGACCTGAAGCCCCGGCCGACCTCCCGGCGCTGAGAGACGTGCGTCGAGGCGCCGGAAGGCGGTCTCACCCCTCGTCCTTCCCCACCCGATCCAACGAATTTTGTGACCTTTCCGCGTCTCGGCCGTTGATGGGACATGCCGAACCGGTCGCGACGGCGTGACCGGCCTTTCCGAACCATCGAAGCGAGGCCCCTTTCATGAAGTCATTCGTCATCGCCACCGCCCTCCTGCTCACCCCCGTCGCCCTCGCCGGCACGGCCCAGGCCCAGGGCACGGTCCGGGGCGCCGAGCGCGGCGTCGAGGACGGCAACCGTGCGGCCGGCCCGATCGGCGGCGTGGTGGGCGGCGCCGTCGGCGCGGCTACCGGCACCGTCGGCGGCGTTCTCGGCGTCGACCCGGATCGCCGCGAAGACCGGATCGAGCGTCGCGAGGAGCGCACCACCACCACGCGCGAGCGCCGCGACCGCTGAGCCGACCGCCTCGGCCCCGCTTTCGGGGCCGAGGCCATTCGACGTCCGTCGCTGCCTGTCCACATGACGCCCGACCCCGATCCGCACACCCACCTCCTGGCCGCCGCCCGGGAGGTGTCCGCGTCCCTGCACGACGCCCTGATGCGCATCGGGCCGGTGCCGGTCGAACCGCCGACCCACGCCCATGTCGCCGACCGCCTCGCCCTCGAGGTCGTCAACCAGCAGCTCTCGATCCGCGCCGCTGCGGCGATCTGGGGGCGCGTCGAGGCGGCGGCCCTCCTGCGGAACCTCGCGCCCCGCGACCTCTTCGTCGAAGCGCATGGCGAGACCCTGCGCGGCTGCGGCCTCTCCGGTGCCAAGGTCCGTGCCGTGCTGGCGATCCGCGCGGCCGACGAGGCGGGCCTGTTCGGGCCGACCCTCGCCACCCTGCCTCACCCGGAACGCTCGGCGATCCTGCGGAGCATCAAGGGCGTCGGCCAGTGGACCGCCGACATGATCGGGATCTTCCACTACGGCGACCCGGACATCTGGCCGGCCGGCGACGTCGCCGCCGTGGGCAGCCTTCGGCGCCTGACCGGCTGTACCGACACAGCGGCCTGCGCCCTCCCCTTCGCGCCCTATCGCTCGCATCTCGCGCGGGCGATGTGGCGGGTGCGCGATCTGGTGCCGGCCCCGACCCTGGCGGCCTGATCAGCGCGCGCCGAGCGCCGGCGTGGCGACCGGCAGGCGGCGCGGCTTCGTCGCCTGCTCGAAAGCGTAGGCGAGGCCGAGGAGCTTCGCCTCGCTCCAGGGCCGGCCGAGCAGGTCCATGCCGACCGGCACACCCTCCGGCGCCGTCTCGGTGGCCGTCGAGAACCCGGCCGGGACGTCGATGGCCGGAAAGCCCGTCAGCCCGGCGACGATCCCGTTGCGGTCCGCCTGATTGAGTTCGCCGATCGGAACCACGAGCCGCTTTTGCAGCGGATAGACCAGGGCGTCGAGGTTCCGGGTCGCGAAGACCTCGGCGACATGCGCCTTCAGGTCGGCGATCCGCCCGAGGCGCGCCTTGTACTCGGGCTCCGCCATGCCGTCCCGGCGCGCCTCCGCCGCCGTCAGGAACTTCTCGAGGGCGGCACGGTGGAACTGGCCCGAGGCGAGGATGCCGGCGAGATCCGTGTGCGGCGCGTTTGGGATCGTGGCGAGATACCCGTTCATCAGCGCCTTGAATTCGTAGGTCTGGACGTCGTCGTCGCGGTTGAGGGCGTCGGCCTCGAAGGTCGGATCGTCGATTCGCACCAGGACGGCGCCCGCCGCCTCCAGGGCGTCGAGCGCCCGCTGCATGACGGCATTGACCGCCGCATGCTCCGGCTTGGTCCCGAACAGAGCGGTGACGACGCCGAGCCGCGCACCCTTCAGGGCGTCGGGCTTCAGCGCGTCGGCGTAGGCCTGCGCGACCTTGCCGGCCGCCGCGGCGGTGAGCGGATCCGCCGGGTCGGTTCCCGCCATCGCCTGCAGCAGCGCCGCCGCATCCGCCACCGTTCGGGTGATCGGACCGATGGCGTCCTGCGTCTTCGAGACCGGCATGATGCCCGCGAGGCTGATCAGCCCCTGCGTGACGCGCAGGCCCACGAGATTGTTGGCCGAGGCCGGCGAGCGGATCGAATTCACGGTGTCGCTGCCGAGGCCCCCGAGGGCGAAGCCGGCGGCGATGCCCGCGCCGACGCCGCCGCTGGAACCGCCGGGCGTACGGGTCAGGTCGTAGGGATTGCGGACCTGGCCGCCCAGCGAACTCACCGAGACGCCGCCGAGGGCGAATTCCTGCATGTTCGCCTTGGCCAGTACGATGGCGCCGGCGGCGCGCAGGCGGGCCACCGACGTGGCGTCCCGCGCCGGCTGCGCACCCGCCAAGGCAGCCGAGCCGCCGGTCGTCGGTAACTCGGCCGTGTCGTAGTTGTCCTTCAGCAGCAGCGGCACGCAGCCGAGGGGCTTGGCCGCGCCCGCCGCGCGGTCCGCATCGTAGGCCTCGGCCTGCGCCAGGGCCTGCGGGTTCACCGCCCGGACCGCCGCGAGCTTCGGGCCGGCCTGATCATAGGCGGCGATGCGGTCGAGATAGCCCTGGACGACACCTCGGCAGGTGATGCGCCCGGCGGCGAGGGCTTCGTGGAGCCCGGCGATCGTCGCCTCCTCGACACGGAACGGCGCGTCGCCCGGGCTCTGCGCCGAAGCAGGCATGGCCTGGGCGAGCGTGGTCGCGAGCGCGACGAGGAGCGCGGGCTTGGAGACGAGCGCGGACTTGGAGACGAGCGCAGATTTGGAGACGAGCGCGGGCTTGAACATGGAATCCTGACGCTGACCGGTGAGGCTCGCGATCAGGCATGCTTCATACCAGCGAGGTCAAGCCGCTCCGTTGACGCCGTGCCGGTCGCGGGGTGATCCCGTCGCGGCGCGATGCCCCCGAGGAGATCCGATCCCATGCCAGCCCCCCTGCTTCTCGTGACCAGCCTCCCCGCCGAAGAGGAAGCCGGCTGGCGCGACGCCCTCGGCGCGGCCATGCCGGAGGAGCGCCTTCTCACGATGTCGGACAGCGCCGAGGCCTTGATGGCGGAGGTCGCGATCGTGGCGAATCCGCCGCTGGGAGCCCTTGCCGGGCTTCCCAAACTGCGCTGGATCCAGAGCCTGTGGGCCGGCGTCGACCGGCTCGTCCTGGACGACACGCTGCCCGACGTGCCGGTGCGGCGCCTCGTCGATCCGACCCTGGCGCGGGCCATGGCGGAGGCGGTGGCGGCCGCGGTGCTGTCCCTCCACCGCGATTTCCCGCGCTACGCGGCGCAGCAGCGGACCGGAACGTGGCGCCAGCACCCGGTCCGCCCGGCGAGCGCGCGACGCGTGACGATCCTCGGCCTCGGGGAGATGGGTCGCGCCGCGGCGGATCTGCTCCGCACCATCGGCTTCCCCGTTCGGGGCTGGAGCCGGTCCGGCGCCCCGCACGGAACGATCCCGGTCGCCGGCGGTCCCGAGGGGTTGGCGCAGAGCCTCGCGGTGGCGGACATCCTGGTCAACCTGCTGCCCCTGACGCCGGACACCCGTGGCATCCTCGCTGCGGACGTCTTCCGGCAGCTGCCACCCGGCGCGGCCCTGGTGAATTTCGGGCGTGGCGCCCACCTCGTCGAGGACGACCTCCTCGCCGCCCTGGACACGGGCGCCCTCCGCCACGCGATCCTCGACGTCTTCCCCGTGGAGCCCCTGCCTCCGGAACACCGCCTGTGGACGCATCCCGGGATCACGATCCTGCCCCACGTCGCGGCACCGACGGACATGACCTCGGCCGCCGCCATCGTCGCCGACGCCGTGGCCGACTTCCGTCGGACGGGCCGGGTGCCAGCCGGCCTCGACCGAATGCGCGGCTACTGACGCGCGGCTGAAAGGCCGCGTCGCGCGTTGGTGCTCCGAGAGTCGCGACCTGGAGACGCATCGATGACCGAATCCCAGACCTCTTCCACAGCCAACTGGGCCGAGCTGGTGGCGCGAGGCTACGCCGACGAGGCCGCGCCGCCGCTGACGCCGGAACTGCTCGACGCGGTGCGCGAGACGTTACGCCGAGCCGGTCTCGACCACCCGCACTCAGCATCCCTGGCGGCCGACGCAGTGAAACGGGCCAACGAAGCCCTCGATGCGTTCGAACTCAAGCTGGGTGCCGTGGTCGGTCCAAGACTCGCGGATCTGCCGGCGAACGGAAGACCGGCCTTCGTCCAGCGCTCGGAGGCCGGACGTCCGCTGCGCGCCTATGGCGGCCAGTGACGCGCGACCAAATTCACTTCCGAATTTTTATGATGTGCTGCTAAGGGGAGGCCTATAAGAACACCGCGCAGAATCTGGTATTTTAAATACCAAAGGGGTAGGATGATCGCATGAGCGCGCATGACATTGGCGAGGTTCGCCGCTTCGACCATCCCGGCAAGGGACGCAATCGGGCCCGGCCCGTCCCCAAGGGGCGGCAGGTCGAGCCCGTGGCCAAGGTCGAGATCGAGCGCCTTCTGGGCGACCGGTCGCGGCAGCGGGACCTGCTGATCGAGCACCTCCATCTCGTCCAGGACACCTACGGACAGATCAGCGCCGCCCATCTCGCGGCGCTGGCAGACGAGATGGGTCTGGCCTTCGCCGAGGTCTTCGAGACGGCGACGTTCTACGCGCATTTCGACGTGCTGAAGGACGGCGACGCCGACCTTCCGGCGCTGACCGTGCGGGTCTGCGACAGCCTCACCTGCGCGATGTTCGGCGCCGAGCCCCTGATGGAGGCCCTGCGCGCAACTCTCGGCAGCGGGGTCCGCGTCGTGCGCGCGCCCTGCGTCGGCCTGTGCGACCACGCCCCGGCGGTCGAGGTCGGCCACAACTTCCTGCTCAAGGCCGATGTCGCCAGCGTCACGGCGGCGGTGGAGGCTGGGGACACCCACGCCCATCTGCCGGCCTATCCCGACTACGATGCCTACCGGGCCGGCGGCGGCTACGCCGTCCTCGAACGCCTGCGCTCGGGCGAACTCGCCGTCGACGCGATCCTGCAGGTCCTCGACGACGGCGGGCTGCGCGGGCTCGGCGGCGCCGGCTTCCCCACGGGGCGCAAGTGGCGCTCGGTACGCGGCGAGCCCGGTCCCCGTCTCATGGCGGTCAATGGCGACGAGGGCGAGCCCGGAACCTTCAAGGACCAGCTCTACCTCAACACCGATCCGCACCGCTTCCTCGAGGGCATGCTGATCGGCGCCCACGTGGTGGAGGCGGACGACGTCTACATCTACCTGCGCGACGAATATCCGATCTCCCGCGAGATCCTGGCCCGCGAGATCGCCCGGCTCCCGGCCGGGGGACCGCGCGTCCACCTGCGCCGAGGCGCGGGCGCCTATATCTGCGGCGAGGAATCCTCGCTGATCGAGTCCCTGGAGGGCAAGCGCGGGCTGCCGCGGCACAAGCCGCCCTTCCCGTTCCAGGTCGGCCTGTTCAACCGCCCGACCCTGATCAACAACGTCGAGACGCTCTACTGGGTCAGGGACCTGATCGAGAAGGGCGCGGAGTGGTGGAAGGGCCACGGCCGCAACGGCCGGGTCGGCCTGCGCTCCTATTCGGTGTCGGGCCGCGTCAAGGAGCCGGGCGTCAAGCTCGCCCCCGCCGGCCTCACCATCCGCGAGCTGATCGAGGAGTATTGCGGCGGCATCAGCGACGGGCACAGTTTCGCGGCCTATCTACCCGGCGGCGCCTCGGGCGGCATCCTGCCGGCCAGCATGGACGACATCCCCCTCGATTTCGGCACCCTCGAGAAATACGGCTGCTTCATCGGTTCGGCCGCGGTCATCGTCCTGTCGGACCAGGACGACGTGCGCGGCGCGGCCCTGAACCTGATGCGGTTCTTCGAGGACGAATCCTGCGGACAGTGCACCCCCTGCCGCTCCGGCACGCAGAAGGCGCGCGTGATGATGGAGAACGACGTGTGGGACACCGATCTCCTCGGCGAACTCTCGCAGTGCATGCGCGATGCCTCGATCTGCGGCCTGGGTCAGGCGGCGTCGAACCCGCTCACCACCGTGATCAAGTACTTCCCGGATCTCTTCCCGTCGCCGCAGCGGATCGCGGCCGAGTAGCGATCCGACCCTGAACCCGACGGCGCGGCTGCCCCCGGCGGCAGCTGCCCGCAGCCCGGTTTTCCGGCGCCCCGATTTTCCTGCACCATGACTGGAGCGGAACCATGAGCAGCGGCACACAGAACTCGGGCCTCAACGGAGCCCACGCCACCACGCCGACCGGCCCGCAGGACGCGGGCGGTCGGGCGGACGGCGCCAACCCGGGCGCCGGGAGCACCTATTCCGAGGGCGCCAAGTCCGGCGGCCAGGCGGGTCCGGCCCCGAGCGGCACCTTCGGCCTCAAGGAGATGCCGGCCGGCATCCCCGGCGTCATCTTCGAGTTCGACGGACAGCAGGTCGAGGCCGCTCCCGGCGAGACGATCTGGGCCGTCGCCCAGCGCCTGGGCACCCACATCCCACACCTCTGCCACAAGCCCGCCCCGGGCTATCGGCCGGACGGCAATTGCCGCGCCTGCATGGTCGAGATCGAGGGCGAGCGCGTGCTCGCCGCCTCGTGCAAGCGGGTGCCGGGCGTCGGCATGAAGGTGAAGTCCGCCTCCGAGCGGGCGGCCAAGGCGCGCGCCATGGTGATGGAGCTCCTCGTGGCCGACCAGCCGGCCCGTGAGATCTCGCACGATCCGACCTCGCACTTCTGGGCGCAGGCCGACCATGTCGCGGTGACCGAGAGCCGTTTCCCGGCAGCTCAGCGCTGGGAGGGCGACTGGAGCCACCCGGCCATGCGGGTGAACCTCGATGCCTGCATCCAGTGCAACCTCTGCGTCCGCGCCTGCCGCGAGGTCCAGGTCAACGACGTCATCGGCATGGCCTACCGCTCGTCCGGCGCCAAACCCGTGTTCGACTTCGACGACCCGATGGGCCAGTCGACCTGCGTCGCCTGCGGCGAGTGCGTCCAGGCCTGCCCGACCGGCGCGCTGATGCCGGCGGCCTATCTCGACGACAGCCAGACCCGCACCGTCTATCCCGACCGCGAGGTGGATTCCCTCTGCCCGTATTGCGGCGTCGGCTGCCAGGTCTCCTACAAGGTCAAGGACGACAAGATCGTCTACGCCGAGGGGCGTGACGGGCCCGCCAACCAGAACCGCCTCTGCGTGAAGGGCCGCTTCGGCTTCGACTACGTCCACCACCCCCACCGTCTGACGAAGCCCCTGATCCGCCTCGACAACGTGGGCAAGGACGCCAACGACCAGGTCGATCCGGCCAACCCCTGGACCCATTTCCGCGAAGCGACCTGGGAGGAGGCGCTGGAGCGCGCCGCCGGCGGCCTCAAGCACATCCGCGACACCGTCGGGCGCAAGGCGCTGGCGGGCTTCGGCTCGGCCAAGGGCTCGAACGAGGAGGCCTATCTCTTCCAGAAGCTGGTGCGCCTCGGCTTCGGCTCGAACAACGTCGACCATTGCACGCGGCTCTGTCACGCCTCCTCCGTGGCGGCCCTGATGGAGGGCCTGAATTCCGGCGCCGTCTCGGCCCCCTTCTCGGCGGCCCTCGACGCCGAGGTCATCGTCATCATCGGCGCCAACCCGACGGTGAACCACCCGGTGGCCGCGACCTTCATCAAGAACGCGGTCAAGGAGCGCGGCGCCAAGCTGATCATCATGGATCCGCGCCGGCAGGTCCTGTCGCGGCACGCCTACAAGCACCTCGCCTTCAAGCCGGGCTCCGACGTCTCGATGCTCAACGCGATGCTCAACGTCATCGTGACGGAGAAGCTCTACGACGAGCAGTACATCGCCGGGTACACCGAGAACTTCGAGGCCTTGCGGGAGCGCATCGTCGAGTTCACGCCGGAGAAGATGGCCCCCGTCTGCGGCATCGACGCCGAGACCCTGCGCGAGGTCGCCCGGCTCTACGCGCGCTCCCGCGCCTCGATCATCTTCTGGGGCATGGGCGTCAGCCAGCACGTTCACGGCACCGACAACTCGCGCTGCCTGATCGCACTGGCGCTGACCACCGGCCAGATCGGCCGCCCCGGTACCGGCCTGCACCCGCTGCGCGGCCAGAACAACGTCCAGGGCGCCTCCGATGCCGGCCTGATCCCGATGGTCTACCCGGACTACCAGTCGGTGGAGAACGAGACCGTCCGCGACCTGTTCGAGACGTTCTGGGGCCAGTCCCTCGATCCGAAGAACGGCCTCACGGTGGTCGAGATCATGCGCGCCATCCATGCGGGCGAGATCAAGGGCATGTTCGTCGAGGGCGAGAATCCGGCGATGTCGGACCCCGACCTCAACCACGCCCGCCATGCCCTGGCGATGCTCGATCACCTCGTGGTGCAGGACCTGTTCCTGACCGAGACCGCCTTCCACGCCGACGTTGTGCTGCCGGCCTCGGCCTTCGCCGAGAAGGCGGGCAGCTTCACCAACACCGACCGGCGCGTGCAGATCGCCAAGCCGGTGGTTCCGCCGCCCGGCGACGCGCGCCAGGATTGGTGGATCCTGCAGGAACTCGCCCGTCGGCTGGGCCTCGACTGGACCTATACCGGCCCGGCCGAGATCTTCGCCGAGATGGCGCAGGTGATGCCGTCCCTGAAGAACATCACCTGGGAGCGGCTGGAGCGCGAGGGCGCCGTGACCTACCCGGTCGACGGTCCCGACCAACCCGGCAACGAGATCATCTTCTATGCCGGCTTCCCGACGGCGAGCGGGCGGGCCAAGATCGTCCCGGCCAACGTCGTGCCGCCGGACGAAGTGCCCGACGCCGAGTTCCCGATGGTGCTCTCGACGGGGCGGGTGCTGGAGCACTGGCACACCGGATCGATGACCCGGCGCTCGGGCGTCCTCGACGCCCTCGAGCCGGAGGCGGTCGCCTTCATGGCGCCGCGGGAGCTCTACCGGCTCGGTCTGGAACCCGGCGACACCATGCGCCTCGAGACCCGCCGCGGCGCGGTGGAGCTCAAGGTCCGGTCCGACCGCGACGTGCCGGTGGGCATGATCTTCATGCCCTTCTGCTACGCCGAGGCCGCCGCCAACCTCCTGACCAACCCGGCCCTCGACCCCATGGGCAAGATCCCGGAGTTCAAGTTCTGCGCCGCCCGCGTCGAGGCGGTCCGGCCCAGGCAGATCGCCGCCGAGTAGGATAGTCCTCTCCCGATGACACGGCCTCGGGGGCCGGATGCGAGGCTCACGCGCCTCGTATCCGGCCCCTTTCCATTCGGACCCGTCGCGCGAATCGTCGGAACACGCAGAGGTGGAACCGGGAACAGAACCCCTGCGAAAAGCACCGATCCCAATACAGTAGGAAGATCACTTCAACCTTTTGTAGAGGAGCATGCCCCATAAACCGAGGTTAGGGCGCGCGTCGGATGGTTGAGTTTTAATGTATGTTTTGATCCTCGACGACGATCCGCTGAACAACGTCCTGATGGGCGAAGCCATTCGCGGCCTGCCGGGCTGCGAGACCGTCGCGTTCACCGAGCCGGCTCGGGCGCTGGCCTTCGTCCGCGCGGAGGCCGAGGCGATCGGGGTGGCGATCTCGGATTTCGACATGCCGGGCATGAACGGCCTCGCCTTCCTGAAGGCCGCGCAGGCGGTCCCGGGCTTCGCGCACGTGCCCTTCGTCATGGTGACGAGCATGAACGCGCGCGAACTGCGCCGCGAAGCGCTCGAGAGCGGCGTCACCGACTTCATCGGCAAGCCCTTCGAGGCCTCCGAGGTCCGGGCGCGGGTGACCAACCTCCTGGCCCTCAACAGGGCGCGCCTGGAGCAGCGCGACCGCGCCGCCTGGCTCGACCGCGAGGTCAAGGCCGCGACCGCGGTGATCGAGGCGCGGGAGCGCGAGATCGTCACCATGCTGATGAAGGCGGCCGAGCACCGCGACACCGAGACCGGCGACCACGTCGCCCGGGTGGCCGCCTACGTCACCGTCACGGCCCGGGCCCTCGGGCTCCCCGAGGCGGAGATCCGCGAACTCAGCCTCGCCTCAACCATGCACGATGTCGGCAAGATCAGCGTGCCCGACGCGATCCTGCTCAAGCCCGGCCCGCTCACGCCGGTGGAGCGCAGCGAGATGGAACTCCATGCCGAGCGCGGGCGCCGCATCCTCGAGGGCAGTTCGTCCCACCTCGTGCAGGTCGCGGCGGAGATCGCCGCCACCCACCACGAGCGCTGGGACGGCACCGGCTATCCCTGGGGCCTGCGCGACGAGGCGATCCCCCTCAGCGGTCGCATCGTCGCCGTCGCCGACGTCTTCGATGCCCTGACCTCGAACCGGCCCTACAAGCAGGCCTGGTCTCAAGGCGACGCCTTCGCCTACCTGCGCGAACAGGCCGGCACGCATTTCGACCCGCGCTGCGTCGACGCCTTCCTCAGAGCGCACGGCCAGCCGTCCCTGCAGACCGGCGCGGCGGCGGCCGGGAACGGGGATCCCGGCGCGGCTCGGCTCGCATCCTGACGCGCCGACCCCCGTTCCGTACGGAATGTGCGGGACTCGCGACGATCGGCTTCAGCCCTTGGAAACCCGGCTCAAGACATGACCGCGCCATGACGATCGGCAACGTTCTCCCCCTCCTCGCCCGGCTGAAGCGCGACCGAAGCGGCGGCGTCCTCGTGATCGTCGCGCTGATGTTCCCGATCCTGACCGGCCTGAGCGCGGTGGCCATCGACTACGCCTCCCTGGTCAAGCGCCGGGCCGAGCTTCAACGCGCCGCCGACAGCGGCAGCATCGCGGGCGTCAACCAGTTCAAGCTCGCCAATGCCGACGATGCGGCGGCGATCCGCACGGCCAAGACCTTGGCACTGGCCCAGGCCCGCAGCGGCAGCGCGGCGCCCCCAGCCGTGACGGCCGAAGTCCTCAACAACCATTCCGGCGTCCGCCTCACGCTCACCGAGCAGGTCGCCCTGTCCTTCGGCAAGCTCCTCAACATCCCGAGCCTCGAGGTCAGCGTCTCCTCGACGGCGAAGCTCGCCGGCACCACCCGGCTGTGCCTGCTCGCCCTCGACCGCCAGGCGGCGGGCGCCTTCCACCTGGAGAGCGCGGCCCGCATCACCGCCACGGACTGCTCGCTCTATTCGAATTCCGCCAACCCCGAGGGCATCCAGGGCGAGAACGCGGCGGTGGCCACCGCTCTCTCCACCTGCTCGGCCGGCGGCTATTCCGGCTCGGGCGCGAACTTCACGCCGCCGCCAGCCACCGGCTGCCCGGCCCTGCGCGATCCGCTGATCGACCGGCAGGGGCCGATGCCGGGCTCGTGCGTCAGCCTCGGTTTCTTCGTCGATCCGAAGAAGTTCGTCGACGGCATCGACGACCCGACCTACGGCGTCAACGTCGTCAGCGGGATCGTCACCCTGCAGCCCGGCACCTATTGCGGCGGCCTGCACGTCACCAAGGGCGCCATCGTCACGCTGCAACCCGGGATCTACATCCTCAAGGACGGACCCCTCGTGGTCGACAAGGACGCCAGCCTGAGCGGCGTCAACACGGGCTTCTACTTCACCGGCGTGCGTGGCGGCCTGCTCTTCGACGAGAAGAGTATCGTCAGCCTCACCGCGCCGAAGGACGGCCCCCTGGCCGGGCTGCTGTTCTTCGAGGACCGCGCTGCGACCATTCCGTCCATCCTGCCGCTGCCGCTCGGCGGAAAGGGCAAGGCCAAGCCCGCCCCCGGGGGCTTCGTCGCCCTGCGCGAGTACCGGATCATCAGCGACAACGCCCGCACGCTCCTGGGAACGATCTACCTGCCTGTCGGGCGCCTGATCATCGACTCCAAGAAGCCAGTCGCGGATCAGTCGGCCTACACGGTGATCATCGCCCGGACGATCAACCTCTACGACGGCCCCAACCTGATGCTGAACGCCCGCTACGGCAGCACCGACGTGCCGGTGCCCGCCGGCGTCGGCCCGAGTTCCGCAGACACCCAGCTCACGCAATAGGCCAAGGTCTGCCGACGGGCGGCTTCCCGCGAGGGATGCGGCCCTTCCGCCCCGTCAGCGCGGCGGGCAGGAGATGCCGTTCCCGAGGACGACCTCCGGGCTCATGCTGGCGTAGCGCCGCCCGTAGCGGACTGGCCACAGGGTCTTGCGGGTGATGGCGAAGCCGGCGCCGTCCTTGAAGAACGCCGAGCCGGCCACCGGCTTGTAGGTGGCGCTGATCTCCACGAGGAGCATGCGCGTCCCCTTCGGCTGGATGCTGTCGGCCTCGGCGACGGGCGCCGGCGTCCCGGCCGCCCGGACCGGCGAGCCCGATGCGGCCACGCTGGAGCAGACCTGGAGCGGGCCGGTCTCGCCGTCGCCGACGACCCCGACCGCGCTCACCGTCATCTGCACACCGCCGCTCTCGAAGGGGGCGAGCACGATGGGCGCCACCTGGAAGACGTCGTTGACCTCGGCCGCCGTCGGGATCGTGCGCTGGGACAGCGTGTCGCCGATGGTGCGGGACAGGATGTCGACCTTGCGCACGTTGCGCATCACGCTCGTGAGCTCCACCGTCCCGAAGTAGATCAGCAGCAGCACCGGCACGATCAGAGCGAATTCGAGGATGGCGACGCCCTCCTCGGCCCGGGCGAAACGAAGGGCGAGGCCCTCCTTCATCCGGCGGATCGCGATCACGGGGCGAGGAGGTACGACGGGCATGCCTCAACAGCCGCTGCCGCCGGTGGAGTTGCCTTCGAGCTGCAGCACGGCCGTGGCGTTGATGAGCCAGCTGCCGTCCTGGAACTGGTTCTTCACGACGCCGAACTTCTGGAAGGTGTGCTGGGCGAAGGCGGCCTGGACCACCACCACGCTTCCCTTGGTGAGGCAGCCGTGCTGCACACCGAAATTCGCCCGCCAGGTTCCGGAGGCCGCGTCGATGGGGCTGCTGCGGTCGATCCGCGTGAAGCTGTCGTAGACGCCGATGTCGACCTTCAGATTCTCGCAACGCACGAACGGATTGACCTGGCGGCAGACCTCGCTGCGCACGGAGTCGAGCAGCGACGTCGCCGAGGCGCCGGACTGGACGTAGAACTGCCGCATCGAGGCGTCGAGCCCATTGTCCAGGGCGGACGTCACCCAGAAGACGAGCGCGTTCTCCAGGACGAAGAAGACGAGGATGCAGAGCGGAAACAGGATCATGGCGAACTCGACCGCCATGGCGCCGGACCGATCCTGCCGGAAGCGCCGCATGGGGGCGCGGCCCAAGGAGACACGGCCCAAGAAGGCACGGCTCAAGAAGGCACGGCTCAAGAGGCCATGGCCCAAGAGGGCGCGCAGGAACCTGCCCCCGCCCCGGAGGGGGCGGACGTGTCTCGCGACGAAGCGAGGGGGGCTGGCGGGATCGGACATGGGAGGGTGTGGAATTCGGATCGGGCGACCGGCCGGGGCACGGTTGGGGCGGGTCGCGGGAAGCCCATCCCCGGTCTAGGCGCCAGCGCTTAAGATTCAGGCAAGTCGGGCAAAACCAGGCGGCTTGATGAATGATCCCCTACGCTCCGGCCGAGGCCGCACGTCTTCCCTGCGGGCTGCTCGCATATCGGCTCAGGTCTCGGGGTCGCGTCCGCGACGCCTGATCTCCGCCTCGTCTTTCGGGGTCCGCTCGAAGGGAGAACCGGGCATTCCGGATCGCAGGCCGCGGGCGGTTAAGACCCTTCCAACCAACACCGGATAAGCTCGCGCGACCATGACCGATCCACGGCCCGCGCCCGACCGCTCCGGCGACCCTCGACCGTCCGCCCGGCAGCAGCGCCGGCAGCGCACCCTGGCCGGACGCCTCGCCCTGGCGGTGTTCGCCTCCGTGGCGCTCGCCTTCCTCGCCGGAACGCTGCTCTCGCTCTGGCAGGAGGTGAACCGCTACGCCGACGACAAGCGCGACTCCCTCGTCGCCATCGCCAACGTGCTCGCCGCGTCGGGCGCCCAGGCCACGGCGGCCGGGGATCCGGCGGCGGCCGGCCGCGTCCTGAACGCCATCGGCAAGTTCGATGGCGCCGGAACCGAGACCGACGACACCGACGCCGGCGCCCGCGAAGGCATGGCCTCCGAACTCGTCTACGCCGCCATCGAGCGCCCGGACGGCTCGATCCTGGCGGATCGCGGGCTCACGGCCCGCCTCGCCGACGATTTCGACCTGCGCAAGGGCCAGTCGCCCCTGGCGCTGCTGACGAGCCGGACCGCCCTGGTGTCGGTGCCCGTCGAGGAGGCGGGGCGGATCGTCGGCAGCCTCATCCTCGTCTCCGACCTCGCCGATCTCAACGGCCGCCTGCTCGCCCTGCTCCGGACCTCGGCCCTGATCTCGAGCCTCGTCATGGTCCTGGGTTTCGCGATCTCCTACGCGATCCAGCGGGCGATCACCCAGCCGATCGCGGCGCTGGCCGGCACCATGGACCGCGTCCGCATCGAGCAGGACTACAGCCAGGCCGCAGCGATCGTCCGCGACGACGAGGTCGGGGTCCTGGCGCGCTCGTTCAACGCGCTCCTCGAGACCGTGCGCGAGCGCGACGCGCGCCTCGCGCAGCACATGCAGCGCCTGGAGGCCGACGTCGCCGAGCGCACGGCCGACCTGCACGAGGCCAAGCAGGCGGCCGAGGCCGCCAATGCCGCCAAGTCCTCCTTCCTCGCCACCATGAGCCACGAGATCCGCACGCCGCTGAACGGCATGCTGGTGATGGCCGAACTCCTCGCGGCCTCCGAGCTGCCGCAGCGGCAGCAGCGCTATGCCGAGGTGGTCGCGCGCTCCGGGCAGAGCCTGCTGGCGATCATCAACGACATCCTCGACTTCGCGAAGGTGGAGGCGGGCAAGCTCGACCTGGAGCGCATTCCCGTCGACCCCTCGGAGATCGTCGACACCGTGGTCTCGCTGTTCGCCGAGAAGGCGGTCGAGAACGGCCTCGATCTCGCCGCCTCCGTGGCCCCGGACGTGCCGCGGCGGATCACCGGCGACCCGGTGCGCCTCGGCCAGATCCTCTCGAACTTCGTCAACAACGCCCTGAAGTTCACGCCCTCCGGCTCGGTGCTGGTGCGGCTGGAGCGCGGCGCCGCCGGAACGCTGCGGCTGAGCGTGCGGGACACCGGCGTCGGCATTCCGGCCGACAAGGTCGGAACCCTGTTCTCGGCCTTCTCGCAGGTCGACCAGTCGACCACGCGGCGCTTCGGCGGCACAGGCCTCGGCCTCTCGATCGCCCATCGCCTCGCCCTCGCCATGGGCGGTCGCATGGGCGTCGACAGCGTGCTCGGGCAAGGCTCGACCTTCTGGACGGAGCTGCCCCTGGAGGCGATCGAGACCGACGCCTGCGCCCCCATCCGGCGCCTGGGCGCCGTCGCGGCCGGGATCGTCGTCGCCGTGCCCGGGCAGGCCACCCGGGACAGCCTCTCGCGCCGCCTCGCCGAGGCCGGGTTCGCGCCCCTGCCGCCGGACAGCGTCGAGGCCGGCACCACCCACTGGATCGCCGATGCGGCGACGATCCTGGCCCTCGGACGTCGCCCGACCGGCGCGGGCCGGGTCCTGGCCCTGGCGCGCCTCGGCGACCCGGCCGCGGCTCCGATCCTGGAGGCGGGCTGGGCCGACCACGTCCTCGCCTGGCCGGTGGTGCAGGAGGAATGGCGCGAGGCCCTGGCCGCGCTCGCCGGCGGCAGGCCGTTCGCCGCACGCGCGGCCGGCCCGGCCGCACGTGCGCGCCTGCCGCAATTCCCCACCGCCCGCATCCTCGTGGCCGACGACAGCCCGGTGAACCGCGAAGTCGCCCGCGAAGCTCTGGCCCGCTGCGGCGTCACGGCCGTCACCCTGGTGGAAGACGGACGCCTGGCGCTGGAGGCCTGCCGCGACCAGACCTTCGACCTCGTCCTCATGGACGGCAGCATGCCGATCCTCGACGGCTACGCGGCGGCCGAGGCCATCCGGGCCGAGGCGCGCGCGGACGGCCGAGCCCGCACGCCCATCGTCGCCCTCACCGCCCACGTGGTCGGGGCGGGCGCCGAGGCCTGGCGGGAGGCCGGGATGGACGCCAAGCTCGCCAAGCCCTTCACCCTGTCGGCCCTGGCCGACACGCTGGCGGACTTCCTGGTGTCGGAATCCGCGTCTGTGCTGCCGCCGGAGGCCGGGACCGCGGACGAGCCGGCGTCCACACCCGTCGCGGCGTCGGGATCGGACTCCGACGGCCTCCTCGACGAGGACGTTATCGCGGGCCTGATCGACATGGCGGCCCGGGCCGGAGGCGATTTCGCCGGCCGTATCCTCGGCCTCTACCGGGAGCACGCTCCAAGGGCGCTGGCGGACCTGCAGGCGGCCCTGGTCTCCGCCGATGCCGATGCGGTGGCCCGTACGGCGCACAGCCTGAAATCGATGAGCCTGAACATCGGCGGCCGCGCCCTGGCGGAGACCCTCGGCGCGATCGAGGCCCGGGCACGCTCCGGCTCCGTGCAGACCGCGGAGGCGGAGACCGCCGGCCTGTCATCGTTGCTGGCGCGGACCATGGCGGCCGTCGATGCCCGCTTCGGGCCGCAATCCGCCCCGGAGGAGACCGACGCGGCCCGGCGCCTGGCCTGAGACCGTACCGGCTCCCATTGCGGCAGCGCGGCATGGTCCGGGAATCGCGCTGAACCGATGCGAAGGTTGGCCGTTGGTCCTCGTCGATCTCGGAACGAGGAGCCCTGATGTCATCCAGCCCTGATTCCCAGCCCGGAGAGTCGGTGGCCGTCACCTTCCGCGGCCGCGGCTACGCCCGCCTGCGCGGCACGAAGCTGTCCGTGCTGATCTGTCCCCGCTGCTCGCAGCGCAACGCACCGAAGGCCGCCGACAAGGGCTACTGCCAGTGGTGCGCCTACGAGCCCTCCCGCGAGGACATCGAGCCGGCCCAGGCGGCCTGAGCCGGGCCGGGGGCTAATCCTGCAGCGAGGACAGGAACTGGCGCAGTTCCGGCGTCCGCGGTGCCCCGAAGATCTCGGCCGGGGGGCCGATCTCGTGGACGAGCCCCTGGTGCATGAAGATCACGCGGTTGGCGACCTTGCGGGCGAAGCTCATCTCGTGGGTGACCATCAGCAGGGTCATGCCCTCCTCGGCCAGGGTCTCCACGACCCGCAGGACCTCGCCCACCAGTTCCGGATCGAGGGCGCTGGTGATCTCGTCGCAGAGCATGATGGCCGGGTCCATGGCCAGCGCCCGGGCGATGGCCACGCGCTGCTGCTGACCGCCGGAGAGCTTGTCCGGCATCGCGTCGAACTTCTCGGCGAGCCCGACCCGGGCGAGGAGCCGGCGGGCACGGGCCGCGTTCTCCGGTCCCGGCCGCCGCTTCACGAGCTGGGGGGCCAGCATGACGTTGCGCCCCACCGAGAGGTGCGGGAACAGGTTGAAGCTCTGGAAGATCATGCCGACGCCCTGGCGCAGCTCGCGCATGGCCTTCGGGTTGTCGTGAAGGAGGTGCCGGCCGTCAACGATCAGCGAGCCCTGCTGGAAGACCTCCAGGCCGTTGATGCAGCGGAGCAGCGTGCTCTTGCCGGAGCCGCTCTTGCCGATGATCGCCACCACTTCGCCCCGCGCCACGTCGAGGTCGATGCCCCGCAGCACCTCGTGCGTGCCGTAGGACTTGCGCAGGGCCGTGATGCGCAGGATCGGCGCGCCGACCTGCGTATGCGGCTCGCCGGCCGCGTTCGGGGCGGCGCTCATGCGAGGGTCCTCATCGCGAGTTTCCTTTCGAGGAGGCGGGCACAGAGGCTGATGGGAAAGCACAGGACGAAATACATCAGCGCGACGCAGGCATAGGTCAGCATCGGCTCGTAGGTGACGTTGGCGATCATGCCGCCGGCCTTGGTCAGCTCGACGAAGCCGATCACGGAGGCGAGCGCCGTGCCCTTCACGACCTGCACGAGGAAGCCCACCGTGGGCGCCACCGCGATCCGCAGGGCCTGGGGCAGGATGATGTGCCGGAATTGCTGGCCGAAGCTGAGGGCGAGGCTCGCCGAGGCCTCCCATTGCCCGCGCGGAATGGCGGCCACGCAGCCGCGCCAGATCTCCGTGAGGTAGGCCGAGGCGTAGAGCGTGAGCGCGACGCAGGCGGCGAGCCAGGCGGAGGTGTCGAAGCCCACCGCGGCGAGGCCGAAATACAGCAGGAACAGCTGCATCAGCAGCGGCGTGCCCTGGAACAGCTGGACGTAGGCGCCGACCGCGCGGCCGAGCCAGACCCGGCCGGAGAGGCGGGCGAGCAGGAGGACGAGGCCGACCAGGGCGCCGCCCAGGAACGCGACGAGGGAGAGGGCCACGGTCCAGCGCGCCGCGAGGGCGAGGTTGCGCAGGATGTCCCAGAGGGTGAAGTCCGGCATGGCGCTCCCCTAACGGCCGAACAGGAAGCGCGGCCCGGCCCAGTTGAGCAGGCTCCGGACCAGGATCGCGAGGCCGAGATAGGACAGCGTGCCGACGATGTAGGTCTCGAAGGCGCGGAAGTTGCGGCTCTGGATCAGGTTGGTGGCGTAGCTCAGCTCCTCGGTCGAGATCTGCCCGCAGACGGCCGAGCCGAGCATGACGATCACGATCTGGCTGACGAGCGCCGGCCAGACCTTTCCGAGGGCCGGCGGCAGCACCACCCGGGTGAAGACCTGGGCCCGGGTGAGCGCGAGGCTCTCGGCGGCCTCGATCTGCCCGCGCGGCGTCGCCTCGATGCCCGCGCGCAGGATCTCGGTGGCGTAGGCGCCGAGGTTGATCGTCATGGCGAGGACCGAGGCCGTCGCCGGCGACAGGCGGATGCCGGCTTCCGGCAGGCCGAAGAAGATGAAGAACAGCTGGACGATGAAGGGCGTGTTGCGGATCAGCTCGACATAGGCCCCCACGAGCCAGCGCAGGGCGAGGGGTCCGCCGGAGCGCGCCCAGGCGCAGGCGATCGCCAGGGCGGCGCCGAGGAGCGTCGCCACCGCGGTCAACCCGACGGTCCAGGCCGCTCCGCGCAGGAGCAGGGGCCACTGGACGAGAATACTCGCGAAATCGAGTTGCAGCGGCATCGTGGCGAACGAACCCGGGAGTCGACGGTCGCACGGTCCGCACCGGGGCGGACCGTGCGGGCGGGACGGATCAGAGCGGCAGGTCGCCGGTGCCGCGCTTGAGCCATTTCTGCGACAGGGCCTCCAGGGTTCCGTCCGCCTTGGCCGCCAGCACGATCTCGTTGACCTTCTTCAGGAGAGCGTCCTCGCCCTTGGCGACGCCGACGAAGCAGGGGCTGTCGCGCAGGAGGAGCTTGTACTCGACCCCGAGGCTCGGGTTCTTGCGCGTCAGCACCCCGATATTCGAGACGCTGGTGGCGATCACCTGGGTCTGGCCGGCGGCGAAGGCGGCGGTGGTCGCGGCCTGGTCCTCGAAGCGCTGGATCTGGGTGGAGGCCGGCGCGACCTTGCCGAGCATCTCGTCCTCCATGGCGCCGCGGGTCACCGCGACGGATTTGCCGCCGAGATCGTCGAAGCTCTTGATGCTCAGGGATTTGAGGGCGAACACGCCCTGGTAGAACGGCGCGTAGGCGGCGCTGAAGTCGATGATCTTCATGCGCTCCTCGTTCTTGCCGAGGGTCGAGACGATGAGGTCGATCTTCTTCGTCTGCAGGTAGGGAATCCGGTTGGCGCTCACGACCGGCACCAACTCGACCTTGGCGCCGAGCTTCGCCCCGATGAGGTTGGCGACGTCGACGTCGAGGCCTAATGGCTGCAGGTCGAGCCCGGCGAAGCCGTAGGGCGGGTAGTCGGTGGGGATGCCGATCCTGACCAGCTTGGCCTTGGCGATCCCCGCCAGCGCGTCCTGCGCTTGCGCCCCGGCGGAGGACAGCAGGGCGGCGCCGAGGGCGAGGGCGACGAGGAGGCGGCGTTTGGTCAGCGGCATCGGCGAATCGACTTTCCTGAAGCGTGCCGTCCTGCCTGTGCAATTTTTGTGCAGCACGCCAGTCGGACGGCGCAGTATCCACAGCGAGGGGCCCGTCGCCGCCGTCCGCTCGAGCCCGCGAAGGCGCCCCGGACGGGCCTGGGCCGAACATGCCACGCCGGCGCGGCGTTACTCTCCTGCGTGCTTCACGCCAAACATCAGGGAGAAACGTCATGAAGGTCTTCGCCGTCGCGCTCGCCAGCACCCTCCTTCTCGGATCGGCCGCCCTCGCGGCGGAAGGCGGCTCCGGCACCACCAAGTCCGGCACCATGAACTCCACCGGCCCGAACGACGCCGGCGCCGGTTCGTCCCCGGGCGCCGCCGGCAGCGGGCCTTCCACGGGCGACAAGAGCCGGTCCGGCACCGCCAACAGCACGGGCGCCAACGATGCCGGCTCGGGCGCCTCGCCGGGCTCGGCCGGTAAGGGCACCGGCGCGCCCACGCGCTGACCCCGCCCGCCGATCCCGTCGGCGGACTCCGCCGGAACGGTCCGTAAAGACTCGCGAGGCGGTGCGGACAGACCCGCGCCGCCTCGCGCCGGCCGCCCCGGCATCCCATATCCCGGTCCGGCGCCGTTCTGCGCCCGACCGGACGGGATCTCTCATGGCTGGCCTCAAGGACAAGCGCGGCTTCATCGACAAGGAACGCCTCGACCTCTCCGAGCGCAAGGCGGTGGAGTTCTGGATGAAGCGCTGGGGCGTCACCCAGGACCAGCTTACGGCGGCCCACCGCAAGGTCGGCCGCATGACCAAGGACATCGCGGCCGAACTCGGCAAGAAGCGCTGACCCCCTGCCCCGCGGCCCTGCGCGCTCCTATCTCCCCGGGACGCGCCAATACCGGGCGGCGCAGAATGGGATCCGCATCGATGCAGCGCTACTACTTCCACACGCATATCGGCGACGACGTGGTGGTGGATCCTGACGGCCGCGACTTGCCGAGCGCGGACGCCGCCTGGGACGCCGCGCGCCTCCTGGCCCGCCAGCTCCTCCAGGGCGCCGACAGCGATCCGCAGCTCCTCCGCGCCGTGCTGTTCGTCGAGGACGCCTCCGGCGAGATCGTGCTCGAATTCCCGCTGGCCGAGGCCCTGGTGCTCGCACCGGTCCCGGAGCCGGCCGGCGGCACGCTGCACTGAGCGAAGCCGTCCCGGCCCCGCCCCGCCCGGTGGCCCCGCCCTGCGGTGACGTCCCGGGACCGGCTCCCCGAGGTCGCGCGGCGCCCGCGGACCAGACCTGCCTTCGGAGACCCCATTCATGAGCCTGCTCGATCGCGCCGTCCGCACGGTGAACCGTCTGCTGTCGCAGAATTTCGGCCCGCTCTCGACCGCCGCGTATCACGTGGCGCATGCGTATACGAAGAGCTACAACAACCTGAACTACGACATGAAGACCAACGGCGAGTACCATCTGCTGGATCGGCTCGCCCGCTTCGAGACGAAGACCATCTTCGACGTGGGCGCGAACAAGGGCGAATACGCCAAGGCCTGCCTGGCCCGGTTCGAGGACGCCGAGCTGCACGCCTTCGAGCTGGTTCCGGAGACCTACGCCAAGTTCGTCGCGAACGTGCGTTCCGACCGGGTGGTCGCGAACAATTTCGGCCTGTCCGACACGCCGGGCTCCGTGGAGATCAACGTCAATCCCAGGAAGGACGGTCTGAGCTCCCTGATCGAGGGCACCGCCATCAACAAGGGCACCTGGACCAAGCGCAGCGTGGAGGTCGTCCGGGGCGACGATTACTGCGCGGAGCGCGTCATCACGCAGATCGATTTCCTCAAGGTCGACGTCGAAGGCGCCGAACATCTGGTTCTGGAGGGCTTCTCCCGCATGCTGACGGAGGGGCGGATCTCGGTCATCCAGTTCGAATACGGCATGATCAACATCTACTCGAAGTTCCTGCTGCTCGATTTCTGGCGCGTGCTGACCGGCCACGGCTTCGTTCTCGGCCCGATCATGCCCCGGGGCGCCGCCTTCAGAAGCTACGACGCGCGCGACGAGAATTTTCAGGGGCCGCCGAATTTCGTCGCGGTCCACGCCTCGAAGCCCGAGATCATCCAGGCCGTCCGATTGAGGTGATGCCGCGACGCGACTTCGTTCGACCCGCGACGCTCGGAAGCGCACCGCCGGCACCGCCTCGTTCGGGCACCGCCGCAGGACCGCCGCGAGGCTGCACACCCGCTTGCTCCCTGAGCGCAAAAAGCTACTTTCTCGCAGATCGCTCGAGAGCAAGGGCGCGCCCGGTCAGTCCGAGGCGCGCTACGGGGCGCAAGGAGAGAGGGACCGGGGATGAGAGACGACGTTCGGTACCCCCAGGTCATTCCGATGGTGCAGGCCGTGCTCGATACCCTCCGGGCGGGCATCGCGGCCGAGGAAGCGGCCGCCTCGGAACTCGCCGCCCTGGCCGACAGGATGCGCGGGTCTCAGCAGGGCGCGGCGGCCGCGATCCTCACGACGAGCCGCAACCACGCCGTCAAGGCGCTGGCGCTGCGAGGCCGGCGGGCGGCGCTTCTGGCGGAGTACGGTCTGGACGCGGATTGATCGGCGGGAGGACCACCGGAGCGGCGGCCGCGATCTCCGGCAGGCCCCGGGCATAGACCTTCGCCACGGCGGACCAGAAACGTACCGCCTCGTCGCCGGTCAGGTCCTGCAGGCGCCGGTCGATGGCCTCCCGCGCCGCTTTCGCCATCGCATCCCAGTCTTCGGGGGCTTCGAGCAGCGACCACATCGCGGCATCCTCATGCTGTGACGCACCATGGGGAAACGTGCGCGATGCAGGAACCGATCCATGCGTGAGGAGCGCTCGGACCGGAGCCGCGGCACCGCGCCATTCGGGCGACCTTCCGGCCGCGATGGACGTCGCGGCGGCCGACAACGGCGACGTCTCAGCGGAGGGACCTGGAAAGGTTCTCACCGCCCATGGCGACAGGATCGCGAAGCAGCGATGCACGGGAAGGGACCGGCCAATACCGAAGAGCCGGTTCTCGACGTCGCGGAGCGATTTGGATCGCGGATTGGAGATGTCTGACGGCATCATCGGATGGTGGAAGGTAAGAAGCGTGTCACACGCCGCTACAGCGCTGTCCGCTAATCTCGACACCGGATCCGGTCTTTAAGTTTCCGAGCCGTAGACGTTGCTCAGAACATTGGTGCCCAGGAAAGGACTCGAACCTTCACCTCTTGCAAGACTGGTACCTGAAACCAGCGCGTCTACCAATTCCGCCACCTGGGCTCGCCGGGGCCGCCCTGCGGCGCCGACGGGGTTTCGTTTAGGCGGGGGCGGGCCGGTCGTCAATCCGCCCCCGCGGGGATTCGTGCCGCTTCGGCGCGGATTTTTCGGCCGGCCCGGCGCGCGGGGCTCAGGCCTCGCTGCGCCACTCGCGGATGTCGACGAAGCGGCCGGCCACGGCCGCCGCCGCCGCCATGGCGGGGGAGACGAGGTGGGTGCGGCCGCGATGGCCCTGGCGGCCCTCGAAGTTGCGGTTCGAGGTCGAGGCGCAGCGCTCGTTCGGGCTCAGACGGTCGGCGTTCATGCCGAGGCACATCGAGCAGCCCGGCTCGCGCCAGTCGAAGCCGGCCGCCTTGAGGATCCGGTCGAGCCCCTCGGCCTCCGCCTGCTGCTTCACGAGGCCGGAGCCCGGCACCACCATGGCCGAGACGCTGGCATGGACCTTCCGGCCCTCGACCATCTTGGCCACCGCCCGCAGGTCCTCGATGCGGCCGTTGGTGCAGGAGCCGATGAACACCCGGTCGAGGGTGATGTCGGTGATCTTGGTGCCCGGCGTCAGGCCCATGTAGTCGAGGGCCTTCTCCTTGGACTGGCGCTTGTTCTCGTCCGCGATTCCCGACGGATCGGGCACGGCGCCGGAGATCGAGACCACGTCCTCCGGGCTGGTGCCCCAGCTGACGATCGGCGGCAGGTTGGCGGCGTCGAGGCGCACCTCGCGGTCGAAATGGGCGCCTTCGTCGGTGACGAGGCTCTCCCAGTAGGCCCTGGCGCGGGCGAAGGCCTCGCCCTTGGGCGCCTTCGGCCGGCCCTCCACATAGGCGTAGGTGGTGGCGTCCGGCGCCACCAGCCCGGCGCGGGCGCCGCCCTCGATCGACATGTTGCAGATGGTCATCCGGCCCTCCATCGAGAGGGCGCGGATCGCCGAGCCCGCGTATTCGATGACGTAGCCGGTGCCGCCGGCGGTGCCGATCTCGCCAATGATCGCCAGGATGATGTCCTTGGCCGTCACGCCGGGCGGCAGGGTGCCGTCGACGCTGACGCGCATGTTCTTCGCCTTCTTCTGCAGCAGCGTCTGGGTGGCGAGCACGTGCTCCACCTCCGAGGTGCCGATGCCGTGGGCGAGCGCCCCGAAGGCGCCGTGGGTCGAAGTGTGGCTGTCGCCGCAGACGATGGTCTGGCCCGGCAGGGTGAAGCCCTGCTCCGGCCCGATCACGTGGACGATGCCCTGGCGCCGGTCGAGCGCGTCGTAGAACTCGATGCCGAAGTCGCGCACGTTCTCGGCCAGCGCCTCCAGCTGGATGCGGCTCTCCGGGTCCTCGATGCCGAAGCGGCGGTCGGAGGTCTGCACGTTGTGGTCGACCACCGCGAGGGTCTTCTCGGGATGGCGCACCCGGCGCCCGGCCACGCGCAGGCCCTCGAAGGCCTGGGGGCTGGTGACCTCGTGGACGAGGTGGCGGTCGATGTAGAGGAGCGTGGAGCCGTCGGGCTCGACATCGACGACGTGGTCGTCCCAGATCTTGTCGTAGAGGGTGCGCGGCGCGGTCATGGCGTGGCTGTTCTGGTTGTTCGTCGGGAAACGGGTTCGGGTCTCCCTTTAGTAGTGTTCCAGGGCGCACGGCGGAAGTGGGGGCCTCACTGCGCCGGGCGGATGGCAGCCCGGAGGCGCCCGCATGGGGTGTCCGGAGGCCGCTCGCGGTCACTGGACCGGTCCGGACCCGCAGCCTAAAGCTGTCGGCGTCCAGGCCCCGCCGGGCCCCGCGCCGACCCCGACATCCGCCGAGATCCCCATGCAGCCCATCGACATCCTGATGCTCAAGGCGATGCATCCCGAGGTCATGGACGCCGTCGCGCGCCGCTTCACCCTGCACCGGCTCGACACCGCCCCCGACCCGGAGGCGTTCCTGGCCGAGACCGGCCCGCGCATCCGCGGCCTGGCGACGGGGGCGCAGGCGCCGGTGGACCGCACCCTGCTGGCGCGCCTGCCGGCCCTCGAGATCGTCGCGAGCTTCGGCGTCGGCTACGACACCATCGACACGGGCGCGGCCGCCGCGCAGGGCGTCGTCGTCACCAACACGCCGGACGTGCTCACCGACGAGGTCGCCGACCTCGCCCTCGGCCTGCTGCTCGCCACCGTGCGCCAGATCCCCCAGGCCGACCGCCACCTGCGCGCCGGGCACTGGCCGCGCCAGACCTATCCGCTGACCCCCACGCTGCGCGGGCGCACGGTCGGCATCCTCGGCCTCGGGCGGATCGGGCGCGCCATCGCCCGGCGCCTCGAAGGCTTCGGGGTCGCGATCGCCTATCACGGCCGCCGGCCGCAGGACGACGTGGCCTACGCCTACCACCCCACCCTGCTCGGTCTCGCCGAGGCCTCCGACGTGCTCCTGGTGGTGGCGCCGGGCGGGCCGGAGACCAATGGGATCGTCGACGCGGCGGTGCTGGAGGCGCTGGGGCCGCAGGGCCTCCTCGTCAACGTCGCCCGCGGCAGCCTCGTCGACGAGGCGGCGTTGATCCGGGCGCTCCAGGCCGGCACGATCCTGGGCGCCGGCCTCGACGTCTTCGCGCGCGAGCCGCACGTGCCGCCCGAGCTCGTGGCCATGGACCACGTGGTGCTGCTGCCGCATGTGGGCTCGGCCTCGGTGGAGACCCGCGCGGCCATGGGCCGGCTCGTGGTGGACAACCTCATCGCCTGGTTCGACGGACGCGGGCCGCTGACGCCGGTGGCGGAGACGCCCTGGACGGCCAAGGCATGATCCGCGCCCGCCTCATCGCCGCCCTCGCCCTCGGCCTGACGGGACTCGCCTCGGCCGGACTCGCGCCGGCGGGTCTCACGCCGGCAGGACTCACGCTCGCAGGACTCACGCTGGCGGGGCCTGCCCTGGCGCAGGAGACCGCCCCGGCCCCACAGGCGGCCCCCGCGCCGGGCCAGAACGCGGCCCCCGCGCCGGGCCAGGAAGCGGCGCCCGCCCCGGCCGCGGGCACGCCCGAGCAGCCCTTCGTCGAGAGCCTGCCCCGCGACATCGCCGGGGTGCCGGGCACCTGGGACCTGTCGCGGGACGGCAGCACCCGGCGCTGCGTCCTGACCCTCTCCGGCGCGAGCGGGCCGGCGGGCCGGCGGCTCTCCTTCCCGGCCGGATGCCGCCGCGCCCTGCCGATCCTCAACCACATCGCCGGCTGGCTCTTCGCCGACGGTAACCTGCGCCTCGTCGACAAGGACGTCCGCCCGGTGCTGCAATTCGGCGCCCGGGTCGATGCCCGCAGCCTCGTGGCCGCGGCGGGCGACGAGCATTTCAGCCTGGTGCCGCTCCAGATCGTCGCCATGGTGCCGCCCACCGACGCGGTCCCCACCAGCCCCGGTGCCGGCTACGCCGGTGCCGGCTTTGCCGGCGCCGCCCCGGACGCACGCAGCACCGCGGCGCCCGAGGCCGCGCCGCCGGGCGAAGGCCCGGCGCCGGGCACCTACGCCCTCGACCGCTACCGCGAACAGGACGTCTGCCGGATCGCGCTGACGCCCGGCACCGCGCCGGCACCCGTGCGCATCCTCGACAATTGTCGCGACGGCGGCCTGACGGTCTTCGACCCGATCACCTGGCGCTTCGCCAACGGGCGCCTCACCCTCAACGCCCGCCGCGGCCACACGGTGAATCTCATCGCCGCCGGCGACGGGCGCTGGCGCCGCGACCCGGAGGTGGGCACCACCTTCGTGCTGCGCCGGATCGATTCCGCCGCCCCCTGACCCCTGTCCCGTTCCTGCCGCGCCCCGCCCTTGCGCGCACCGCCCTGCGATTGCCCCCGATGCCTTTCACCGTCGCCGCCCTGTACCAGTTCGTCGCCTTGCCGGACGTCGCCGCCCTGGAGGCTCCGCTGCAGGTCCTGTGCACGGAGCTCGGCCTCACCGGCACGCTGCTGCTGGCGCCCGAAGGGCTGAACGGTACGGTGGCGGGACCGGCGGCGGCCATCGACGCCTTCCTCGCGGCGCTGCGCACCGGCCCGCTCTTCGGCGGGCGTCTCGCCGGCCTCGACTGCAAGCTCTCGCAGGCCGAGGCGCCGCCGTTCCGGCAGCTCAAGGTCCGGGTGAAGCGCGAGATCGTCACCTTCGACGACGGCGTCACCGATGCGGCCAACGGCGCCGGCACCCCCGTGGCGCCGGAGGCCTGGAACGCGCTCCTCGACACGCCGGACCTTCTCCTGATCGATACCCGCAACGCCTTCGAGGTGGCGCTCGGCAGCTTCCCCGGCGCGGTCGATCCGGGGATCACCCGGTTCAGCGCGTTCCGCGCCTATGTCGACGGCCTCGACCCGGCGGCCCATCCCCGCGTCGCGATGTTCTGCACCGGCGGCATCCGCTGCGAGAAGGCGGGCGCCTACATGCGCGCGAAGGGCTTCGCCGACGTGCGCCATCTCGAAGGCGGCATCCTGCGCTACCTGGAGACGGTGCCGGAGGGCGAGAACCGCTGGACCGGTGACTGCTTCGTCTTCGACGGGCGCATCGCGCTCGGCCCCGCCCTGGTGGAGCGGCCCGACCACGCCCCGGAAACCCTGATGTCCGCTTCCCCGACGTTCGAGGCCCCGCGATGACCGACCTCTCCGCCCGCATCGATGCCCTGGAGATGCGACTCACCGAGCAGGACGTGGTGATCGACGATCTCAACACGACGATCACGGCCCAGTGGCGCCAGATCGACGCCATCACCCGGCAGATGGCCAAGCTCGTCGAGGAGGTGGAGGCCGCCGCCAGCCGCCCGGCCTCCGGCGCCCCGGAGCCGCCGCCGCCGCATTACTGAAGGGGTGGGCGCAGGACGCTCCTCCCCCTTGCGGGGAGGAGTGGGAGGTGGGGGTGGCTCCGCTGGCCTCGGCCGGCTGATGGTCACCCAGCCACCCCCACTCCTGACCTCTCCCCACAAGGGGGAGAGGGACGCGTCGAGCTTTTCGAAAATCCGGATGTGGAGATCCGATAGCCCCACAGGGGGAGAGGAAGCCCCCTACCCGCCGACGCTCGCCTGGCTGACGAACTTGCTGGTCAGGTAGGCCTCCAGGGCCTCCGAGCCGCCCTCGCTGCCGTAGCCGGAATCCTTGACGCCGCCGAAGGGCGTCTCGGGGAAGGCGAGGCCGTGATGGTTGATGCCGACCATGCCGCTCTGGACCCGGGCGGCGACCTCGACGGCCCGCGCGGCCGAACGGGTATAGGCGTAGGCGGCCAGGCCATAGGGGAGCCGGTTGGCCTCGGCATAGGCGGCCGCGTCGTCGGAGAAGCGCTGGATCAGGGCCACCGGGCCGAAGGGCTCCTCGTTCATGATGCGGGCGCCGGCCGGCACGTCGCAGAGCACCGTCGGCTCGAAGAAGTTGCCGCGGTTGCCGATGCGCTTGCCGCCGGTGCGCAGCTCGGCCCCCTGCGCCACCGCGTCGGCGCAGAGCGTCTCCATCGCCTCCAGGCGCCGGGCGTGGATGAGCGGACCCATGGTGGTCTCGGGGTCGAGCCCGTCGCCGACCCGGCGTGCCTCCGCGAGAGCCACGAAGCCGTCGCGGAACCGGTCGTAGACGGCCTCGTGCACGAGCATCCGGGTCGGGGCGACGCAGACCTGTCCGGCATTGCGGAATTTGTTGGCGCCGAGCACCGCCACGGCGGTCTCGACGTCGGCATCCTCGAACACGATCGCGGGCGCGTGGCCGCCGAGCTCCATCGTCGCCCGCTTCATGTGCCGGCCCGCGAGCGCGGCGAGCTCCTTGCCCACCGGCGTCGAGCCCGTGAACGACATCTTGGCGATGACGGGGTGCGGGATGAGGTAGCCCGAGATCGCGGCCGGATCGCCGAACACCAGGGAGAGCACGTCCCCCGGCACGCCGGCATCGAGGAAGGCCCGGATCATCGCCGCGCAACTCGCCGGGGTGTCCTCCGGCCCCTTCAGGATCACCGAACAGCCGGCGCAGAGGGCGGCCGCCACCTTGCGCACCGCCTGGTTGATCGGGAAGTTCCAGGGCGTGAACGCCGCCACGGGGCCGACCGGCTCGCGCAGCACCATCTGGACGACCCCGTCGGCGCGGGCCGGGATGATCCGGCCGTAGGCGCGGCGGCCCTCCTCGGCGAACCAGTCGGTGACGTCGGCGCCGGCCAGGATCTCCACCCGCGCCTCGGCGAGCGGCTTGCCCTGCTCCAGGGTCATGGTGCGGGCGATGTCCTCCACCCGCTCGCGCAGGAGGTCGGCGGCCCGGCGCAGCACCTTGGCGCGCTCGTAGGCCGAGACCTTGCGCCAGGCGGCGAAGCCCCGCTCGGCCGCCGCCAGCGCCCGGTCGAGATCGGCCCGGGTCGCCACCGCCAGGGCGCCCAGGGTCTCGCCGGTGGCCGGGTTGAGCACCGGCAGGGTCTCCGAGCCGGCCCCGTCGGTCCAGGCTCCGGCGATGTGCAGCGTCACGTTCGGATACGTCATCGGCGGCTCCCGCATGGCCATGGACCCGGGTTGTCCGCCGTTCGCGTGCCTGCCGCAACCCTCTGCGGACGATGGCGGGGTCGACGATTTCAGGAAGAGACTTCGGAGGATCCGCTGCGGCCGCGAGATCGCGCGGTCGCGACGGCACCGGGGAAAGCCGCCGGCACGAGCGCCGTCGCCCCGGCCCGCCTGCGGGCAGTGTTCAGGGGCGCGTGTCGTGCCTGTGACGAGAGGAGCGCATGCGCGGGGCCGCCCCGGACGGGGCTCGCCCGACGATCGGTTCAGGCGGCGATGCGCTCGGCCGCGGCGTCGGGGCCGGTGACGATCACCGATCCGCCGCGGCGGGCCTGGAGCGTGCCGCCCTTGGGGATGACCTTCCAGCCGTCCCGGCAGCCGTCGATCGGCTCGGAGACGACGACGAGGCCGGTCTCGGTCTGCCGGTAATAGAGGCTCGGAGGCGAGCCGTCGCAGGCCCAGCGAAAGGCCGTGAGCGTCTCGCCGTCGGTCACGACGGCGGTGAAGCGCAGCGGCTCGCTGGCCTCGGCCGCCCGCATCAGGTCGCGCACGGTGGAGAGCGTCCGGGCCATGGCGCCGACCGGGTCCTCGGCGAGGCCGTTGGCGAGTGCCAGGAGGAAGATCGCCTCGGAATCCGTGGTGCCGCGCCGGACGTCGTAGAGCGCGTCGGGAATCAGCGCCTCGAGGCGGCGCTTGATGCGGTGATAGCCGCCGATCTGGCCGTTATGCATGAACAGGTGCCGGCCATGGGCGAAGGGGTGGCAGTTCGCCCGGGTGGTGGCGGTGCCCGTGGAGGCCCGCACATGGGCGAAGAACATCCGCGCCCGCACCTGCTGGCAGAGGTTGACGAGGTTCTCGTCCGACCAGGCCGGGCAGACGTCGCGGTACAGCCCCGGCTCGACCCGCTCGCCGTACCAGCCGATGCCGAAGCCGTCGCCGTTGGTTTCCGTCTTTGCTTCGGCCGCGTGGAGCGACTGGTGGACCAGCGAGTGCGTCGGTGCGCAGACGAGGTCGGTCAGGAAGACCGGCTCACCGGAATAGGCGAGAAAGCGGCACATGACGGACAAACACCCCCTGATCTCAACGACGCGACCGAACCGGTCGCCGCCCTGGGGCGACGTCCGTCTCCTGCAACCTCTTCGACCCGCACGACGGTGAAGTTCAGGCTACCGCGGTGAACGAGTGGTTAACAGGGGCCACGCGCCAGACCTCCTGCCGAGCCGACTATGCAAGAGGCGCACCGCCCCGGCCCCGGCTGTGTCCCGGTGAACGGCGCCCTGCGGGGCACTCATCATGCGAGCCCGGCGGGAATGCGGCGAACGAACCGATCACCGATGCGGGAACCGCATAGCCGGAACATCGATTCGGACTCTTGCCCCCTTCACCGTGGCGGCGCAGCATCACCGGGCGAGAATCAGTAATCCCATTGGATCAGCTCGGGCCACGTGCGGGCGCCTCGTGCCCCCGCGTATCGCGTCCCGCCTGATCATTCCGCGCGTTCGCCACGCCAGACGCCCGTCGAGGAGACTTCATGGATCGCTCACACGCCCCCTGCCCGATCGCTCTCGTGGTCGAGGACGATGCGGATGTCCGCAACCTCGCCACCGCCGTCCTGGAGGAGAGCGACCTCGACGTCATCGCCTGCGACACGGCCGAGGCCGCGATCTCGGTGCTGGAGCGCTCCGGCGGCAACGTCGCCCTGCTCTTCGCCGATGTGCGCCTGGGCGCCGGCATGGACGGCATCGCCCTGGCGAGCGCCGTCGAGCGGCGCTGGCCCGACATCCGCGTGGTCCTCACCTCCGGGGGCGATGCCCGCGCCGTCGAGGCCCTGTCGGGCCAGGCCGTCTACATGCAGAAGCCGTGGCGCGCCCTCGACGTGCTGGTCCAGGCCGAGCGCGCGACCGTGGCGGCCCGGGCCGCCTGACGCCTCCGGCCCCAAACGCGAAACAGCCCGGCCGCCGAGCGGCCGGACTGTTTCGAATTTCGAGGTCGCCGCGACGGCCGATGCGGTTCGTACCCGCGGCCGTGGCAGACCCTGTCTGGCCTCAGGCGTTGCCGGCGGGCGGCAGCACGGTCGGCGCGGTCGGCGCGAACGGCGAACCGCCCGGACGACGCGGCGCGCCGGCGCCGAAACGGGGCTTCGGCTTCGGAGCGGCGATCAGGCCCTCGCGGATCGCGGTCTTGCGGGCCTGCTTGCGGGCGCGGCGCACGGCCTCGGCCTTCTCACGAGCCTTGCGGACGGAAGGCTTCTCGTAGGCCTTGCGCTGCTTCATCTCGCGGAAGATGCCCTCGCGCTGCATCTTCTTCTTCAGGACGCGGAGGGCTTGGTCGACGTTGTTGTCGCGAACGAGTACCTGCAACGGTTTCAATCCTCTGAAACGATGTTTGTTGGACGGCACCGACCCTGAGACCCGCCCGGAGCCCCGCGACGCGAACTGCAAAACGTCCCGGACCCGAGATGTCTCTCGGGCGGGACGTCGGTCAGACGGCCTCGAATCGGCGCAGAAACTGCACTTGGGGCAGGCTCATACACCAAGCGCCCGCGAGTTCCAACACGCCTCGCCGCGGCCGGCGCGCATTATCCCGGGCGGGGGGAACAAACCACGCGCCCCGTCGCCGGCCGGACCCGGATCGCATCGGGACGGGACGCCTCCGTGATTTCGAAGTGGTCGACGACTCCCGCATCGAGAACGTCAGGCAAATTCGAAGATGTTCGGCTTGCTCCAGAGCTTTCGTCGAGAAAACCTGTGTTTCGCACAGGCTGAATGGTCGCCGAAGCGCCTCGCGAACCCTGCGGATTTTCGAATAATTAATTTTTGTATCCGAGATTCACTGTGCAGCGCGGGGGATCATCCGGGGCGATGATCTGCGGCTGCGACCTGAACCCGTCCGGGTTCCGACTCCGAGGCGATCGATGTTGGGTCTGAGGAACAGGGCGGCCGCCGAAATGGCCGCGAAGCTCGCGGCCCTCGACAAGTCGCAGGGCATCATCGAATTCAACCTCGACGGAACGGTGATCACCGCCAACGAGAACTTCCTCGCCGTGATCGGCTACGGGCTCGCGGAGATCCGCGGCCAGCACCACAGCCTCTTCGTCGAGCCCGCCCAGCGCGACAGCGCCGCCTACGCCGCGTTCTGGACCAAGCTGCGCCGGGGCGAATACGAGGCCGCCCAGTACAAGCGCGTGGCCAAGGGCGGGCGCGAGATCTGGATCGAGGCCTCCTACAACCCGATCCTCGATTCGGCCGGCAAGCCCACCAAGGTGGTCAAGTTCGCCACCGACATCACGCAGCAGAAGATGCAGGACGCCGACGTCCAGGGCCAGCTCGCCGCTTTGCACAAGGCCCAGGCGGTGATCTCCTTCGCCCTCGACGGCACCGTGCTGGACGCCAACGCGAACTTCCTCGCCGCCGTCGGCTACACCCTGCCCGAGATCGTCGGCCAGCATCACCGGATGTTCGTGGAGCGGGAGGAGCGCGAGAGCGCCGCCTATGCCGCGTTCTGGGCCAAGCTGCGCCAGGGCACCTACCAGGCCGCCCAGTACAAGCGCCTCGCCAAGGGCGGGCGCGAAGTCTGGATCGAAGCCTCCTACAACCCGATCCTCGATGCCGGCGGGCGCCCCTACAAGGTCGTCAAGTTCGCCACCGACATCACCGCGCAGGTGACGCTCCTCGACGACCTGCGCCGGCTGATCGCCCAGAACTTCGGCGAGATCGACGGCGCGGTGCTCCTCTCCAACACCCAGACGCGCGAGGCCGACGCCGCCGCGAGCACCACCTCGAGCAACGTCCAGACCATGGCGGCCGCCTCCGAGGAGCTCGCCGCCTCCGTGGCCGAGATCTCGCAGAGCATGGCCCATTCGCGGGTCGCCACCGAGGCCGCGCAGGGGCAGGTGGTCGCCGCCGCCGAGGCGACCGCCAAGCTGACCCAGGCCGCCAGCGCGATGAGCGGCATCGTCGGCCTGATCCAGAACATCGCCGGCCAGATCAACCTGCTGGCGCTCAACGCGACCATCGAGTCGGCCCGGGCCGGCGAGGCGGGCCGCGGCTTCGCGGTGGTCGCGCAGGAGGTGAAGAACCTCGCCAACCAGGCGGCACGCGCCACCGAGCAGATCACCGGCGAGATCGACAACGTGCAGGCGGTCTCGAAGCAGGTCGGCGAGTCGCTCCAGACCATCCAGAACTCGGTGGAGCAGATGCGCGACTACGCCATCAGCACGGCGGCGGCGGTCGAGGAGCAGAGCGTCGTCACCCAGGACATGTCGGGCAACATGCAGCATGCCGCGACCGCCGTCACGGCGATCTCGCAGAACATCCAGGCGATCGGCCACTCCATCGGCCAGGTCTCGCGCGCGGTCGAGACCACGAAGGACGCCGCCCGGGTCCTCGCCCGATAGGACCCGGCCCGGCCGGCGCTCAGCCCTGGGCCGGCGCCCCCTTCGGCCGCGCGAGATCCGCCAGGAGGCTCGCCGCCACCGTCGCCTTCGAGACCGTGAGCCCGGAGGCGGTCACCGCCTCCAGGGTGGCGCGGGCATGGTCGAGGGCCGCACCGCGGCTCCGGCTCCAGGCCGCCACCGCGTCGGGGCCGGGGCCCACCGTGCCGACGATCTCGGCGGTGAGCTGGCGATGCGCCGTGGCGATGTTGGAGACGGCCCGCTCCAGGGCGATGCGGTCGTAGGTGTCGCCGGTGGCGACCTCCCGCGCGGCCGCGGCGAGCTCGGAGAGCTGGAGCGCCCGGTCCAGGGCGAAGTGGGTCGCGGCGATGTCGGGCATCGCCCCGCCGCCGGTCTCGGCGATGCTGACGATGTCGGGGGCCGAGGTCAGGGCGGTCAGGGCCGAGAGCCGCCGGGCGGGGGCCGGGGCCATGCCGAGGCCGACGAGCTCGGCCTCGCGCGCGGCGAGCTGCCGGTTCACCGCCTCCCCCATCACCTCCGGCAGCGCGCCCTGAAGGGCGCTGATGCCCTCCCGGTAGCGGGCCACGATGGGCGCGACGCTGCCCGAGAGGTCGAGATTGCGCAGGAACCAGACGATCCGGCCGACGAGGAGGTCCTGAACCTCGGCGTAGAGGGCGATCTGCGCCTGGCCCCCGATGGCGCCGGAGAGTCCGTCGATGGCCAGGTTCAGGTCCATCAGGCCGTAGGCGTCGCGGGTGATCGCATAGGCCTTGGCGATGGCGCTCGCATCGGCGCCGGTCTCCTCCACGAGGCGGGTGACGAGGGAGGGTCCGCCCCGGTTGACGATGATGTTCGAGAGGGCGGTGCTGATGATCTCGCGGCGCAGCCGGTGCCCGTTCACCGCGTCGGGAAATTGCTGGCGGAGCGCCGCGGGGAAGTAGCGCTGCAGCTCCCGGTCGAAATAGGGGTCGTTCGGAGCGGGGCTCGCCAGGAGCGCGTCGTAGAGGGCGAGCTTGGCGTAGGCGAGGAGCACCGCGTATTCCGGCCGCGTCAGCCCCTCCCCCTTGCGCATGCGCTCGGCGATGGCGGCATCGTCCGGCAGCAGCTCCACGCCGCGGTCGAGGCGTCCCTCCGCCTCCAGCGCCTGCATCGTGCGCATGGCGAAGCCCGTCTCGGACAGGCCCCGGTGCCGGGCCAGCGAGAGCGCCAGGGTCTGCAGCTGGTTGTTGCGCAGCACCAGGGCGGCGACCTCGTCGGTCATCGCCACCAGAAGGGCGTTGCGGGCCTGCCCGTCGAGGCGGCCGTCGCGCTCGGGGGTCATCAGGGCGATCTTGATGTTCACCTCGACGTCGGAGGTGTTCACCCCGGCCGAATTGTCGATGGCGTCGGTGTTGAGACGGACGCCGTTGCGGGCCGCCTCGATGCGCCCGCGCTGGGTCGCGCCGAGATTGGCGCCCTCGCCGACGACCTTGGCCCGCAGCATCGACCCGGTGATGCGCACCGCGTCGTTGGCCCGGTCGCCGGCCTCCTCGTCGGATTCGGAGGTGGCGCGGATGTAGGTGCCGATGCCGCCGAACCAGAGCAGGTCCACCGGCGCCGTGAGGATCGCCTGCATCAGCTCCGCCGGGGTCGCCGCCTCCTGCGCGACGCCGAGCACGGCCCGGATCTCGGGAGAGAGCGGGATGGTCTTGAGGCTGCGGGCATAGACGCCGCCGCCGGGCGAGATCAGGCCGGTGTCGTAGTCGCGCCAGGACGAGCGCCCGAGGTCGAACAGGCGGCGGCGCTCGGCGAAGCTCGCGGCCGCGTCGGGGTTCGGGTCGAGGAAGATGTCGCGATGGTCGAAGGCGGCCACGAGGCGCAGCGAGCGCGACAGCAGCATGCCGTTGCCGAAGACGTCGCCGGACATGTCGCCCACGCCCGCCACCGTGATCGGGTCGCTCTGGCTGTCGATGTCCATCTCCAGGAAGTGGCGCTTCACCGCCTCCCAGGCGCCGCGGGCGGTGATGCCCATGCCCTTGTGGTCGTAGCCCTGGCTGCCGCCCGAGGCGAAGGCGTCGCCGAGCCAGTGGCCGCGTTCCGCCGAGAGGGCGTTGGCGATGTCCGAGAAGGTGGCGGTGCCCTTGTCGGCCGCCACCACGAGGTAGGCGTCGTCGGCATCGTGCCGCACCGTGTCGGCGGGCGGTTCGATGGCGTCCCCGACGATGTTGTCGGTGAGTTCGAGCAGCGTGCGGATGAAGATCCGGTAGCTCTCGGTGCCCTCGGCCATCCAGGCCTGGCGGTCGGAGGCCGGCGGCAGGCGCTTGGGGAAGAAGCCGCCCTTGGCGCCCACCGGCACGATCACGGCGTTCTTCACCTGCTGCGCCTTCACGAGTCCGAGCACCTCGGTGCGGAAATCCTCCGGCCGGTCGGACCAGCGCAGGCCGCCGCGGGCGACGTAGCCGAAGCGCAGGTGCACGCCCTCCACGCGCGGCGAATAGACGAAGATCTCGAAGAACGGGCGCGGCAGCGGCATGCCGCTGACCTTGGCGCAGGCGAACTTGAAGGCGATGGCCTCCCGGCGTCCGCCCCCCGGCGCCACCTGGAAGAAGTTGGTCCGCAGGGCGGCCTCGATCAGGTTGACGAAGCGGCGCAGGATGCGGTCCTCGTCGAGGCTGGTGACGGCCGCGAGCTCCGCCTCGATCCCGGCGCGGATCTCCGCCTGGGCCGCCTCGCGGTCGCCGCCGGCGGCCGGGTCGAACCGGGCCTGGAACAGGGCGACCAGGGCGCGGGCGACGCCCGGATGGGCGCTGAGGGTTGCGGCGAGGTAGTCCTGGCCGTAGCGGATGCGGAGCTGGCGCAGGTAGCGGCCGAGGCCGCGCAGGAGGGCGACCTCGCGCCAGGGCAGCTCGGCCTCCAGCACGAGACGATTGTAGCCGTCGGATTCGGCGAGCCCCGTACCCAGGGCCAGCAGGGCGTCCTCCAGCAGGGTCTCGAGCCGGGCGAGATCGATGGCGGCACCCGTGGCGCGCTCCAGCAGCATGTCGTGCAGCCAGACCCGTGCGGCCTCGTCGGTGCCGGGGGGGAGGATGCGGTAGGTCCGCTCGTTGACGACGCGAAACCCGAGATTCTCCAGCACCGGCACCCGCTCGGACAGGGAGAGCGACGCGCCGCGCGAAAAGACCTTGAGGCGGATCTGTGAGTCCGGGTCGGTGGCGCGCCGGCCGATATCGGCCGCCCGGGGCCGCTCCGGGCTCAGGCGCTCCAGGGTCATGATGTCGGCGATGGCGACCCGCGGGGCGAAGCTCTCGCGGTAGGCCGCCGAGAACGCCTCGCCGTAGCGGCCCGCCAGGGCGCGAGCCTCAGGCCCGTCGAGGGTCTCGGCCAGCGCCGCCCGCAATTCGTCGCCCCAGGTGCGGACCAGGGCGGCGATGCCCGCCTCCAGGGCGGCCGGATCGCGCTCCGGCGCGCCGGATTCGGGCAGGCCGATGATGAAGTGGGTGCGGGCGAGCGGCCCGTCGGGGAAGTACGGGTAGGCGGCCGAGAGCCGGCCGCCATACTCGCTGGCGAGGTAGGCGCCGATCCGCGCCCGGACGGTGGAATCGTAGCGGTCCTTCGGCACGTAGACGAGGAGCGAGACGAAGCGGCCGAAGCGGTCGGGCCGCGACAGCACCCGCAGGCGCGGCCGGTCGGCGAGATGCGCGATGGCGAGGCTGAACCGGTAGAGCCGGTCGCCGTCGATCTGGAACAGGTCGTCGCGCGGATAGGTCTCCAGCACGTCGAGGAGGCCGCGACCCGCATGGCTGGTCGGATCGAGACCGGCGCGCATCGCCACCTGCGCCACCTTCTCGCGCAGGTAGGGGATCTCGCGGGTCGGCAGGGTATAGGCGCTCGGGTTGAACAGGCCGACGATGCCGACCTCGCCGGTGAGGCTGCCGTCGGCATCGAACAGCTTGCAGGCGATGTAGTCGAGATGGGCGGCCCGGTGGACCCGGGACTTCACGCTGGCCTTGGTGATGATGAGCGCCTGCGGGCCTTCGAGGAAGGCGCGGATCTCGGGCGTCATGTCGACGAGGGCGCCGCCGCGCCGGAGCACCGCCACGGCGGGATCGCGCAGGAGCCCCAGCCCCGACCCCTCGACCAGGGCGTGCTCCCCCCCGGACAGGCTGTGCTCGCGCAGGCCGAGCAGGGTGAAGTGTCCGTCGCCGAGCCAGGCGAGGAAGGCCCGGGCCTCGGCCCCCTCGCCCTCCGGCAGGGGCGGCGTGGCGTTCGCGTAGGATTCCGCGAGGCCGGCGAGGCGGGCGGCCATCGCGTCATGGTCGTCGGTGGCCAGGGCGACGTCGCGGAACACGCGGGCCAGGCCCTCGACGAGGCGGGTGCGGGCCTCGCCGGCATCGAGCCGGTCCAGATGGATGTGGATGAAGCTCTCGCGGGCGAACTCGGCCTGCGTGTCGGCCGTGGTCTCGCCGACCACCCGGACCAGGGCGCCGGCCCCGTCGCGCTCGACGCCGAGGATCGGGTGGGCGACGAGGTGCGGCGCAAGCCCCTGCTCCGTCAATTCGGCCAGGGCGGAATCGAGGAGGAACGGGCGGTTGTCGTTGACGACCTCGACGATGGTCAGGTCGCGGGCGCGGCCGTCGCGCATCACGGCGCGGTCGCTCACCGACAGGTTGGCCGGGGCACCGGGACGCCGGGGCTCGGCGAGATGCGCCCGGGCCGCGAGGGCGAGGTCGCCGAGATCCTGCGCGGTGTAGGGCGCCAGGTCCTCGGGGGGGACGCGCCCGAACAGGTCGGCGACGAAGCCGCCGGGACCGCCCTGCCCCGCGACCCGGTCGGCCGCTGCGCCGAGGAGGTCCGTGCGTGCGCCCCGGGCCTCGGGGCTGGAGAGCGCGGCATTCCGTTCCAGAGCCATGGTCATCGTATCCTTGCGACGGGCGTCAGCGCGATCGGGCCGGGGCCATGCGGGCCACGGCGACCGGGACGGGACGACCCTGCGGGCGGATGGCGGCGGCGTGTCGGTGGCTGGATCGCATCGCTCGGTCGCCGATCCCCGTGGCCGATCTCCTGCCTGCCCGCGACTCGCTCGCGGTGCACGCCATCTCGGGGGCACTTGAGCACCGGCGCCCGCGTCTTTCCAGGCCCGGACGTCCGAATCAGACGCGGGCGGCTACGACCGGCGCCCGATGTCAGCCTTCGGTTCGGCGCAGGTTCCGGGCCGAGGAATCCAGCCGCGTCGCGACTCGGATGGCGCGGCCCGGCGCGGCCCGGCGCGGCGGCCGATGCCTCGACACGATGCGTTGTATTCGCATCGGAGAATCATCGACAGGTCGCATAAAATCTGCCGATATCACTGCATTCGTAAGCATTTCTCACGAAATTTTGAAGGCGCACCTTGCAGTTCACGAGACTTTTTGGCGGTCGATGCTTGCATCCGGACTGCAAATATCCGTTCTAAACCTTCACCTGTCATAGACCCGCTCGTGGCGCCCCGCTCTCGGACCAGGACCGCATTCCTTCTCGCGCGTTGGATCGCCGGCGCAAAACACCAGACACCGGGAAATCGAGTTGCCGCGAAGTCTTCGTGCGACCGGCCAGTCGTTCGTATCGCGATCGAAGAACCACGCTGAAAGCATCCTCGACGGGCGCTTGTCTTGCGCGCCGACCCAACCGGATCGAGATCCCGTCGAGACTTCCATCCCGAGCCCCGGAATGCCCGAATACCTGAGGTCGAAGCGGCATCGGGAGACCGGTCGCACGAAGACATGAGACCTCGTCGATGATCGTCGGGCCGTGTCGATGCCTAAGCATGGCCCGCCGGCCCTAGGACAATAAACATAGCGCAACATTTTCGATGAAGTTTATGCGTTCATCTTGCCTGCACCTGGACAAGCATCGACATCCGGTCCCATTGGACTAAAGTATGAGTAGGTCATGCATGCCCACAGCCTGTCATGAGAGATGATCCCTCGCTTTCCGCGCGCATCGTCCGGTCCGGACTGTCGCTGTCGCGGGAGGACTCGCGCGAGCCCGTTCAGGCCTCGCACACCCAGCGCCTTCGGCTGTTGGAGGAACTGGCGCAGATCGGGCTCTGGTCCTTCGACGTCCGGTCGGGCGCCTTCACGATCTCGGACGGCGTCGCGCGCCTGACGGGCCTGTCCCCGCAGACCACCCGCCTGGATGCGCTGCGCGCGCTCGTCCACCCGGAGGACGGCGAGGTCTTCGAGGAGATCGCGGCCGCGCTGCGGACCGGCATTCCCGTCGATCGCGGCTTCCGCATCGTTCGCCTCGACCGCACGGTCCGGTGGGTGGAGTTCAAGGGGAACGTGGTCCTGGGACCCGATGCCTGCCCGGTGCGGGCCGACGGCATCCTCCTCGACGTCACCGGACGCCACGAGACCACGCAGGCGGTCCAGCGCAACCAGGCCCGCTACGAGGGTCTGGTCCAGGCGATCGCCGCGGTCGTCTGGCTGATGAGCCCGGACGGGGTGCGCCGACCCTCGCCGAGCTGGTGCGCCCTGACGGGCCAGACCGCGGAGGAGTGGCATGCCGGCGGCTGGGTCTCGGCGATCCATCCCGACGATCGTCAGCGCGCCGCCCAGACCTGGGCGACGGCCTTCGGCCGCAGCGAATCCTACGAGGCCAATTACCGCCTGCGCCGGGCCGACGGAAACTACCGCTGGGTCAGCAGCCGGGCCGTCCCGGTCCGCAACCCCGACCGGTCGGTGCGGGAATGGATCGGCCTCGTCATCGACATGACGAACACCGCCAGCGTGATGACCCAGCCCGACGATCTCGCCCTGACAGAAGTCTCCGGCGCACTGATCCGAAGCGCCCGGGCGATGCTGGACTGGTCGATCCCGGACCTCGCCGCCGCCGCCGAGGTCTCCGGCTCGAGCATCAAGCGATTCGAGGAGAGCGGGGGTGCCGCCCTGCGGCCACGGACCCGGGCCGCCATCCGGCAGGCCCTGGAGGCAGCCGGAATCACCTTCGTCGCCCGCCCGTCCGGCGAGGTCGGCCTGATCCATCGGCCGTCCGCCACCGGTTCCGCGCCGCCTGCCGGAGCGTGACGCGCGGGAGGGGCGCCGGTCGCGCGACCTCGACGCGACCGGCGTGGTATGTCAGCGCGCGCCGAGGAGCTCGACGTCGAAGATCAGGGTGGCGTTGGGCGGGATCACGCCGCCGGCGCCCCGCGGGCCGTAACCCTGGTCCGGCGGGATGATCAGGGTACGCTTGCCGCCGACCTTCATCGTCGCCACGCCCGTATCCCAACCGGCGATCACCTGGCCGGCACCGAGGGTGAAGCTGAACGGGGTGCCGCGATCCCGCGAGGAATCGAACTTCTTGCCGGGCTTGCCGCCCTCGTCGAGCCAGCCGGTGTAGTGGACGCTGACCTTCTGCCCGGCCTTCGGCTCGGGGCCGGTGCCCACGACCTCGTCACGATACTGGAGGCCCGAGGGGGTGGTGATGGTCTCGGCGGATGCGGATGCAGTCATGGCGAGGATCAAGGCTCCGGTGAGGGCATAGAGGGGACGGCGCATGGAAAGTCCTGTCTGGCATGCCGAGGCGGCGCAGTAGCACGGACTGGGGAGCACGTCACAACCCCGCGCCGGGAACGCCTTCAGCGCCGCAGCAGGCGCCGCGCCTCGCCCCGCGCCCTCTCCTCGAAGCGGGCGAGCCGGAGGCGCCGCTCCAGGCTGACCAGACCGCGCACGCCCTCGGGCACCGCGATGATCTCCGCGATCGGATCGCGTTCCCGATACAGGCTCTCCAGGGCGGACCCCGCCAGGGTGGCGGAATCGAGCCGGTCGGCGAAGCCCTCCGCGTGCAGCGCCCGCACGATCTCAGCCTCCAGAACGAGACCCGGCGCGAAGGCGCGTGCGGTCTCGTCATAGGCGGTCTTCAGGAGATAGGCGGTCCCATTCGCCACCAGCGCCAGACTGACGGCCAGGGCCGTGCCGTCCCGCATCAGAGTGTCGGCCCGGATGCCGACTGGACCGCCCTCCGTCCGGAACAGCGCCCGGGCGAAGGCCGCATGCGCCGGTCGGCAGGCCATCGCGCTGCCCGCCGCGCCCTTCCAGCCCGCGGCCTCGACACCGAGGAAATCCTCCACGGCCCGTGCCAGGGCAGGGCCCCGCTTCGCGGTCTCCAGGCTCACGGCGCCGCTCTCGGCGAGGCGGCGCTGCCGGCGGCGCAGGTCCTTGAGCCGTGAGGGATGCGGGTGCCCGGCGAGGAAAGCGCCGTGATCGGCGCGCCGCTCCAGGACCGGGCGCTCGAACCGCGCCACCTCGCCGAGGTCCCAGCCGGCCGCATCCATCGCAGAAACCAGGTCGCGGCCCAGCGGCGTCTCGCCAGAGAGGAGCGGCCAGCGCCAGGCACGTCCGCCCGACGCAGCGGCGAGGCCCTCGACCAGGGCGGCCAGGATCGCGGGCCGATCGGGACCTGCGGCGGTCAGGGGCGCGGTCGCGGTGACGAAGGGCGAGACGAACGGCAGCGCCACGGGCCGACCGAGGCCGCAAATATCGTAGGACCTTCGGAACGGCAGCAACGCTTCCAAACGATCCGGCCCGCGCACGACGACCACCCGCAGATTCGGCGGTGCAAGACCACTCGCCAGATGGGCTTGCATCACGTGCCGGCTGAAGAACGGATGCGCGTCACCCGAGCGGGCCGAGAGGTCGTCCCAGGCCGCCGCTTCGCGTCCGAGGGCTGCCAGCGTGGTGATCGCGTGCGTGTAGGCCGGCGCCGCAATCCAGCGAGCGTGGACGGCGCTCATCGGCCCGGCTGTCCGAAAAGGCCGATCCGGACCGGAGTGACCAGGCCGTGGACGGCATGGGCCGCCCAGGCCATGGCGACGGCGCGCACGACGGTGGCCATCGCCATCGCCAGCGCCGCCCCGATCACACCGAGCGCCGGGACCAATGCGAAGCAGAGCCCTCCGGCGAGGACGAGCATTCCCAGGGCGATACCGGCGGCCAGGCGCTCGCCGCCGAGCATGTTGAGCAGGTCCTCGCCCGGACCGAAGGCGCTGGCGGCGATGCTGCCGGCGACGAGGACGGCGAGGATGGGCAGGCTGTCCCTGAACTCCGGCCCGAACAGGCCGAGCAGGAGGGGCGCGGCCGCGATCACTCCGATCCCGATGAGGGCGGTGGCGACCAGCGTCAGGCGCGCCTGCAGGGTGACGAGATCGGCGAGGCGTACCCGGTCGCCGGCGGCATGGGCCGCGGCGAAGCGCTGTGCGGTGGCGGCGGTGGCGGCGAAATGCACGAAGACAACGAATTGCTGGATGCGGGTCGCGGCGAAGTAGAGCCCGACCGTGGCCGGTGGGACGAGCAGGCTCAGTACGACGACGTCGATGAAGCTGGAAGCGGCACTGGCGAGATCGCTGGCGGCGATCGGCAGGCAGGCCCGAAACCAGCGCCGCCAGGCATAGCAGCGCGGCCCGGCCGGCAGAACTGCGCGCAGGCTCCTGAGCAGCAGGGCCGCCTGGACCGCCACGGCGACGCCCGTCGCCGCGAGGGTGCAGAGAACCGCGATGCGGGCTTCCGCCGGAGCGCCGAAACCTACCGCTGCGAGCATCGCGAGCATGATCAGGCCCTGGCGCAGGAGGTAGGGCGGCGCGATGGCGAGGACGGCCCAGTTCTGGCCGCGGGCGACGCCCTCGCAATAATCCTGAAGGGCGAAGAGCGGCAGGACGAGCGCCGCGATCAGGAGCGGAGCGGCATAGGGACCCTCCAGCAGGGACCCTTCGACCCAGATCAGGGCGAGGCCGCCGAGGGCGACGACGATGGCGCTCGCCAAGGTTACGATCGCCCCGCCGACGAGGTAGGCGCGGACGGCGGCGAGGTCGCCACGAGCCTGATCGGCCGGCATGAAGCGGCAGGCGCCCTGCGACAGGCCGAGGGTCGCCGAATGCCCGAGGATCGCGATCCAGACCCAGATCGCGGCGAAGATTCCGTACTCGGTGCCGCCCATGAGGCGCGCCATCAGGACCTGCCCGACATAGGCGAAGCCAGCCGCGCCGATGCGGATCGCGAAGACGTGGACCGCCGCTCCGGCCGCGCCGGTGCGCAGCCGCATCAGGCCGCTCCACCGCCCGGCGGCTCCGATCCTGTCCGTCGCTGTACTCACCGAATGGCCCCCGCCCGATCCGGGCGGGTATAGTCCCCGCGCCGTTGCGGCGCGGTTAAGCCGATCGGTTAAGACTTCGCGCTCATGGCCCGGCGGGTGCCGGCAGAGTCTTGGCCCCGGCCGAATCCTTCGGCGGTGCCAGGGTCAGTGCCGGACGGCCGGCACTGCCCGTCGAGGCCGGGTCGGGCTGGAGAAGCGACAGCGTGATGGCTCGGGTGACGTGCTCGGCCATGCAGCGCAGCCCGAGATCGTTCAGGCGGAACTGGCTGCCGAGCAGGTGCCCCTCGCCCTTGTCGTTGCGGTGGGCGAGATAGCGCATGGCCTCGTAGCGCTGTACCAGCGGCACGCCCTCCCGCAAGGCGACCTCCTGCACCTTGCGCACGAGGCTCGTGTAGTAATCGTCCGAAGCGAGACTTGCGGTGTAGACCGGGCTCACGAGCACGACGTCGATCTCGTGTCCCTTGATCCACTGGACGGTCTCGTCGAGGGCCGTGCCGAAGGCGTCGAGATCGACGCGTGCGAGGGCGTCGTGGGAGCCGACCTGCCAGATGACGAGGTCGGGCTCCAGTTCGGCCACCATGCTGCGCAGCCGCTCGCCGGCGCCGGATGCGATCTCGCCCTGCAGCCCCCGGCTCTCCACGACCACGTCGACGTCCGGCAAGGACCGCTCCAGAGCCGTCTCGAGCTTCACCGGGTAGGTGGCGGAGGAGCCGAGCCCCATCGTCGAGGCGCCGATGGCCAGGACGCGGACCGGACGCTTCTCCTTGAGTGCGGCCTTGACCGCGCCGAGACGCGCCAGCGTGTAGAGCTTCGATCCGGGCACCCGGCATTCGGGCGACAGGGTCACGTCGACGGCCTCCGCATCCGCACCCTGGCCGGCCACCGCCACGCTGGGGGGGGAGACGACGGTCGGCGGGGGAGACCCCGCCTTGGCAGGATCCTGGTGTGCCGCCGGCTCCTGCGCGCAGGCTCCTCCCCCGCCGACATGGCAGAGGAGAGCGAGGCTCAGGGTGAGGAGAGCCGCGGCTTGCGGGAGCGCCATTCGACGAACCATGCGGTGAAACCCAGTGCGAACAGGCCGAACCCTACGACGAAAACGTCCACAACGACACCGCCGCCGGTCCAGAAGCGCACAAGCTGCGCGGCCAGGCTGAGCAGTGAGCCGATGGAAAAGACCGCCAGCGAATTGCGTCCGAGGCTAGCCAGGAAGGTGGTGATCCAGCCCAGGCGCGGTGCGAGGAACGCGTAGAGGGTCTGAAAGGCGAGGAGCACGCCGAGGAAGTGGATGACGCGCGCCGGCGACAGGTAGGTCTTGTCGAACGTGAAGACGAGGCGCGGATCCGGCACGAGAACGGGATCGGGCCGCAACTCGAGGACCGACAGGACGATACCGGTGAGCACGATCACCACGCCAAGGGGGACGAGGCGGCGCGACCAGCGCTTCAGCCAGGACGAAGTCCGGCTGAAGTCCTGCATGGTGAAGCCGAGGACGAGAAGGAGCTGCCAGCAGAAGGGATCGAAGAACCAGTCCCCCTCCCCCGGCCAGGAAGGCAGGTTCCACTCGAAGACGAGGCTCGCTGCGTAGAGGGAGAAGGACAGGAGCAGCGCGGCGAGGCGGCTGAACCGCCCGATCAGCACGAAGACCGGCGCGATTCCGAGGAGCACGACGTAGAGCGGCAGGATGTTGAAGAAACCGAGCTGGTGCGTCAGCAGCACGAATCCGACCATGGTCTGGATCGGATCGGCGAAGAACCCACCGGCATTGTGCCATTCGAGCAGCAGCGGGTTGTCGAGAACCAGGGCTGTGCCGGCGATCATACCGAGGGCGAGTGCCATCGTGGTGATCTGGGCGCGGTACACCTCGATGGTGCGCGACATCAGTCGCAGCACGGTCTTCAGGCGCGGCTCGGGGCTGCCGTCACGGTTGCGCGTGGCGATCCCGATCGACCAGCCGGCCAGGAACACGAACAGTTCGGCCGCATCCGAGATGCCGTACTGGGAATAGGTGTAGCGCTCGAATGTGTTGCCGGGGATGTGGTTCACGAAGATCGTGACGAGGGCGAGACCCCGCCAGAAATCCACCGCGTTCGGTTCGCGCATCGGTGCTCCGCACTCCGGCAGCTCGAAAGGACAGGCGTTAGGCGCGCTGGACGTCGCGGCCGCGCTGCAAGGGCTGGCCCTGATACGGCGCCCTCGCCGTTCTGCAAAGGGCAACCTTCGCCGAGATAGGACCGAAGGTCCGACGATGCGGTCGGCCAGGTCGCAGCTCGTCGCGTACTACGCCGGACGGCCGGCTCGCATCGCGCGGGCGGTGTGGCATAAATAGCGGCGACGTCGAGGGGTCTGGCACCTATGGTGGGACTCGTTCGATACGTTGCGGAATCATCCATGCAGACCCCCGTCGCCGGCGACGCCGCGCCGATCCCGACCGGAGTTCCGGGCCTCGACGAAATCCTTCACGGCGGCTACGCGGCCCAGCGTGCCCACCTCATCGAGGGGCGGCCGGGCAGCGGCAAGACCACCCTCGGGCTGCAATTCCTCCTCGACGGCCTGAAGCGGGGCGAACGCGGCCTGTACATCACTCTCTCGGAGAGCCGTCGCGAACTCCTGTCCGTCGCCGAGCGCCATGGCTGGTCCCTGGACGGCATCGAGATATACGAGTTGGTCCCGCCCGAACTCAGCCTGGATTCCGAGCAGCAGCAGAGCCTCATCCACTCCTCCGACCTCGAACTTGGCGAGACGGTCCGGATGGCGCTGGCCGAGATCGAGCGCGTGAATCCGGTCCGAGTGGTGTTCGACAGCCTGTCCGAGATTCGCCTGCTGTCGCAGGGCTCCCTGCGCTACCGGCGACAGGTGCTGGCGCTCAAGAGCTACTTCCTGCTCAACGACGCCACCGTGCTGATGCTCGACGACCTCAGCTCCGAGGCCGACGACCTCAACCTGCACTCGATCAGCCACGCGGTGCTGCGGCTGGAGCAGGTGACGCCGACTTACGGGGCCGGGCGACGACGGCTCCACGTCATCAAGATGCGGGGCACGCCCTACGAGAGCGGCTACCACGACTTCGTGCTCAAGCACGGCGGCGTGCGCATCTTTCCCCGTCTCGTCGCGGCGGACCATCATGCCACGTTCGAGGCTGAGACCGTCACCTGCGGTGTGCCTGAACTCGACGCGGTCCTCGGGGGCGGGCTCGATCGGGGGACGACGAGCCTCGTGATCGGCCCATCGGGCGCCGGCAAGTCCACGCTTGCGCTCGGCTACCTCATGGCTGCGCTCGACCGGGGCGAACACGGGCTCATCATCAGCTTCGACGAGACCGTCGGCATTCTGCAACGGCGCGCTGCTGGGATCGGCTTCGCGATCGGCCCTCATATCGCGTCCGGCCGCCTGAGGATCGAGCAGATGGACCCGGCCGAAATCTCGGCAGGCGACTTCGCCGGGCGCATCCGTGATGCGGTCGAGTCCGACCAGGCGCGCGTCGTCGTCATCGACAGCCTCACAGGCTACATGAGCGCCATGGCCGGACAGCCGCACCTGGTGCTGCAGATGCACGAGATGACAACCTACCTGAACCAGCAGGGCGTGGTGACGATCTTGGTGCTCGCTCAACACGGCTTGGTGGGGCGGATGGAGGCCCCGGTCGACCTCACCTACGTCAGCGACACGGTGGTGATGCTCCGCTTCTTCGAGGCAGAGGGCCATGTGCGCCGTGCCCTCTCGGTTCTGAAGAAACGAACCGGCCCCCATGAGGACACGATCCGTGAGTTCCGGATCGACTCCGGGGGATTACGGGTCGGGGCGGTCCTGAAGGATTTCCGTGGCGTGCTCACCGGCGTGCCGACCTTCGAGGGCAGCCGCGCCGAGCTCCTCGACGATCGGCCGCCAACCACGCAGATCACCGGCAGCCCATCCGGATCCCATGGCGCAGCCTGAGCCTTTCGCCCTGATCCTGGCGCCGGCCGGTCGCGATGCGCGGGTCGGCGCGGCGATCCTGGCGGAGGTCGGCATCGCTTCGCGGATCAAGGTCAGCTTGGCCGACCTCGTAACGGACCTCGACGCGGCCGCCTGCGCGGTGATCACCGAGGAGGCGCTCCTACACTCCGACCGTCGGGTGATCGCCGAATGGGCCGAGCGCCAGCCCCCCTGGTCCGACTTCCCCTTCATCCTGCTCAACCATCGCGGCGCCTCGCCCGACGAGCGCTTGAGTGGACTTCTCGGCAACGTTACCCTGCTGGAGCGACCGTTCCATCCGGCGGTGCTCGCCAATGCCGTGCGCTCGGCCCTGCGAGCCCGACGGCGGCAATGGGAGGTGGCGGCCCATCTCGACGAACGCCAGAAGACCCACGAGCGTCAGGCCCTGCTGATTCGCGAATTGCATCACCGGGTGAAGAACACGCTGGCGACGGTGCAGGGGCTTCTCGGCGCCACCGCGCGCTCGACCCATGACGTCGAGACCTTCTATCAGTCCTTCTCGAACCGCATCGTCTCCCTGGGCAAGACGCACACTCTGCTCACCGAGGATTACTGGCAGACCGTGCCGCTGCACGAATTGCTGGAGAACGAGCTCAGCCCTTACAACGACGCTCAGGGTCAGCGCATCCACCTCGACGGACCGGTGATCGAGCTGGCGGCCGACCTTGCCGTTCCGACCGGAATGGCTTTCCACGAGCTGACCACGAATGCCGCCAAGCATGGGGCCCTATCCGCGCCAAGCGGCCGGATCTCCATCGTCTGGAACGTCGTCCCCGGCGAGACCGGGCGCCGCCTGACCCTCGACTGGACGGAATCGGGCGGGCCTGTGGTGTCCCCTCCGACGCGCAAGGGTTTCGGCTCCACCCTGCTGCAGCGCGTTCTGGCCCAGCAGTGCAATGCCGCCGTGACGATCGACTATGCGGAGAGCGGCCTGCACTTTCACATGGAGGCGCCGCTGCCCGAGGAGCGGCTCGTCCCGACCTACTGAGGGATCGCCGCCCAGACGCACTCAGTCGAGATAGTCTCCGTACTTCTCCACGTGGCGGGCAAGGCCGAGGCCGTGCTCGCGTACCAGGCGCTCGGCGCGCTCCGCATCCCGCGCTTCGAGCGCCTGGATGATCTCGACATGCTCCTTGATCGAGTTCGCCGCCCGATCACCCTGGCGCAGGGCGGTGTTGCGGATGCCGCGGACATGCATGAGCAGGTTGCTGGTGATGTCCTTGATCACGTCGCAGCCGCCCAGGGAGATGATCTTCTGGTGGAAGCGGATATTGGCGTCCGAGTACTCATCCATATGATCGGTGGGACGCCCCTCGTAGAACTCGGGGAAGTGCACCCGCAGGCAGCCGAGTTGTTCGTCGGTGGCATGCTCGCAGGCGAGCCGCGCGGCCATGCTCTCCAGGGCCGACCAAGCCTGGATCATGGCGACGATTTCCTTCTTCGACTTCTTGATGACGAAGACGCCGCGGCGGGCCTCGAACCGGACGAAGCCCTCCTGCTCCAGCACCGTGAGGGCTTCGCGGACGGGCGTGCGGCTGACGCCGAGATCCTGAGACAGCTTCCGCTCGTCGAGTCTGACCTCGTCGCGCTGGCTGTAGATGTTCATATTGGTGATGGCTTCTTTCAGCGCATCATAGGCGAGTGCACGCAGGCTCGACGTCGCAGCGAGCGGCTTGATCTGAAAAGTCGTGGACTCAACCATGCTTACACCTGGAACGATCGCTAGGACGCTGACGCACCGCTAATTTGGCCTGGAACATGCCGAACCCGCTCCCGGAACACAAGGAAAGCTGAGCGATTGAGCCGGGACAAGATTTGAGCATCTCCCCTGCAACAACAACATAGCTGCGTCGACTCACTAAGCTGTGACGCCGGGCCGACCGTCCCTCTCCCACTGTACCAGCCGCATCGCCCGCTTCCGGCCATCATTCCGGCTCGGAAGGCGGGATCTCCGCCGCGGTCACGCGCACCGACCGGATCCGGTTTGACACTTGGTATTTGGTATGCCACCATTCTTGAACTGGCAACCGGGTAGTCGGGACTGGCAGCACTGCACCCAACACAATCCTCGGACCGGATTATCTCGCAACGCACATCAGGCGCCGAGTGAACGATCCGGCGAAGACTGTTATCGTACGGTATCTCCCGGCCAAAGCCGGCTGGAAACCTGAGCTCACCAGAACCGGGCGGCAGGATTTCCGGAATACAGGCCGACGCCCCGGCGCACGCTCGGGGCGTTCCGGAACGCGACCCCGTCTCACTTAGCCCGATACGCTCGAAAACGACCAAGAATGGCGCTCCATCCAATGAGAAGCGCCGAAACTGGAGGAAACACCATGGATAGAACCGCTGGCTCCGAATCCACGCAGGCCGTCCACGACGTCGCCACCGGCGTCGGTGTCACGTCCGATCATGCGGGCGAGCAGATCGACGGCTTCCACCTCGTCATCGACGCGCTGAAGCTGAACGGCATCCACAACATCTACGGCGTGCCCGGCATTCCGATCACCGACCTCGGCCGCCTCGCACAGGCCGCGGGCATGCGCGTGATCTCCTTTCGCCACGAGCAGCATGCCGGCAACGCCGCCGCGATCGCGGGCTTCCTCACCAAGAAGCCCGGCATCTGCCTGACCGTCTCCGCGCCCGGCTTCCTCAACGGTCTCACGGCGCTGGCCAACGCCACCACCAATTGCTTCCCGATGATCCTGATCTCGGGCTCTTCCGAGCGCGAGATCGTCGATCTGCAGCAGGGCGACTACGAGGAGATGGACCAGCTCGCCATCGCCAAGCCCCTGTGCAAGGCCGCCTTCCGCGTGCTGCACGCCGCCGACATCGGCATCGCGGTCGCGCGTGCCATCCGCGCCGCCGTCTCCGGCCGTCCGGGCGGTGTCTACCTCGACCTGCCCGCCAAACTGTTCAGCCAGGTCATGGACGCCGAGGCCGGCGCCAAGTCCCTCGTCAAGGTCATCGACGCTGCCCCGGCGCAGTTGCCGGCCCCGAGCGCCATCACCCGCGCGCTCGACGTGCTCAAGGGCGCCAAACGCCCGCTCATCGTCCTCGGCAAGGGTGCAGCCTACGCCCAGGCCGACGAGGAGGTCCGCAACCTCGTCGAGCGCAGCGGTATCCCATACGTGCCGATGAGCATGGCCAAGGGCCTCCTCCCCGACACCCATCCGCAATCGGCAGGCGCGGCCCGCTCCCTGGTCCTGAAAGAGGCCGACGTCGTCCTCCTGGTCGGCGCGCGCCTGAACTGGCTGCTCTCGCACGGCAAGGGCAAGACCTGGGGCGCCCCGGGCTCGAAGAAGTTCATCCAGATCGACATCGAGCCGAAGGAAATGGACTCGAACGTCGAGATCGTCGCCCCCGTGGTCGGCGACATCGGCTCCTGCGTCACCGCCCTCCTCGACGGCATGGGCCAGAACTGGCAGGCCCCCCCCGCCGCCTGGACCGACGCGATCAAGGCCAAGAAGGAGGAGAACCTCGCCAAGATGGCCTCGAAGCTGAAGAAGAACTCGGCTCCGATGGACTTTCACGGGGCGCTGGGTGCACTCCGGACCATCATCAAGGAGCGGCCCGACGCGATCCTCGTCAACGAGGGCGCCAACACCCTCGACCTGGCCCGCGGCATCATCGACATGTACCAGCCGCGCAAGCGCCTGGACGTCGGCACCTGGGGCATCATGGGTATCGGCATGGGCTTCGCAGTGGCGGCCGCCGTCGAGACCGGCAAGCCGGTCCTCGCGGTTGAGGGCGACTCGGCTTTCGGCTTCTCCGGCATGGAGGTCGAGACGATCTGCCGGTACGACTTGCCGGTCTGCATCGTGGTCTTCAACAACAACGGCATCTATCGCGGCACCGACACCGATCCCACCGGCCGCGATCCCGGCACCACGGTGTTCGTGAAGGACTCGCGCTACGACAAGATGATGGAGGCCTTCGGGGGCATCGGCGTCCACGTCACGACGCCGGACGAACTCTCCCAGGCGGTGAATGCGGCGATGGATTCGGGCAAGCCGACCCTGATCAACGCCGTGATCGACCCGGCCGCCGGTACCGAAAGCGGCAACATCGGCAGCCTGAACCCGACGAGCACCGTGGTCCGCAAGAAGACCGCCTGAACCGACGGACGTCGGCACCTCCGGAGATCGCCTTCGTCTCCGGAGGCACGGCGCGCGGGAGGCCTCTCCTGCGGACGCTCCGCACGCTCCAGCCAGGGCGGCGCCGTCAACGCCGCCGCGGGAGGGCATCCCCCCCGGCCGTCGTCTCGCCGAATGCCCGCGCTAAAGTCTCCCGGATAGGTGAGCCTGTGCCATGAAAGCCCTCGAAGGCGTCAAGATCCTCGACTTCACGCACGTCCAGTCGGGCCCGACCTGCACGCAGCTGCTGGCCTGGTTCGGTGCAGACGTGATCAAGGTCGAGAGGCCGGGCGTGGGCGATGCCACGCGCCAGCAGTTGCAGGACATCCCCGATGTGGACAGCCTGTATTTCACGATGCTGAACCACAACAAGCGCTCGATCACCCTCGACACCAAGAACCCCAAGGGCATCGAGGTGTTGTGGCGCCTGATCGGCGAGTGCGACGTCCTGGTCGAGAACTTCGCCCCTGGCGCTCTCGCCCGGATGGGTCTGACGTGGGAGGCGATCCACGTCGCCAACCCGCGCATGATCCTCGCTTCGGTGAAAGGATTCGGCCCCGGCGCCTACGAGAACTGCAAGGTCTACGAGAACGTGGCGCAATGCGTCGGCGGTGCCGCCTCGACCACGGGGTTCCGCACCGACATCCCGATGGTGACGGGGGCCCAGATCGGCGATTCCGGCACCGGCCTCCATCTGGCGTTGGGCATCGTCACAGCCCTGTATCACCGGACCCAGACCGGCCTTGGCCAGCGCGTCGACTGTGCGATGCAGGACGGGGTGCTCAACCTGTGCCGCGTCAAGCTGCGCGACCAGCAGCGACTCGAGCGCGGTCCCTTGCCGGAATATAGCCAGTTCGGCGAGGGGATCCCGTTCGGGGATTCAGTGCCGCGCGCCGGCAACGATTCCGGGGGTGGTCAGCCGGGCCGTATCCTCAAGTGCAAGGGCTGGGAGACCGACCCGAACGCGTACATCTACTTCATCACGCAGGGAGCTGTGTGGCCGCAGATCTGCGACGTGATCGGGGAACCGGCCTGGGCGACCCATCCCGACTACGCCACGCCGAAGGCTCGCCTGCCGCACCTGAACGAGATCTTCACCCGCATCGAATCCTGGACGATGTCGAAGACCAAGTTCGAGGCAATGGAAATTCTCAACGCCCTGCACGTGCCGTGCGGCCCGATCCTCTCCATGAAGGAGATCGCGGAGGACGAGTCGCTGCGCAAGTCCGGCACCGTGGTGGAAGTCGATCACCCCACACGCGGCAAGTACCTCACGGTGGGCAACCCCATCCGGCTCTCGGCGAGCGAGACCGAGATCACCCGGTCGCCCCTCCTCGGTGAGCACACCGAGGAAATCCTCTCCGAGGTCCTCGGCTACTCGGAAGCCGAGCGCCTCAAGATCGCGGAGTCCGGCGCCATCGGCTCGGTCCGGAAAATCGCCGCCGAGTGATCCCGTCCTTCGACCCGATGTCTTCTCCCACCTCGCGCGGCCTCGATCCCTCGACGCCGCGCTATTTTTGGGACGACCGGTTCTCGGACCGCTCAAACGGCTCAGGCGATGCCGGCGAAGCGGCCGTTGCCGGCCCCCGCGACGACCGCGTTGTGGCCCTTGAGGGACCCGCTCTCCTGCGACAGCCAGTCCGCGAGCTTGATAACCAGCACGACCTGCATGGCGATGAGAGCGGCGGTCGTTATGAGAATGGATACGAGCACGGACGGCCTCCTGACGACATATTGCAGTGCAGCTTTGTCATGTTGCATTGCAAATTCACAGGTGGCCGCCGAAATTTTTCGGCGCCGCCGCGCCATTGTGAACGCAGTCAGTTCGTTCGTTTGGGCGGTGCATCCTCGCCCCAGGCACCGAGGGTGCACGCCTCGCTGACCCGGAGGGCCTCGCTGGTGTCCACGGTCGCCTCCGCCGACGAGAGCACGCACAGGGCGGCCAGCACCCGATGCACGATCGGGTCCGCACCCGCGAGCATCGGCGCGAGGCGGGCGAGACGCCCGTTCTCGAGGTGCGCTAGCACGCGCCCGGTGGCGTGATCGGCGAAGCGGATGGTGGTCATCCGGCGCAGGCAATCCCGCAGGAAACGCATCGCCCCGAGCGTTTCCCGGGGAGGAACGCCGACATAGACCGCCTCCGGATCGCGCGCCTGGATATTGATCGCCTGATAGCGGTCGATGTCGAGCAGGACCTGAACGTCGAGGATGTTCATGACGCCGTTCGTTCCGAACGCGACCGTGCGGGGCCGCTGGCCCTCCGGCACGCTGTTGTCGAGAAACTCGAAATGGACCTCTTTGTCGGGCCGCAGCACCCACGTGAAGAACAAACGCGGCATGCCCGTATAGGCCTCGACGTTGTGCGCCAGCAGATCCTCCACCGCCTTGTAGCGGCCGAACTGCTCGCCACGCTTCCAGGCTCGCTCCACCGTGGCGTCCGGCGGCGTGATCATGAATTGCATGTAGACTTGGTGCCCGAAGCGAGTGAGGAGTTGGCTCCCCATCTCGGTGCCGGGATTGACCGCGAAGCTGTCGAAGCGGAAGCGGTCGATGAGGAGGTGGGAGATGCGGCCGGCATCCGCCTTGCGCGCCATGTAGCCGTCGAGCTTACGGTCGACGATCTCGACCTCGTGGCCAGTGAGCGGGCCGGCGTAGCGTCGTGCTGGCCCGAGACTGTCGTAGTCGAGCAGAAACTTGCGCCAGACGTCGGGCGTGATCAGTGCGAAGTCCAACCAATCGAGCCCCAAGGCCTCCACCAGTGCCCGTTGGTAGGGCCGGATCGTGCTCTTGCCGGACGCGGAGGAGCCCTTGACGTTGAGGATCACCGGGGCTGGCTGCGCCGCCAGGCGGACGTAGCCGTGGCGCGCCACGATCTCGTGGATCCAGGGCTCGATCATCTCGCCCAGGGCGCGGCTACCATAGCCGTTTGACACGAGGGTGCCGGCGAGCCTTCCGAGGAGCCCCCTGTCTCGGATCAGGAAACCACGTCGGCCGACGAGACTCGCAATCACGCAACGAAGCGCTGTGCAGGCCGCCGAGGAAAGGGAATCGTCGGTCGCTATAGCCCGAGCCTCCCAAGCTTCGAGATGGTGCTCGGCTCGGCGCGCCGGGTCCCACCTCCCCTGTCCCTGAGGGTTCGTCCTCCGGCTGCGCAGGGGCCAGAAGCGTAGCCAGGACGCCGGCTCCGCTGCTGCGGGCCGAGGCTCGTCCAGCATCGCGGCGATCTCGCTGTCCAAGAGCACTGCGGCGGCGGAGCAGATCTCCGCATGCCGGGCGGAGATCTCCTGGCCATGATCCGCAATGCCTTCGCGGAGGATGGTCGAGACGATCGCGCGGAAATTCACGCCGAGATCGCCGTAGGTCTGTCCCATCGGTACGGAGAGATCCGCCATCACGCGGATCAGAACCTCGTGGACCACCAGGCGCTCGGGTCGGAAACGGACGACCTGGGTCAGCGGCAGGCCGCTGACATCGCTCATCTCATAGGCGTCCGCGAGAGCAGTCTCGACGTTTTCGGTCCGGAAGACCGTGGCCAGGGGAAGGATCGCGCGCGGCAAGCTCGATTCGATGCCGGGATTCCACGGTCCGTGGCCGCCGGAATCGGAGACCTGCAATGGATTGGCCAGGGCATGGCTGATCATGCCGAAGCACTCCGCTGTCCACGTGAACCCGAACCGCCTGTAGGCCTCGCCCGGATGCCTCTCAGGTGCTTGCGCTTAGGCGGCCTGGGGTTCCTCGATCACCTCGAGACGCAGTTGATACTGATCGCCCCAAAGGTCCGCGGCCTTACCGTACCAAGCTGCATCGAAGTACTTGCGGCAGCAGAACTCGCTGGCCCAAATGCAGACCGCGATCAGGCGACCGTCGACCACCTTCACGTGCCGACTGATCAGTCCGCTCGTTATCCCGGTCGATGGGCACATGTCGATGCTCGTCATCCCATAGCTATTCTCGCCGCTGAAGATCACAGGGCAGTCGAGGATTGCCAGGAAACGCATGGGGATCACTCCTTCAACTCCCTCACCGCAGATGACGGCACCTTGCCGAAGCCACGAGCGATGATGGGCGCCAGCTCTCCCGAGCCAGCTTTGCTTTGCCCCACTCACCGTCGAGCGAGACTAAAAATCTGAGTTCGATCGCATTCCGCGTCAAGGTTTGGGCATCGCAAAAGATTTCGCCGCAGACCTGCGGAGTTCCTTTGCAATGCGAGAGCCAAACGCCGGACGTCTCAACGCGAACATCGCCGATCAACGAGAGTTCCGATCTCAGCCGAATCCCCCCATCAGGCAGTCGATGCGTGTGGAGCCTCGGCAACACAATCCCAGATACTCTGAATTGAATGCAGGCAGAGGCCGTCCATGATCGCGATGTGGTTGGTCTTGTGCGCGCAAAACAATTGCAGCCGATCCGCCGAAGGGGTCCGAACGTCGGCAGTGACGCATTCCGGCGTGGTCAGCATCCAGACCAAACTGTCGAGGGTGTCCAGCCCCCTATCGGACATGGCGCGGAAGATCTCGCGCTCCGTGAGTATTCCGATAAAGGATCCGGTCTCGTCGCAAGCCCCGTCCACGACGATCAAAGCATCCACCTCCGGTGTCGAGAGGAGGCGCATCGCCTCGCGCACGGACCGGTCCATACGGATGTAGCGCACACGAGAGGCTTGACTGCCAGGCTTCTGGCTCGCGCTCATGGCGCCGATCCTTCGGACTTGTGACGTCTTATGGTCGAAGCCTGGTATACAGAATTTCAGCTGTCAACGCGCGTATTGAAATATCCTGCAGAAACACGAGACAGACGCGCTGGATTGTCGTTCGTGCGCCTAATTCGGCGCGATCCAGCGACGCCGCCCCAATCGGACAAAGCACATATTTTGTGGGCCGCCATGCTGCGTCGCAGCAAAGAATTCTATGGTTAGCAGAGATGGGGACGTTTCAGTAACGGTCACACCGGTTCGCGTCGCATCGATCTTCTGCATCGCGCGATCCCTACCGATCGGCATTATCGCGCACCTTCCCGATGCGGAGGCTTCGTCAAACTCATGGCAGACAAGCTGGAATTCGCGCTCGACCCTCCTGCCCGCCAATTGACGAGCGGACGAAATCCCAGCCCTCGGCAGGTCGTGTCAGCGGCTCGCCGATCTCCCGCATTCATCGGGACGTGGTGCCACAAGCGCACCGAGTGACTTCCTAAATAGCTGCAGGACGGACTTATCGGCTCTCGAAAGCGTGCTGACGTCCGGCAGCTGCGCTGCATTGCGGGATCGATTTCTTGGAAACCAACTCTTGACGATCGGTTCGACGCGAGAGAGGCTGGTATTCCACATACCAAGCCGGCGACAAGCCCGGCGGCCAACGGCCCCCGTGCGCAGCATCGGACGCAGAGCCGATCGCGTACTCGTTTCAGCAAGAGTCTACCGGAGGAAAAGCCATGTCGAGGGCGGAAACCACAACCGAGCGCGTATCCGACAGTTATCGATGGGGACAGCTCGTCATCGGCGTCATCTGCATGGTGATGATCGCAAACCTGCAATACGGCTGGACGTTCTTCGTCCCTGATATCCAGAAGAAGTTCGGTTTCGATCGCGCAGCGATCCAATGGGCCTTCACGCTGTTCGTGCTGTTCGAGACCTGGCTCGTTCCGATCGAGGGCTGGTTCGTCGACAAGTACGGCCCGCGGGTGGTGGTGCTGTTCGGCGGCCTCCTGTGCGGCATCGGCTGGGTGATCAACTCCTATGCCACCTCCTTGAACATGTTCTATCTCGGTCAGGTCGTCGCCGGCATCGGTGCGGGCGCGGTCTACGGCACTTGTGTCGGCAGTGCCTTGAAATGGTTCCCGGACAAGCGTGGGCTGGCTGCCGGCATCATCGCCGCCGGCTTCGGCGCCGGCTCGGCCCTCACCGTCGCACCGATCCAGTGGATGATCGCGGATCACGGCTTCCAGGCCGCGTTCTTCAACTTCGGTATCGGTCAGGGCCTCGTCGTCTGCGCGCTGGCGTTCTTCTTCACCTCGCCGAAGAAGGGGCAGGTTCCCGAGGCTGCCGTCAACACGAACGTCATCCAGACCCGGCGCAACTACACCCCCGGTGAGGTAGCCCGGCAGCCGATCTTCTGGCTGATGTACTTCATGTTCGTCATCGTGGGCGCCGGTGGCCTGATGATCACCGCCAACCTGAAGCCCATCGCTGCCGATATCGGCGTCGACAAGGTGCCGGTCACGATCATGGGCATCACCATGGTGGCGATCACCTTCGCGGCGACCATCGACCGCGTGCTCAACGGCCTGACCCGCCCGTTCTTCGGCTGGGTCTCGGACAAGATCGGCCGCGAGAACACGATGTTCGTCGCCTTCGCGATGGAAGGCTTCGGCATCTACATGCTCTACCTGTGGGGCCATGACCCGCTGTGGTTCGTGCTGCTCTCCGGGTTCGTGTTCTTCGCCTGGGGTGAGATCTACTCCCTCTTCCCCTCGACCTGCACGGACACCTTCGGCACCAAGTTCGCCGCTACCAATGCGGGCCTGCTCTACACCGCCAAGGGCACCGCGGCGCTCCTCGTTCCGGTGGCGAACTACCTGCAACAGGCGACCAACAGCTGGGACGGCGTGTTCCTGGTGGCCGCCGGCGCCAACATCCTCGCTTCGCTCCTCGCCATCGCGGTGCTGAAGCCCTGGCGCAAGCGGGTGGTGGCGCAGGCACTCGCCGTCTCCGACGAGACCAAGCCGGCCCCCCGCATCGTCGCGGCCTAACGGTCTGAACGAACCGATCGAAGAATACCCGCGGGGGCCGGACGATCAGTCCAGGCCCCCGCGGCCGTTTCGCCCCCCGCCTTCCGCTCCGGAGATGCCCGATGCCACCGCTCGCCCCCTGGCGCCCGATGCACACGGCGCCCCAGACCGTCGCGCGGATCTGGCTCAATCACCTCACCCTCGGACCGATCCTGGCCGAGGGCCGGCCCGGACGCTGGTACGCCCCGAGCGCCGCACGCCAGGTCTGGCGCTGGTACCGCCCGGCCGGATCGGACGCCCTGGAGCCCTTCAGCGGCTGGCTGCCCGAAGAGGCGATGGCAGGCCCCCATGATGCGATAGACGTCGACACCGCGGCGCGTTCCCCCGTCGATGGCCCGATCTCCCGCAGGCTTCAGGACACGGAACCGCACGGCTGAACAGGGAAGGCGCTCTTTGGATGCCCCTTCAGAGCACATCCGGGCCAAACGCCCGGTGATTGCGGCGCGGGGGAAATTGCGCGATTGCACCCTCCGTGAGGTGCAGCCATACGGGATAGCGCCGGGGTTGTGACCGAAGGAAACTCGGGGCTTGGCCTCGGTTCCCCACGCCCGTCTTTTTCAACCGGTAGCCGATCTGGACTTCCACGATGCCCAGTCGATCACCGTACCGGTCGCGGTGACGCCGGTCCAAGCAGGGAATCTCATCCCGAGGGACACCGACCGGTCGTGCGAGCGGCATCCGCGTGCGCGACATGATCTCCTCGCGCTTCGGCACGAGACCGATCAGCGGATATCGCGGGCGCGCCCGGGCTTCGGTGCGAGTTGGAGAAAGGCTTGATTTCTTCCTTGTGGAGCACGCCGATGCGGACATGTTGATCCTCACGGAGCGTGATCGGCACCTCGACGTCGTGATCTGCCTCTCCACGCAGAACCGTCGGCTCACGATCACAGCGTCCGTCGTCACGCACAATGCGTTCGGGCGCTGCTACATGCTCCCGGTCGCGCCAGCCCATCGGCTGATCATTCGCCACGATCTCAGGCGAGTGCGACGCAGGCTTCAGGACCGAACACCACAGTCCATGATGATCTCAGCCATTCGGCAGAGGATCAACGGCGACGACGGATACAAAGGGGTCCTGCACCCGGACGAAAACAGACGGCGCACCTCTCGGCGCGCCGTCTGTCGGTTCGTCCGGCAGCCGCCCCGAGGGACGGCTGCGATCTCTGGCTGTCTCAGACGGCGCGGGCCTGGTGCAACTGCTCGATCTGCTGCTGGGTGTAGCCGAGGTCCAGGAGAACTTCGTCGGTGTGCTCACCGAGCAGCGGCGAGGCCTTCACCTCGACCTGCATGTCGGAGAACTTGATCGGGCTGCCGACGGTCAGGTACGAGCCGAGCTTCGGGTGCGGCACCTCGACGACGGTGCCGCTGGCGCGCAGCGACGGATCGTTGGCGATCTCCTTCATCGACAGCACCGGCGAGCACGGGATGTCGAACTTGCGCAGGATGTCGACGGCCTCGAACTTGGTCTTGTCGGCGAGCCAAGCCTCGATCGTGCCGAAGATGTCCATGATCTTGTCCTGGCGCGCACGGGCGGTGCTGTAGGCCGGGTCGTTCTCCCATTCCGGCTTGCCGATCGCCTTGCAGATCGGCGCCCAGGCATGGCCCTGAATCGTGAAGTAGATGTAGGCGTTCGGGTCGGTCTCCCAGCCCTTGCACTTCAGCACCCAGCCCGGCTGGCCGCCGCCGCCCGCGTTGCCGCCGCGCGGCACCACATCCGAGAACTCGCCGTGCGGATACTGCGGGTACTCTTCGAGGTAGCCGAGGGCATCGAGGCGCTGCTGATCGCGCAGCTTGACGCGGCAGAGATTGAGAACCGAATCCTGCATCGAGACGGCGACCTTCTGGCCCTTGCCGGTCTTGTTCTTCTGGTGAAGCGCCGTGAGAATGCCGATGGCGAGATGCATGCCGGTGTTCGAGTCACCGAGTGCGGCGGCGCTGACGGTGGGCGGGCCGTCCCAGAAGCCGGTGGTCGAGGCCGCGCCGCCGGCACACTGTGCGACGTTCTCGTAGACCTTCAGGTCCTCGTAGTGGTGGCCGTCCGAGAAGCCCTTCACCGAGGCGAGGATCATGCCCGGGTTGAGCTCCTGGATGCGCGACCAGGAGAACCCCATACGGTCCAGGGCGCCGGGGCCGAAGTTCTCGACCATGACGTCGGATTGCTTGATCAGATTCTCGAGAACTTCCTTGCCCTCGGGGGTCTTCGTGTCGAGCGTCAAGGAGCGCTTATTCGAATTGAGCATGGTGAAGTAGAGGGCGTCGGCGTCCTCGACATGGCGAAGCTGCGTACGCGTCACGTCGCCGGACCCAGGGCGCTCCACCTTGATCACGTCAGCGCCGAACCAGGCCAGGAGTTGCGTGCAGGCCGGGCCTGCCTGGACGTGGGTGAAATCGATGATCTTGATACCCTCGAGCGGCTTGCTCATCGTGGCGTTCTCCCTGCTGGCTTAGACGAAAGCGAAGTTCGAGACGTGCCCGGTCGATCCGGGTTCTGGGTTGGCCGGGCTCCCGTCGAGCGGGGGTCCCACGGCGTGTCGCGTGCCGCCCTCAGGCGACGCGGGATTCGAGGTCCGCCAGGCGACGGCGCAGGTCGCGCTCGTCGTTCCAGCGCTGAGTCTCGTCGCGGATGATCGCGGCGATGCCCGTAACGGCGTTGTCGGGGCCGTGGATCAGCCCGACGGTGAAGGCGATGGAGAGCGTGTGACCGTCCTTGTGGATGGCCGGCACCCGCAGGACGTCGGCGCCGTACTTGGTCACTCCCGTCTGCATGGTCTTGGCATAACCCTCCCAGTGGCGCTTGCGCTGCCGCTCCGGCGTGATGAGGTCGAGCGGCTGGCCGATCGCCTCCGCCGCCGTGTAGCCGAAGATCCGCGTCGCGGCGGGATTCCAGACTGTGATGGCGCCGCTCGGGTCCGACACCACGACGGCGTCGCCGGCCGCCGCCACGAGGGCGGAAAAATCGATCGAGCTCGTCATGCGCTGACCCTTAGTCTCCCTGTCCGTGTCGCGGATGTCGTCTCCGCTGCCCGGTTCACCGACCGGGCGGGCTCGAATCTGGGATCGGATGACGGTCATCCGCCGGCATGGAACACTCCTCTCCTTGTCCGTCAGGCCGGAGCCTGTTCGGAGGCATCGCGAGGACTTCGTTTTTTCGGTGCCACAGTCGTTGGTATTTGGTATGCCAACGCCGTTGGAGTGTCAACTCGCGCTGCCATCGTCAACCGGCGAAGGGAGCCCGAGCTCGGGTGACGGCGTTCTCGAAACGGACCGGCACGGCGCGGATAACGAGAACCGGCAGGGGGAGGGGCGCAATGGGTGCAGGCCCGAGCATCACGATCACGCAGATCGAAGGCTATAAGTTCGCGATCGATTTTGGCGGGATCCTTCCTCATCTGGTCGTGGACGAGGCCGTTCCCATCGGCAAGGGCGAAGGCCCGTTTCCCGAACAGCTTCTCGTCTCGGCGGTGACGAACTGCCTGTGTGCCAGTCTCGTCTTCGCCCTCGGCAAGTACAAGCAGGAAGCCGGCGGCATCCGGGCCGAGGCGCATTGCGAGGTCACGCGCAATGCCGAGAACCGCCTGCGCATCACGGGCATCGCAATCGCCATCAGCCTCGGGGCGACCGCCGACGCCGTGCCCCGTATCGACCGGGTGCTGGAGCAGTTCCAACGCTTCTGTACCGTCTCCGAGAGTGTGCAGGCCGGTATTCCCATTGCGGTCTCGGTTCGCGACGGCGCGGGCGCGCTGCTGACCTGAACCTCCCATTTCATTCACGGAAGGATCTGCCATGACGACGATGCCTGAAGCGTCCGGCCACAACCCGCCGCTCGCACACGAGCCGGAAGACCTCGCCCGCCTCTTCAACGAACGCGCCAACGCGGGCGATGTGGAGGGGTTGGTTGCCCTCTACGAGCGTGACGCGGTGCTGGCCGCCGGCAAGGTGGTGGCCACGGGGCACGTCGAGATCCGGCAGTTCTATGCGGACCTCCTGGCGCGCAAATCCGATTTCCCGGCCGCAGAGACCCTTCCGGCGATCCGGAACGGCGATCTCGCCATGACCTTCGCACGCTTGCCGAACGGGACGATTTCGGTGGAGACCGCACGGCGCCAAGCCGACGGCGGATGGCGCTGGCTGATCGACCAGCTGAAGATCAAGCCGCTTGAAGCGGACAAGGCCAACTGATGGGCGGCCGCCCTTTGGAAATTCCCGACAAGCAGGCTTCCGCATGATCGATCCCCGACTGGCCGGCCGGCTCGCCTTCGCGCACCGGCTGCCCACGCAGGAACCCCTGTCCCCAGGCCGCCACGCCCTCGGCCTGTTCGCCCAGCGTGACGCGGTCCTCGTGGTGCCGGAGGGGATCGAGCCGCGCCGGCCGACACCCCTCGTGGTACTCTTCCATGGCGGAGGCGGCAGCGCGGAGAAGATCCTGCCGATGCTGGAGGCGCATGCCCGGGCGCGAGGCTTCCTGCTGCTCGCACCCCAGTCGTTGTTTCCGACCTGGGACCTGGTGATCGGCGGCCACGGCCCAGACCGGGAGCGTGTCGACGAGGCGCTGGCCGAAGTCGGCAGCCGCTACCTTCTCGATCCGACGCATTTGGTCTTCGCGGGCCATTCCGACGGCGGCAGCTACACGCTCTCCCTCGGCCTCGCCAACGGGCACGTGGTCACCCACCTCCTCGTATCTTCGGCCGGTTTCCTCTCCGTCCACCTGCAATCGGGCGCGCCGCGCATCTACCTCTCCCACGGCACCCGCGACGAGCAGATCCCGATCGACCGAAGCGCGCGAGTCCACGTCGCCCAGTTGCGGGAGGCCGGCTACGCGGTCACGGCAGTCGAGTACGACGGCCCGCACGCCTACGATCCGGCGGTCGTGGCACGGGGCGTGGACTTCATCCTGGCCGAAACCGACACATCCGACTCCGCCGACTGAGCGGCGATCCACCCAAGGTGGAGGGTAGCCTCGAGCCGCCGCGCCGGGATGTTGCGTGTCGGTCCGAGGTCCCGGACACGCGCATCGACGCCGGAAAAAAATTTACCGGTCCCGCCCTACGCTGAACCCACTCGAGGGGTGTGTGGATCGACGTTCACTCCCCGTTTCGTTTCGCGATCGGTGGAGGTTCGAGCTTGGTACGGTGTGACAGCTCGGCCCGGTCGATCCTTGCGAAGGGGATGTCGGCAGCTCTGGTCCTCGCGAGTTTCGCGGTGCTCGACACCGGTGAAGCCTCCGCCAACTCGAAACGGCCGGACAGTCCCAGCGACCGTCGCAGCCCATCGGGACCGATCCTCGCCGGGGGGCCGGCCTTCGCTCCGTTCGCCTATCTCCGCTTCTGCCAGAAGGCGCCGCGCGACTGCGCCCCGGATGGACGGGACGAACCGCTCGAAATCACGGCGGCGCGGCTGAAGGAGCTCGCCGTCGTCAACGAGGCTGTGAATCGGCGCATCGCTCCCAGAGCCGGCCTTTCGGAGGCCGGCGCGTGGTCCCTGACCGCCAGACAGGGTAACTGCAACACCTACGCCCTCCAGAAGAGGCACGAACTCCTCGCGCGCGGCTGGCCGATCGGGACCCTGTCCCTGGCCGTGGTCGTGACGCCGGAGGGCGTCGGACACCTCGTCCTCGTCGTCCGGCAGGCATCCGGAGACCTCGTCCTCGACAACCTGCACCCGGATATCCGCCCCTGGACGCAGACAAACTATCGTTGGAGCAAGATCCAGGCGGCCGGAAACCCGGATCTCTGGCTCGACATCCCGGCGTCGGCCCGGCGGATGGCTCTCGGGCCTGCGCGCGCGCCGGTCGCCGATGCGCGCGCCGAGTGACGTCGGCTCTTGGGCCGGCCGTGTCGAGGATGCGTCCCCGGATTCCCGGATCTCCCTGCCGCTCCTTCAGTGCCAGGGTCGATCGGGCTTCTCGGGGATGCCCGGCATGCGGACCTCGATGCCGACCCGCTTCAACGCCTGCTGGAACTTCGTCTGCCACAGGACCGACACGCCCTTCGTCCGGCCGATGAGTTCGGCCTGCAGAGCGGGCTTCACCGACAAGAACGTGGCCACGGTTTCGTCGATGAAGCGCCCCTCCACGAGATCGGCGAATTCGACGAGGGCGCGGTCGCGAAGATCCGGGGGCATAAGGCTGAAACGTTGGAGGACGAGGCGGTTGCGCTGTGCGGCGAGCCATCCTTCCCGAGGTGCGAATGCATAGGAATTGCGCAATTTCCGGTACGTGTCCTCGCTGACGCCGGTGCGATTGAGCTCGACCCAGGCCAGTGTCAGCCAGGCGAGCCCGTCGCGCGGATAGCAGGCCAGCAGGTTCCGACTGCGCAGATCGAGTCCGTCCATCGCCGCATCCATCGCGTCGAGGTCGGCGCGCTGCATGAGCGCACTCGCCAGCTGGGAACGGACGATCAGCCAATGCCGCATCCGGCGCCGCGCGCAGGCGGGCGAGGCCTTGTCACGCCGGTTCGCCTGCGCCTTCAGCGCTTCGACGTCGAAATGATGCCCGCGCACGATCGACATCGCCGCCGAGGCCGCGTTGTCCGGAGCGATCGAGATGGCTCGAAGCTGAAGCAGTGCCGCCGCGACCGCGATGAGTGCGAGACAGCGAATGAGGGCAGCGAGCATGGCACCGGAGATCATGATTCGACGGTGCGCCCGATCCAGGATGCAATCGGTAGTCGACTGGGCGGAGGGCATCAAGCCGATCGCACTTCGACACACGAGTTGGGAGGATATCCACCGTTCCGGGCCACCCGATAGGCAGTTCCCCCTTCGTCGCGGCGCGTCCGAGGGGCCGCCGCCGGTCGGATCCGCATGAATTCGCTTTCACCTCGCGACGCAGCCGGGGCGCTCGCCAACGATCTCCGCAATCGGCTGATTTTTGCCTTTTAATCAGATCTTTACGGCACATCGTGACTATGAATGCAGACTAACCCGGTTCTGCGTGGGGTGTATGCGTGATGGAAGCCGCCGAAAAGCCTGTGCCGATGGATTCGCTCGACAAGGAGGCGGATCGGATCCGGAGCATTTTCAGCACCTCGTTTCCGCATTCGAGCGAAGACCTGAACCGTCTGATCCCCGAGAACTTCACCGATACTCTGACGCGACGGGCGGAGCCCGCCGTCAAGGCGGAGACCGATGAGTTCGATTGGTCGATCACGCTGGCCAACATCGAGGCGATCGTCGATGCCGGTAACGCCAGCAAGGCCCTCGTGGCAGACGCCGAGCGGCGAGCGGAGATCGCGGAGGCCAAGGCCAAGGAGGCCATTCACTGGCTCCGAATCCTGCACGAAGCCGTGCTGAGGGGAATGCCGAGCCCCTCGACTTGAGGCAGGGCACTGCTCCAACACCGAGGCGGCGGGCTGCGGAGCGGTAAATCGATCGCCCGCGGAAGACCACATCCGGCGATCCGCCTCGCGTCGTGAAAAGAGGTCATCGACGCCCGGGCGGAATGCTTCGAGCGATCGGCCATCCTCGGGTCGTGCCGACGGAAGGCAGCGGGTCTCATTCGAGAGCGTTGGCGCCGTCGCCGGAGTCCCCCCGCGTCGTCCGCGCGCCGACAAACCACCGGTTCCCGGGGCCGACGTCGATCCCGGCCACTACCCCGCGCGGCTCGACGGAGCCTGCCACTCGACACCGGCATGTTCGCGGACGTCGCCCGGCACGCTTCCCGTGTCGGCGTCGCTCGCCCAGCCGCTCGGCTCCGCGACCTCGACGATCTCGTCCTCCGGATAGGCGGCCTCGAGGAACAGCCGCGCCTCGCCCTCTGCCGCGGCCCGCACGGTGACCAGCGGCTTCGTCCCCGCAGCGGACCTGATCTTGGCAATGAACAGCTTCGTCATCATCGGTCTCCCGGAGCGATCCTGTCCCTTCACAAAGGGCGATACCCGCAAAGAGCAAGGGAGCGGAATCGCGGCCTCGAATTCGGCCGGGACTCGCCTGACCCAAGCTCGCCTGCGTCGGAGTCGCCTTCGCAGACCGTCGAGCGAACGAAAGGCGTGCTGGTCGTTCCGCCACGGCGACGCCCCTGCTCGGCCTTGAGCTGCACCCACCGAGGAGCCTCCGGCCGCAGGAATCGATGTCCGGCCGCTTCGCAACGAGTCTGAAACCTCCGCGGCGCCATGCTTCCCGGCGAAAGATCGGCCCGGGGCGAGTGATCGGGCAGCGAGGGACATGGCTCAGACGTCGAAACGCCGCCTGTTCCTGGAGCGGGTCTCCTGCCGAGCGCCCGGGGCGCCTCTCGGAGCCCTTGCTCTCGAGGCGGAGTTTACCCGCGAGAATGTCGAGACCGCCTGCCAAGCCCTGTCCCTGAAGCTCGTGTCCCTCGTCGAGGTGGATGACGACGGCAATTACGCGTTCCGCATCACGCGGCCCGGCCTCCTCCTCCTCGATGGGCAGATCGAGGAAGCGGCGGCCCTGATCGACCGAGGGCTCGGCATCCGGAGGCTCGCCGCTCCTCCTCCCTGGGGCCTCCTCGGCAGCAAGCTTCGTCCCGGCGGACCCGGGATGTCGTTGAAGGGAAGCGGTCCGCGCGCCTATGCGACCCAGTTGATCCTGGCCGTGGCGTCCGGCCACGCGATCGTCCAGGGCGACGTCGTGCGCGGCAACGCGAACGCGCCGCGCCCCGGCTCCACCGGCGAACCGCGCCGCTCCGAACGGCTGGGGAGCTCGGCGCCGCTCCGGGACTGGGGCCGAACCAAGGACCGAGACCGCCCGGTCTGATCCCGGACGACCGCCCCCCCGATGCCTCGCGGCGGGTGCCCGTCCTTCCCGAAAATCCCTTACGGAACGATCGCCCGGCCGATCGATTCGACCGTCACCGCGCGTCCGGCCTTCGGGGCCATCGTCCCGATCGCGACAGCACCGGGCGCGCGGCCGACTCGGGTCACCGGAAGCCTATCGCGGGGGCCGCGGGGGCATCGCGCCCATCCGGCGTCGGGGTCCTTCGTGCATCCCCATCCGGCAGCGGTGCCGTCAGCAACCTGGACCGTCCCAGCCCGCACCCGACGAGGGCGGCGAACACCACAGCGTAGCCCGGGATCTGGAGGGAGAAATCGACGATCGAATGCAGGGTGCCGAGGCCTCCGACGGCGAAAGCCGCAACGACGACGGAGCGATCGCGACCCCTGACGCGGCCGGCGCGCCACATCGCGAGGGCAGCCCAGGCCCAGAGCGCGCAGAGAACGGCGAGGACCGGCACACCCCACTCGACGGCAATCTCCAGGGGCGTGCTGTGGGCGATGTCCCAGACGCCGAACATGCCCAGGACATCGCTGCGATAAGCGGGAAACGCCGCCTCGAACGACCCGGCTCCGTGGCCGAGCCAGGGTCGTTCCCGCATCATTTCGAGAGCGATCCGATACATTTCCAACCGACCCGGATCGGCGAAGCCATGGGCCTGGATGCGAAGACCGACCTGGCCGCCCCAGATCTCGACCAGGGCAAGACAGGCGGCCACAGCGGCGAGCGCGGCGCGCTTGCGGTAGCGCCGGAGGGTGACGTAGCTCGGAAGAAGACGAAACAGGCTGAACAGCAGCGCACCGACGGTGAGCAGGAGGCCGGCGCGTGAGCCGGTGAGCGTCACCGCCGCGAAGCAGGTGAGGCATCCGGCCAGAGTGGTCGCGCGCCAGAGGCGCCGGCGGAGCCGCATCGAGCCGGACCAGGCGCGGAGCCCCAGGATGAGCCAGATGACCGCAACGCTGCCGAAATAGGTCGCGGCCGTGTTCCTGTTGACGAAGGGACCCGTCATGTTCCCCACATACGCGACCTTCTTCACCCAGAGCACGCGATCCGGCTCGATCTCGAGCAGGAGAATGCCGAAGCCTGCATAGAAAAGGCCGGACCAGGCGACCACGTGGAGCAGCCGCTTGGCGGCCTCGCGGTCGGCTCCGATCGGCAGCGCTCGCAGCGCGGTGAGGGCGAACAGGAACGAGGGGGCAAGGGTTTCCATCGGCAGGGAGGCGATGCTCGAGGCTCGCGGAAGCGGAGTTCTGTCGATCTGCGGTGCGACGGAACGCCAGATCGGATCCGGCACGGTCCACCACGGGTCGGGCAGGAACTGCAGCAGGGTGACCACGCCGACGATCAGGATTGCCAGGACGATCCGGGCCGCCGCTCGGTGGAGTCGATCCGGCATCCGGCTCCATGGCGCACCCAGGCAACTGACCCCGATCAGGACGAGGAACACATTGGTCCAGAACGGCTCGATCGAGCCGAACGGGAGAGGCGCAGCTGCGACCACGACGAACAGGAGGGCCTGAGATCCTCGGTCGACCGCCTTCAGCACACGTCAGTTCCTGGTTGCGGCACTCGGCGCCGCGAGGCGAAGTCCCATCGACGTGACCTCGGCGCCCGATACCAGATCCGTGCGGGTGCCCTGGACTGGCGCGATCGGATCGAATTCTGTCGACCGTCGAGGTCATCGTTCGCATCATGGGGTGATGCACAACGATCGCGTTCGATCGATCATCCTCCAAATCGAAGAAACCCGCCGCGGCCGAAGCCGGGCGGGCGTGGTTGTGAGACCTAACGGTTGATCGGGCGTCGACCTCAACCCATAGACCCCACACCATCTGCGATCGATTCGCAGCAACAATCCGGCAACAGACGAAAAAATCCCGCCCGGGTTACTCCGGGCGGGTGAAGGTGACGGCTCCCGATCTTCGGGAGGCTCTTTGTAGACGATTGGCCAATGGATAATCATCCGCCGGCGGCACTCGTCACACAGGACACCGTCGAGACCGAACCGATGTTCGAACCCGCGTCAGATCACCGGCAAGGCATACCTTGACCGAAGCTATTGCTTGGAAAATCAATTCAGGAAAACGATGGTGCCCAGGGACGGAATCGAACCGCCGACACTGCGATTTTCAGTCGCATGCTCTACCAACTGAGCTACCTGGGCCTCCGCCGGTTCGCGAGAGCGGCACCGGCTGGAGCGGGGGTATAGGGGGTGGATTGCGGGCTGTCCAGCCTCGATCCGAAGAGATTTTTTCATTCGATTTTGCCGACGGATCGACGCCCTTAGTCGGCGCGGTCGGACCGGGAACCGACGCCCTCCGCATCCTCGTCCTCGTCCTCCGCAGTCGGGATGACGTAGCGGTCGGTCAGCCAGCGCCCAAGGTCGACGTCGGCGCAGCGGGCGGAGCAGAACGGCACGAAGGCGGCCTCCAGCGGCTTCCCGCAGATCGGGCACGGATCGGGCTTGGACGGCCCCGCGCGTCGGCGGGCGGCATCGACATCGCTCATGCGGGTTCCCCCCAGGCGGCGCGAACCGGAAACCCCTCTCCCTCGAGCAGGCTGACGGTCTCGTAGAGCGGCAACCCGATCACGGCACTGTGCGAGCCCACGAGTTTCACCACGAAGGCACCCGCCAGTCCCTGGATCGCATAGCCACCAGCCTTGCCGCGCCATTCGTCGGAGGCGAGATAGGCATCGATCTCCCGGGTGGACAGGCGCTTGAACCGGACACGGGTCTCGACCACCCGCTCGCGGCGCACGTCCTGGGGTGAGAGCAGGCAGACGGCCGTGTAGACCCGGTGCTGGCGCCCTGAGAGGAGACGCAGGCAATCGGCCGCCTCGTCGGGCAGCTCGGCCTTGGGGAGCACGCGGCGGCCCACGGCGACGACCGTGTCCGCCGCGATGAGATAGGCATCGCGCAAGTCGTCCCGCCGCCGCGCCGCGGCTCCCGCCGCCGCGAGCTTCTCGCGCGCGAGGCGCCGGGCGAGTTCGCGGGGTGTTTCGGACTTGCGCGGGGTCTCGTCGATATCCGCCGCGAGGAGCGCGTCGGGCTCGATCCCCACCTGCTGCAGGAGCGCGAGGCGCCGGGGAGAGGCGGAGGCCAGGATGAGACGGGCGCTCCGGCCCGGAACCAAGGTGTCGTCGATCGTCGTCACGTGCGGGCCGTCATGCGCGGGGTTGGCATCCTGTGAGGGGGCGGGTGGACACGACCGGCTGAGGCCGCGCATCGGCATGCATGCGCGCCATCCACGCTGGCGAGGCGGCCGGAACCTAGCGGAAACCCCTGACCTTGTGAACGCGCCTCCGCGAAAGGGTCTGGTTTTGGCACGGCCCCGTGGACAACGGGTGCGGGTCTGATATGGTCCCGCTCGTGGTCTCCGGGGCCACCGCTGCGGCCTACCGATCCGCGCGGCGCGGGCGTAGTTCAGTGGTAGAACGTCAGCTTCCCAAGCTGAATGTCGTCGGTTCGATCCCGATCGCCCGCTCCAATCTTTACAATCACTTAGCTTCGGTTTGCGGCGCCGTCCCACACAGTCATCTCACATAGCGGCTTGAGATCGGCGCTCAGTGTGAGAGATACGGCCTCCCTCGCAGCCTCCGTAAGCGCGTCTCGGACGCATCTGGTCCAGACCGCGCACTCTTTGCCGAGGTGTGGTTTGCCTGCACCGGCAGGCAATCGCCGGATACGAAAGCTCGCTTCGCGATCCTCCTTGATGCGAAGGCTTGGACTGATGCAGCCCTCCTGTTGGCACGCTCAGCCTTGCCGGAAGGCCGCCTCTCCATCATGGCCGACTGCGGCATCCTCTCGATTGTGATCGGGGCTGCGAACCTGGCCCCTGATACTGGCGCTGGTGGATCACGCGCTATCCATCGGGCGGATGAGTTCGGTTGGGCGATCCTCGCCGCCGTTCTGGACGAGTTGCTCGCGTTGCGACCCTGCCAGGATGAGTAGGGACGCGGGAGCCTCAATCAAGGTAACGTCCCCGACAGGCGTCGTTCGACCGTTCCAAGGCACACTCATGAAACCCGCCGTCCTATCGCTGGCAGCCATCAGTTTGCTCATGGTGGCGCAGGCGCACTCACAGAGCCTTCCGCCCCCTTGAGACGATCCGAGCTCGAGAGAAGCTCCTCGTACCCAGCGTGAGCGGGATTTGGGCCTCGATGGAAAGCCGCGTGGGCAGAGAGAACTGTCGGCTCCGGACAAGGATGGCTACTCGACAGAGGAGCCCGGTGACGATGAGGACGACGATCTCGGCGAAGCCCTTCGTGAGGTTCAGCCCTCGAGGCCACAGGCTCGCTAATCGGCGGCGGATCCCCATGCGCTCTCTAATGTTCGCCCTGCTGCTCGTGTTTTCAGCCGCGCCAAGCGCCCATGCCGAGCCTGCGTCGACCCTCAATGGACTGTGGCAGCTGCTCGGCTCCTGTTCTCAATCGGTTGGCGGGCCCGCGGGGTCAGCGGGCTCAGAGGTCACGGTCCTGTTCAGCATCTAGCGCGATGGCAGCCTGCAGGGGCAGCCGCGGATCACGCATTCGAAGCTCGTGGGTGATGACGCTTCCCAAAAGGGGTTTCTCGCCGGTGTGCTGGGCAGCATCGCGCGCTGCTTCCCGCTCTCCATCACGGACGGGCTCGGCGGCGCCGTTGCAGGTCGTCCGCTGCGTCTTCGGGTGATGAACCGCGCGAGGGAGCGGGGCGCATAGCGAGCTTACGGCCGTCGCGCACCCACCCAAACTGCCGATGACCAAGTGCAGGCCCCATCGGTCAGCGCCCCAGCCCACAGTCGCACGCCGTTCGAACCTCGCTGACCACGGGCCGTTGACCTCTCAACAGGAGAGACATCAATGCGCGCCGAAACCTCCACGACGAACAAGACCCGAGCTTCCGCTTCCTATGATGCTACGCGTGTTCGCATGCATGCAGGAGAGAAGGAGAAGGGTGGCAAACCTTCCATCGAGGTCAACGAGGACGACATCGCTGCGCCGCGCCTCACCCCTTAGGGGCGAACAGATCCTGACGAGGCAGGAGAGGACGAGACTGATCCGATGGGCGGCGTGAAGAAGGGCCAGAGCGACAAGGCAGAGGGGTAGCACGACGGGTCCAAGCTAGCCCACGATCCATGCCAAGGGTATAGAGCTCTTGGACGGGCGGACTGACGCAGCTTTCGACCGTGGCTGGAATACGCTGGGCGGTACGCGACGCCGCGCCGTTCTCGAAAGTCGCGATGGCACTCGGCACGACCGAGAAAGTGGTCGAGGGCTTCTATGGCTACCACGCACCGGAGCATCTGCGCAGCGTCGTCGAAAGCGTATCTCGACGACGCTGAATTGAAGTGTTCTTCTGCGTAATAGCGGAAACTCGAACGAAGTTTATACGAATAAATTCTGTTTTAGCACCGATAGATTACAGGCTATTGCATTCGTATATGCTGGCTCAGACCCGGTATCCCCATAAACGATGCCAAAAAGTTTATCCCCCTTCGAAACGGGGCCACCAGAGTAGCCTTTAGCGCTCGGCTTATTCAATTTAAATTTCCACAAATCCAAGGCTTCAACTTCGGCCTGGAATTCAGACGATCCAATCAAGTGCGCGCCGAGCTTTGGAAATCCAGTTACATCAACTTTCTCTCCAATATTTGGCTCTCTAATTAAAGAAGCGTCAAACTGTCCGTATTCGTTGAGAGCAAAAATTTCATTGCTGCTCAACCTGACCGAAATTACATCGATCAATTTTGAAGAGAAAGGTTCTTCTACTATTCGCACTCGATTGGGGAAGATCGATAGTGGTAGACTTAAGCTATTCCCGACAACACTAATTGAGCCTGGCTGCAAATGCGTCGTTTTTATTGGATTAACAAGCTGACCTGTTAAGCTGTGAAGGCAAGTTACTAACCATACGGAGGTATTGTGTTGAACAAGAAAGGCCGTCCCTGCGTTTGCGAAGTCTCCTTTTAGATAGCCATGTATTGGAATAGGCCGGGGAACTTTCAACGCAGATTTCCTATGTAACGAACACCATGTTATGATGCCGCGAGTAGCCTATGCGGCTGTGGGTCGGTTTGGATTTATTTATTATCGCCCGCTTCGCGCCTTTTCGATCTCATCCGCTAAGCTGTTGATCGCTGCCGCGATGTCGCGAAGAAAATCAGGATCAGTCGGAAGCTCGAAGCCATCTCCTGCCACGGTTCCCGAGCCCGCATACTCTAGGCTGGTTACGGCCCGCGGTATATGCTGCACGAAGACGCCGGTCGGATGCTCGCCATTTACTACATACCGACAGTTATCGGGTTTGGGAGCTATCCACCCCTGTCTCGTCTTAATTGGCATGCTTGCTTCCGTTCTTAGATGCGTTGCGCATAATTGGCTTTGCAACGGCAGCCACTTCAACAAAACGATATCCGCTTACCTCCGGCTCTCGCCTATCTGATCAGGGCGGTGTCGGACAACTCGGTCGCGTCTCCTGACGCAACTTCACAATGAGCTTGGCGAGCTGGTAGGGATCGCGGCGGCGCTTGGGGGTCACAGCCACTTCTTGGCTTCTCCAGACTTTATGCCAAGCGCAGTCAGGACAGCCTCGGATACTGGTGCTTGAGCCCAAATCCTAGGACCGTTTGTCGCCTGCGCGACAGAGGTGATTGCTGCTTGCTCATCCGTGATGGCAGCGAACCATACCTCGTTGATGAGATCTTCCCCCGCTCTGTCCCACGTCACACCTACTGCCCAGCCGTCAGCCATGATCCGCCTCACTGTTGATCGTCGTATCTAGCGTGTTGCCATTGCCCTACAAGGCTTGGCCACCCGCACTGAGTTTCAAACAGACCCACTACCGCCCCTGACAATGGCATACGTGAGCGCACGCTCAGATGGCTGATGGTTCGCACCGGCTGGAATAGCTACCGAACCTCCCCCCGGTTATCCCCGGAAACCAGGGACCGAAACGTCCCGCGAAGGCCGAATTGGCCTTCCATCCAAGGGCAGGCACAGGGGGGTGGTTAAAAAGGTCTAATCCTTCACACGGAGAGGGCCGACGGTGCAGGCCATCTCGCATTCCCGCATCCGGCATGCGCTGTCGGCAACTCACTGACCTGCGTGGTGTAGCGCGGGCTACGCATTTCGAATTTCGTCGACCAGGTCCGTTTCTCGGTGAGCCCGGCCCGAGCCGGCACGACCGCGCCCCGCCCGAAACGGGCGTTGCAGGCGTCCATGGCCGCCATCAGCGGCGCGCTGCGCTCGCGGTCGAGCTGTCCGATCAGTGCCCGCGGCGCATCCTCCAAGAGCTTCAGGTCTGTCGTGACCACGCCGGCCTTGCTGTAGCGCCAGGGCCGGTCGCTCGGCGCCTCGCGCCAGGTGCGCGCCACGCCGGCCTGTGCCGCCTTGATCAGTGCCATCGTGTCGTTCGTGGCCTCGGGCAGCGTCACGGTGGTGGAGACCGAGCGCATCGGGTCGCCGCGGTCGTGCTCGCTCGTGTGGTAGAAGACCGAGACGTGGGTGGTACCGAGGCCGCCGCGCCGTAGCTTCTCGGCCAGACGCGTCGCATGCGCGGCCACCGCCTGCTCCAGGGTCTCGCGCTCGGTGATGCGCCGGGAGAACGAGCGGGTCACCGCGCAGCCCTTGCGCTGGGCCGGCATCAGTTCGAGCGGCAGGCAGGCGAGCCCACGTAGTTCGTAGATGATGCGCTCGCCCACCACCGTCATGGCCTTACGCACCGGTCGCGGGTCGAGGTCGCGCAGGTCGGCCACCGTGTCGACGCCGAGCCCGATCAGCTTGGCGAGCGAGGCCCGGCCGATGCCCCAGACCTCGGCCACCGAGATCCGGCAGAGCCAGTGATCGTAGGCGATCGGGTCGGTCAGGTCGCAGACGCCGTCGAGGTCCGGGATCGTCTTGGCGATGTGGTTGGCGAGCTTCGCCAGCGTCTTCGTGGGCCCGATGCCGACGCAGGTTGGAATGCCGGTCCAGGCACGCACCGTTGAGCGCAGGTCGCGCGCGAGTGCCACCCGGTCCCGGTCACGCACGTCCGAGAGGTCGAGGAAGCTCTCGTCGATGGAGTAGATCTCCACCGCCGGCGAGAAGTCGCGGTACACGGCGTTCGTGCGGGCGCTCATGTCGCCGTAGAGGGTGTAGTTCGAGGAGAAGACCCTCACGCCCTCGCGCTGGCATTGCTGGCGGATCTTGAACCAGGGATCGCCCATTTTGATGCCGAGCGCCTTGGCCTCGGCCGTGCGGGCAATGGCGCAGCCGTCGTTGTTGGACAGCACGATGACCGGCACGCGGGCGAGCTTGGGGTCGAAGACCCGTTCGCACGAGCAGTAGAAGCTGTTGCCGTCGATCAGCGCGATGGCACGGCTCATCGCACCAGCCCGGCGCGTGCCACGTGCCAGCGGATGGAGAAGCGCACCACGCCCCAGATCTCGCCCTCGATCAGATCCTCGACGGCGAAGGCCGGCAGGTCGGGATTGTCGAAGGCGAGGCGCGCGACATTGCCCTCGATTACGAGGCGCTTCAGGCTCATGGTGCCATCGACGATCGCCACGACGACGCTGCCGTTGCCGGGCTTCAAGCTACGGTCGGCGACCGCCAGATCCCGGTCGAAGATGCCGGCGCCGCGCATGCTGTCGCCCGAGATGTTCCAGGCGAAGGTGGCGGGCGGGTTGGGCGCCAGCCAGCGCGGTAGCTCCAGCGCGCCCTCAAGGAAGTCGTCGGCCGGCGATGGGAAGCCGGCGCAGAGCGCGGCACCCTGGATCGGGATGCGGACCGTGCCGGCGCTGTAGGGCGGAAGCTCCGCGATCCGGAGCAGCTTCATCGGCCGGTGCCTGGGCTGATCGCGCCGTCGCGGATGAAGCCCCGCGAGATGAACCGGCGCTGCTGCGCAGTCCGATGCTCAGCCTCGGCGAGATCGCCTAACGCATCCTCAACTGCCTGGACGAGGGCAGCCCACGCGTCGCCCCGTGCGGCACGGTGATAGGCGAGCGCGATCGTCTCCGCTTCGGTGAGACGGATGTCCACAGGGGGTTCATTGGGCTGGGCCTGCATTGCGCGTCCGGCTGCGGTTAGAACACAACGGGAACAAACCGCATAGCCGGGCGTGGTTCAATCGCAACGGCCGAGCCGGGAAACAGGGCGGTGGACGCCTGTGGAGCGCGGGGTAGAAGACCAATGCCGACGCGGCTTTACCGCTTCCACTGTACGGATGGGCACGATCTCGTCGCTGATCTGCGCGGCCAGCGACTGCCGACGCTGGCGCTCGTGCGCCTCCACGCCGAGCGCGTCGCCCTTGATTTGATGCTCCACGGGGCGCGGCTCGATTGGTCAGGCTGGTGGGTCGAAGTCTACGACGCCGTCGGACGGGTGGTGCTGACGAAGGCCTTCACAGACGTCCGGATTGATCGTTCGATCGGACGGGGTGGGAACCGCAGCATGACCTCGCGGACGCGACTGAGCTGAGCGCCGTCACGATCCGCGCCTTCGAGCGCGGCGGCGAGATGCGAGACAGCAATCGGAACCTCTTAGGGCTCGCCTTGAAGAAAGCCGGCCTCGAGTTCATCCCCAAGAACGGGGTGGAGCTGGCGTGCGGTTCAAGGATCGAAACAGCGAACCTGGGTAGGCGGTGCCGTCGAACGCCGCGCTTCCAGCCAGGTGACGCTGGTTTCGTCGTTTGCGACAGGGTAGAGGCCTGAATGCTTCAACTGCCCGCTGCGGACGCAAGCTCTCTGAATGAAAAAGCTCTCCGCATTCCAGAAAATTTGGCTGATCCGACATGCGCGCCGAGCTGCACGGCGTCGCGAGGATGAACGTGCGCGTCGATGCGCAAAGCGGTCGGGCCAGTCCTACAAGCGTGCCACCGGATACTGGCAGGGCAAGCGGCGGCGAATGTGGGTTTCCGCGCGGCCTAGGCCCGTGCCTGCACTTCTGTGCTTCGATCAGAATTTCGATGAGACGGTGGAATTCATTTCCGGCCTCAGTCGACAGCTTTGTAATCAATATCTGGAAGGCCGGAACAAGATACGCACTCGGCGGAGGCCGATAGGGTGGTACGATTTTGGTCAACTCGCCGAGATCTCACCAGGAGCAGGTCTGATAGTCGCGGCGGAATTTGATCGGGCTCGGATCCTGACGCGAACCCGGCAGATGTTCACGATCGATATGCATAAGTGGCAGCCACAGCCAAGAAAGATGCTTTTAAGCCTAGGCCTTCTGCCCCTTCTTGGAATTGATACGGCGGACATGCAGCCCGACGCCGATCAACTCATCGTTCCGTTCCGCGCGGACACAAGCGTCGACATGCGCGTCGCATCCGACACCCTGCGCGAGGTCATCTCTCTTGCTGCGTCTGCGGCAGTTATCGGGATCGAGGCGGATCCGCTTTCTAAGTTCCGCACATTCCTCATGGCGATCGGCGAAGCGCTGAACAACACGAGCGATCACGCGTATCCCGACGCTGTCGAGACGGAGCTTCCCAACGTCGGACGCTGGTGGATTACCGGTGCCGTCGATCCGGTAGCACGTCGGCTGACGTTCGCTGTCTACGATCAGGGCGTGACAATTCCACGTGCGATCCCGTACGGACGTCGCCACGAACGCGTGCGACGGTTTTTGAACCGCCTTACAGGGAATGGATACGATCCCGAGGACGCTTCGCTGGACGGCCAGACATTAGCGGCGGCAGTGCGAGTGGGTATCTCGGGGACTGGCCTTTCTCACAGGGGGCGTGGCCTTGGGCTGATGCGTGATTATATCCGGAACGAACGACAGGGCCGTTTACGGATTATCAGCAGGAATGGGGAATTTGTGGCATGTTCGGGACGCAAGGACGAATACCGGACGCGGGGCGTGACGCTCAACGGCACGTTCGTCGAATGGATCGTCGACCTGTGATGCAGCAGATTGCCTCCGGAGATCGCTCCATGAGCGTCGCAGAGAAGCGGGACACGCCTACCCGAACGCACATCATCAAGATTGCATCCGATTTTACGCGGACGCCTGGCGGCCGTTCCGGCCGCAATGGCAGCTTCAACGGTGTGGAGTTTCGCACGCGCTGGCTGGAGCCGGCTTTACGTGATGCGGTGGCGACAAACGAACGAGTTGTTGTCGATCTCGATGGCGTCGATACCTACATCGGCTCGTTCCTGGAAGAGGTGTTCGGCGGGCTCCTTCGAGGGATGTTCGATAGCTACGCCGAGGCGATGCAACGGCTAGAAATTCGCGGCACCGGCGAGTTCGAGGTTTTTCGCGATCTCGCACTTGAGTACATGCGTGAAGAGGACGCCAAGAAGCCAAAGCGCCGTTGACGATCTCGTGCCCAGAGCCCGCGCAGACACTCACTGCAGGCTCGATAGCTTGGTCCTTTGTCGCAGGTTTGGGCGTCGCCGCCATCCCGCTGACTGTGATGTGGGTGAAGCTCCGCCTTGACCAGCTCTCATCTCGCTGTGACACGTTCGCTGAAGTGATAGGAACGATCTCCGACCTGAGCTTGGACTATTGGCTGCTCGGTGTCCCTCGCGAGGATGGAGTTCTACCGGAAGCAGCATCTGACGAGGCGAAGGAATTTACCTCGACTGCCTTGAAGCACGAAATCCGCCTTCGAGGCTCGCAGACGGTGCTACAAGCCGACGTCGAGCGCATGTCGCGGGATCTCCCCCCTGCGCGACGTGGGCCTCTCAAAACCGAGTTCGTTGGTCTGGTCCGCGCATTAACCGGGGGCAAGTTCGGTGAACGGGACGGCTTCACCGAGCCACATAAAGCGCTTGCTGCTGTCGTTGCAGCCGGGCGTATCATTCGCATCGCTCGAGATGGGCGAGACGAGATTTCAAAACCTTGGAACATGGTCCGCTTCGTGTTCGGCCGGCTCTGACGGGGACGGTTCGCATGCTGCACACCTTGAGCGCTTGAACGCGGCCTCTAGCCGCGCACACGAGTTGCGGAAGTAATGGGCCCGTCGTTCTCAAAATTCAGCGTGGTAGAGCCCCCGCATGCGCTCCTGGCCCTGCCTCCTCATCCTGCTCATCGCCACTTCGGCTCTGGCCGATCCGATCGTCGGACGGGCCTCCGTGATCGATGGCGACACGCTCGAGGTCCGCGGAACGCGGATCCGGCTGCACGGCATCGATGCACCCGAGAGTGCGCAGCTTTGCAAGGATGCCGACGGCAAGGATTACCGCTGCGGTCAGACAGCGGCACTCACCCTGTCGGACCACATCGGCAATCGGCTCGCGACCTGCGATCCGCGCGACACCGACCGCTACGGCCGGGTCGTAGCCGTGTGCCGGGCCGAAGCTGAGGATCTGAACGCCTGGATGGTCCGCCAAGGCCATGCCATCGCGTACCGGCGCTATACCGAGGACTACGCCAACACCGAGTTCACGGCGAAGGCGCTCCGGCACGGCATCTGGGCCGGCACGTCCCAGGAGCCGTCCGAATGGCGCCGGGAGAAGCGCGCCGGCGGCGAGCATGCGCGGCCCGAGACAGTCACACCGCCGAGCAAGGCGAGCGGCTGCAACATCAAGGGCAACATCTCGGCCGGCGGCGAGCGGATCTACCATCTGATCGGCTCACGGGATTACGAACGAACCCGGATTAACGATCGCGCCGGCGAGCGCATGTTCTGCTCGGAGGACGAGGCGAAGGCGGCCGGGTGGCGAGGGTCACGAGGCTGAGCGTCAATTCGAGCACTATCAGCATGTCGGCGTAGTCCCCGTACCCTCCGGACAGTACCTCGTCATCAAAGGCGATGTTTGGCGGGAGGATAAGCCACTGGCCGCTCACAAAAGAACATATCTAGCGGCGAATGCGGGAGAGCGCGAACTTGAATGAGCCTGACGCAATCTTCAATAAGGCAACCAGCTTCATCGCAGTTTCGGCATTCTTAAGGATCTGCCTGTACACGTTTCCGTGAGCGTGGCGTGGCAGGTACGATACGGACCTGCATTCACGAGATCTGGACGAGCCCTTCACGGCTCTCGCTGGAGGTCGGCGATGTTTGGTGCAAGGAACGCAGCTCGGTCGAATGCCGAAGCGACGCTGGCGGCTCTAAGCCGCTCACTCGGCGTGATCGAGTTCAACCTCGACGGCACCGTGCTGACTGCTAACGAGAACCTCCTCAGTGTTCTCGGCTACAGTCTGTCCGAGATCCAGGGTCAGCATCATAGTCTCTTCATCGAGCCATCCTACAAGGCGAGCGCCGAGTACGACGCGTTCTGGGACAAACTGCGCGCCGGCGAGTTCCAGGCTGGCCGCTACAAGCGCGTTGCAAAGGGAGGCCGCGAGGTCTGGATCAGAGCGACTTACAACCCGGTTCTGGACCGCTCGGGTAAGCCGTACAAGGTCGTCAAGGTTGCGAGCGACATCTCCCATCAGATTGCTGAGGAGGCAGAGCGGCGCGGGCAGGTTGAGGCTATCGGCAAGGCGCAAGCGGTGATCTCGTTCGACCTCGATGGCATCGTCCAGGAGGCCAACGAGAACTTCCTCGCCGCATTGGATTACACGCTGCCAGAGATCCAAGGCCGGCACCACAGCCAGTTCGTTGAGCCTGCCTTGAAAGCTAGCGCCGAGTACCGCGCGTTCTGGGGCAAGCTCCAAGCCGGCGAGTACGTGGCAGGCCAGTTCAAGCGCATCGGCAAAGGCGGACGCGAGATTTGGATCCAGGCCAGCTACAATCCTATCTTCGACGCAAGCGGCCGGCCCTACAAGGTAGTGAAGTTTGCCACTGACATCACCGCGCAGGTCAAACTTCTGGCTGACCTTAACCGGCTGATCGAGGAGAACTTCGGCGAGATCGACACCGCCATCCTGCGCTCGAACCATGAGGCCGACGAGGCCACGCAAGCGGCGGGCACGACCGCCAACACGGTGCAGACCATGGCCGCGGCTGCCGAGGAGCTTGCTGCCTCCGTGGCCGAGATCTCTCAGAGCATGGCAAAGTCGCGGGCTGCCACGGACGAGGCTAATGAGCAGGTGAGCGGGGCTGCTGAGTTCACTCAAAGGTTGTCACAGGCGGCGACAGCCATGAGTGGCATCGTCAGCCTGATCCAGAACATCGCCGGCCAGATTAACCTGCTGGCTCTGAACGCCACGATCGAGAGTGCGCGTGCTGGTGAAGCCGGGCGCGGTTTTGCGGTTGTGGCACAGGAAGTGAAGAACCTCGCCAACCAAGCTGCGCGTGCTACCGAGCAGATCACGGGCGAGATCGACAACGTGCAGGCGGTCTCAAAGCAAGTCGTAGGTGCCCTCAACACGATCAAGGGCTCGGTTGAGCGGATGCGTGACTACGTGGTGAGCTCAGCAGCGGCTGTGGAGGAGCAGAGCGTCGTCACGCGCGACATGTCGGGCAACATGCAGGATGCCGCTGGAGCAGTTGGTGCGATAGCGCAGAACATCCTGGCAATTTCTAGCTCTGTGGCGAGCGTCACACATGCGGTCGAAACGACCAAGACAGCCGCACGCGTGCTTGCCCGGTAAGGACCCGATGACAAGCGTCGATTTCAGCTGCCGGGAATGACGAAGCCCCGCGCCGATGAGGGCTGCGGGGCTTCGCGCACTGCAAGCAGCTCTTATGCAGCCTTCTTGCGGCGCCCTGCTGACGATTGCTCGCCCTGGGTGCGTCCGGCGACCCGGCCGAGACCGATCGACTTGGCGAGGTCGGAACGCATGGCGGCGTAGGACTGAGCGACCATCGGATAGTCGGCCGAAAGACCGAAGCGAACCCGGTAGCTTTGCGGGTCGAGCCCGTGGCTAGTCAGGTGGCGCTTCAGGGTCTTGTAGGTCTTGCCGTCGAGGAAGCTGACGATGCCGTCAGGCGTAACGGACTTGCGGATCTGAGCTGCGCTCAGCTTCTCGACTTTCGGCTCCGACGCGGTTGGTGCAGCGCTGATGGCAAGGCTACCGAGAGCAGCGTGGATGGTGCGGATCAGATCCGACAGTTCGGTGGGCCGAACCGAGTTGTTCGACACGTAAGCGGCAGCGATATCAACAGCCAGCTCCGCGAAGTTGAAGGCGTGACTTTCAGAGTTTTCAGACATCCAAAATTCCGTTCTATGGCTTGCTCCACCGCTAATACCACATGACATTACATATCCGAAATAACGGAACCGTCACTTTAACCGAATATGCATTATATATATACAATTTGGAACTTCGAGGATACTAGATAGGCACATTAGTACTCGCGTTCAACTGCGTGTGAGGTCGATGATGTGGGCATCGCCAAGCCAGACAGTGACAGCCTGCAGCGAGCCGAAGGTGTGGTCGACCTTGCTGAACGGACGCGGCCGCCCGGCCGGTGGCGGATCGTCCAGAAGTTCAGCGTGCCAGATAGGAGCGTCGTCACCGGCTACGATCTCGCGAACCACACTGCCCACGATTTCGCCGGCGAGGACGAGGTCGTAGCTGCCTGGCGCGAGGCGGTGCAGGGTGTACCTCATCCTCAAGCCCTCACGCCGTGGTCTTCACGGCGCCGCTTGACGAGCCGAACAGACCTGAAGCCGACAGCGGCTTACCGGTCAACATGGCCTGCGCCCGGTTGTTCTGAGCGTTGACCGCAAAGCCGTTCAGGACGGCTCCGAAGGCATCGCCCAGCGCGCTGTAGCCCTGTGGAGCGGACAGTGCTCCCGCGCGCGCCGCAGCCGACTGCGCTGCCTGCGTGGCGTCTCCCGTGGCGTTCAGCGTCGAGATCAGGTTGCCGCGGGCGTCCTCGACGCTGGAACGGGCTTGGTTGGCGAAGTTCTGACCCTGGTCGGCGATGGCCAAGCGTTGCGTGTCGTAGGTCTTCTGAAGCTCGGCGTTCTGGACAGCCTGCGCGGACGAGTTGAGGTTGCCGTCGCGCGCCAACGCGTAGGTGAGGGTCTTCTGAGCTTTCCCGTATTGGTCGTCGAGCTGCGGCAGGGCGAAGCCGGTGTAGCTGTCGCGCTGCTTGTCGAAGAAGGGCTGATCGAACTGGCTGAAGGTGTCGTTGACGGCCTGCGTGCCCTGCCGGATCGTCGCCTGACGCGCGGTCTCGTCTGCCCTGGCCGCTGCCGCCGCCTTGCTGGCGCCGCCGTCTTTCTTGCTCATGTCGGCCGTCTCTCAGTGAGCCGTCGCGGATAGCCGCATGTCGGCGAGGGGGATTGCTTGGGCAGACACGGCGGGCGGGAGGAGCCGCGCCATCTCCATGCTCGCGCACAGGGTGTCGAGATTGTTCGCGATCATGCGCACCATCAGCGGAAGCCCGGCCGGCGCTGCCTCGCGCCGCTCGGGCGACCCGACCGGCTTGGCCCAGGCATTCACGAGGCCGAAGATGGCAAGGCATCCCTGGTGCAGGCTGCTCTCGGAGAAATGGGCCGGAAGGGCGCTGCGCGCGGTGTCCTCGGCCCGGATCAGCGCAGCGACGATCGCGTCACGCTGCCAGCCAGGGATCTGCCCGACCCCATGACCGCGGACGACCGCGGCGAACGCCTCCGAGAGGTTCACGATGATCTGCCCGTCCTCCAGCGACGTCGCGGCCTTCTGCAGATGGGCCAGGATCTCGGGTGCGGCGTTCCTCTCGGACTTCATCGAGCATGTTCCTGGCAGGGCTTCGGGAAGGGGATGATCTCGCAGCCGTTGCGCTTGATCGCGGTCGGGATCACGGCAGCCATGGGTAGGGAACCCGCCCGCCGCAGCGATCTCAGTACGCCATGGAAGCGGAGAATGCCGGCATAGGGCTCGTGCTCGATGGTGTGGCCGGCGCGTTTGCTCGGCGGGCGAAGCCAGAGGGCCAGAAGTCGGTCGGCCGCAGAGAACCCTGCACGGACGTCCTCCACGCCGCAGTGTGGCGGGAGGTATCGTTCACAGCGCTGGCGGCACACAGGGAACAGCCGCCGCAGTTCGGATACCTGCTCGACCGTGAGATAAGTGCGAGCCGCGCGATTGATCAGCACGTTGAACACGAGCTCAAGGTCGAAGACGAGGCCGGCGGCGTTGTCGCGAGTGACGGCGTGATCCAGCCAGAGCCACACGGAGGTGTAGTCGTCGTCTCTGATTAGGGCGGCTTCGATTGCGTTCACGGGATGCTATGGCTCGTAGTGACTTCGAGCAGAATATCACGCTAAGATACTGAAAGTAAAAGAATATCTGCTTCGCCGAACCTGTGACATCTCCATATAGGCGATGCGCCGGACAAAAGTGTCGGCTCGATTTCACAGCCAGAATTTTCCAACACCGCTCGGGCGACGTTTTCGCGCGCGGCGCGGGGGTATACCCCGGGGGTGCGCCCCCACCCCTACCGCTAGGCACCGGACGCTCTGCGACGTTTTGGCAGGTTGGTCAGAAGATCAGACAAGCACCAGACACGCCAGACACCCGCTCATGTCGCCCCAGGCACTTAGCAGCATCATATCAGATGATCGTCTGATCTGTCGGACAACGTACGACGAAAATACATATTCACGGATTAGGCCGTGCAATACTTCGATTGACAGCGGGCCTAGCGTAGCGTCAACCCTAGCTCTCGGAGCCATACACACGAGGTCGTTACATGCTTGAAATCTACTCGCAGCCCGACGTCCGGGCCTACGCCATCGCGAGCACGCTCGGCGCTGCAATCGAGACCGTGCTGATCTGTGATGACATCTCGAAGGAAGCCGGCGAGCGCTTAACGGGGCTGCTCTCCCTGGCCAGGGCCGAGGCCCTGCGCCTCTCCGACGACCTCGATCCTATGGCCGTGGACATCGCCCCGCGCGGACCGTCGTCAGCGGGGCCCTGTGCCGCGGCCGTGATCCGGCTCCAGGCTCGCGAGGCTGCATGCGACGAGCTTCAGGCGCATCTCCGCGACGGAGGTTGACCACAGATCGGGCTTGTATCAAATTGAGCAACGTTGGTCGCTCAATTCGCAACGAGGCGCAAGTCATGGCAGACGGCAAGTTCATCAGCTATCTGCGCGTCTCGACGAAGCGCCAAGGCACATCCGGCCTGGGCCTCGACGCGCAGCGCAAAGCAGTGACCGATTTCCTCAACGGCGGGAACTGGACCCTCCTAACAGAAGTGGTCGAGGTCGAGAGCGGCAAGCGGAATGATCGGCCGAAGCTCGACCAAGCGCTGCGCCTCTGTCGACTTCGTAACGCCACGCTATTGATCGCCAGACTTGACCGCCTATCGCGTGACGCCGCGTTCTTGCTCAATCTTCAGAGTGCGGGCGTCCGGTTCGTCGCCGCCGATATGCCCGAAGCGAACGAGATGGTTGTCGGTATCATGGCCGTCGTCGCGCAGGCAGAACGCAAGCGCATCTCCACCAACACCAAACTAGCTTTGGCAGCCGCAAAGGCGCGCGGCCAGGCTCTCGGTGGCGCTCGCGGCTATACTGGAACGGCGGAAAATACCGCCAAAGCGCGAGCGGTGCGTGCCGAGAAGATTGGCGTCAAGGTGCAGGATTTGGCCGTCGCGTTGGCTGAGATCGACCCCAATAACACGGGCACGCTGCGCAGCGTCGCCACTGCCCTACAAGCCGAAGGCATCCCAACGCCAAGCGGACGGGGCGCTTGGACTGCTACGGCCGTCGCTCGTCTCCGGGCGCGTCTTCAGCCTCCCGCAGTCTAGGAAACGCCATGCTCATTCTCATTGGCTTCGTCGCGTTCTGTCTCGCCTTCGCGGCACTGCCTGTCCTCGCCGGAAAAGCTGCAGGCGCTGCGCTGAAGCAGAAGCCGGAGACGCCCCGGCGCTGAGGACCCTTTCAGTCGAAGACACCACCGGCCGGTGCGTCCTCGTGCTCGATGATGGGCGCGTCCAGCTCGGCCAGCACTCTACGCGCCTGTTCGGCCCGGATGACGAGCTCGGCGCGGGTCATGGTGTGGAGGGCCTTTTCCTCGCTGGCATCGGTCGTCCCGACGCCGGAGAGCTGCACGAGGGCCTGGCGGCCATGACACGGCTCGCGGCCGGGTGCTTCTTGTCTTCGGCGACTTCAATCAGGACGCCGACGCCGACCTTGGCCCCCTCCGTCTTAAGTCGGTAGGCGATGGCGGCCTGAACTTCTTCGAGGACATCCTGTCGGCGCATGAGCACGCCGCCGCGGGAGGCAGGCTGCACATAGCCAGCCGCCTGGGCTGCCACGGTGGGGTCGTTGCTATGGCTCATGTGACGGACGAAAGCCTTTTCTTGGGGGGTGAACAACCCTGACTTCAGTGGCATGCCGATATTCCTATTTAGGATTTCAGTGAAATTATATAGCAGATGCTATACATGCCGCAATCCGACCTCTTGGATCAGGCTTGTCTCCCGACTGATCGAGCGAGGCACCGAGCGCCGGCAGCCTGGACGGCTTCGGCGCCGAACCTCATGACGAGCTTCATCACGCCCGCCTTCTCGCGGCCGAATGCTCGTTCAAGCTGCTTGTATTTCGGCCCGTGCATGAAGGCCTGAGGTCGGACCCCTAGCTCGGAAGCGATCTCGAAGATGGTCATGGTCGGTTCGACAGCCGTCGACGCGGCTTGCGGCGCGAACGCAGCCGTTGGGCCCGGGTCTGACGTAGTCGTCAACTCGACCGGGGGTAGGCTCGGCGTCGGATCGGCGACGGACATTTGATAGACGGCGTCCGCCTTGTGCCGCTCGTCACGATAGGCTGTCTGGACACTCTCGAGCCACGCGGGGCTCTCGACCGATGCGAAACTGACGAGCTGACCGACGACACCTTGAAGTGCCGCTTCCGGGTCGGCATGCCGAACCGTATCGACGAGGGCGAGACCGCTCGTTCGGCGATCATGGGCTCTGTACCGAAAGCACCTGAAGGCCAGCACCGCCGCCGGCCACGCGAGAGCTCGGGGCGGGAGGTCTGATTGACGGTGCGAACCTGTGACAGACGTTAAGTAGTTCTCTAATAGGCCTGTCACAACTTCGCCCCCGCCAGCGCTCCGACCGGCTTCTGAGGACGCGAAGAAGGGTGCGAGGCCACCGTTACCCTCCCGCCCTATCCGCTGACGAAAGGCTGCAGCCCCCTTGGCATCGGTGCCGAAGATGTCGTGAAGCACCTTGGCCGCGTCCGCCGAGGTGTCCGGCACGAGACCACGAGCGAACAGCAACAGCACGAGCGGGACGTCCAGCATCTCGTCTTCCGTCACGGCCGCGTCGAGCGGCAAGTCCGTCTGTGCGTTGGTCACGAGGAAGGAAGTCAGGGGGTTCTCGGGCCCGCGGCGCACACCCCGTGCGCGGCCTTCGGTCTGTTCGAGCTCGGTGGCAACCTGCCGGCGAAAGGCTTCTGCGCGTGGGTCCGGGTGTGCATGAGCCGGGATCCGACGCCCCGACCCGTCGATCATCAGGTGTGCACCCTGGACGGATGGATACCAGCGCTCGCCACATGGAGGTATGAGTTCGCCGAACGCGATCGATGCGCATTGCTCGACCGCCTGCACCGAGGCCTCCGGCCGCCCGACCGTCACCATCGCCGAGACGCCACCCAAACCGTCGTAGCCCCGCGAGCCGTTGAAATGCAGAAGCGCGACGTTCGGCGGGAGATGCGGGCGTAGTGCGTCGACCAATTCCTTGTTGCCGGCGAGCGCCACGTCCGGCCCTCGGGTACCATCCCGCATCAATCGGCCTCGACCGCGGTGGAGAAAGGCTTGCACCTCGACAAAGTGGAGAACCCGCTCTCGCCTGTTCGCAGCCAAGCGCTTCCTAGCTTCCGATCCTCCTCCCACAAGGCCGCTCTTGCCGAATGCACGCTCGATCAGGGCGACCCGGTACACGTTCGTCTCGGACGCCCGTACTTGCGCCTCGACCCGCAAATGCGGGAGCCAGCGTCGTGCCACCTCCGGTACGATCGTGGCGTCGAGGTGCAGGATCGGTCCGTCCGCCCAGTCTCGATGGATCTCGTCCTTCCACCGTAAGCGGACAACGCTATGGCCTTCGTCGTCCGTCGCGAGCTGCAACGTGTGTGGAGCTGTGGACGCCCCTGACCGCAGGAAGGTCGAGACCTCTGTCCAGAGCCGGCGGACGAGCTCGGTAGCGCCACTGCCGCTCCCGTCAGCCTTCAAGGCCGCTGCTGCAGCTTCGGCCGGCAGGTCGCGGCGGATCGGTAGTGCCGCCTGTAGCCCCCGCGTGAGCGCAGCGGCACGGTCGGCGGCGCCCGGCCACAACCCGGCCTCGACGAACGGGTCTCGCTTCAGGAGCCCTTCCTGTCCCTTGAGGGCAATAGCGAGCCGTCGAGCGATACCCAGATACTCGGCTCGACCCGCGCCTCCTTCTGGACAACGCGGGAGGTGCACGACGTCCTCGACGCGGATCTGCACCGGGTTCTTAGGATCGCAACCGCCGAGACAGGAAAGCCAGGGAGCTTCGTCGATCACCACGACGTCGACTGGGTAACCGAGACGCTTCCGTTCGGCCGTCATGAACACGTCCGGCGCCGCGCTCGTCAGCATCGCATGCGGCATGATCCAGACGGAGATGCCCGCATCAAACTGTTGTCGGTAGGCACAGGCGTTACCGGGTATCTGGTCGGGCTTGAGCGGATGATGGTCGCACCCGGCCTTCCCGGATCCACACACGTCCCTGACGTCTCCACCGGCCGTGCGCACTTGGTCCACGAGCGGGTGCATCGGGCACATCAGGCGCTGCGGCCGCGTCGGGTCGGGCCGCCCCGTTCCCCGCCATACGGCGGCGACGATCTCGCCCGCCATTCGGTTCAGACGCACTGCGATATCGTCGGCCGTTACGTGCGTCGGAACGAACACGGCGAAACGCGACGATCGATCGTCGGTCACTGCGCGATGTATGGCGCGCAACGCAGCCTCGGTCTTACCGAGCCCGATGCCTGCGCCGATGGCGATGTGAGGTGAAGGGGGCGCTGGCGACAGGTCGAAAAGGGATCCCGCCGTGCCAGCCTCGCTCGTTTCTGACGATGTCATCGCACCCGCCCCCGCCGTTCGTATGCCGCAGGCAGGATCTCGGCGAACGCAGCCATGACGCCGGCCGAAAGGGCACTGGACGCCTCCGCCACGCTCATGGTCGGAAGCGAGCGCCCTGGATCGCATACGCTTCCGACCGCCGACTGGATGTCCGCCCGCTTTCGCTCCTCCGTCCGCACCCATTCCAGGATCGTGGACAAGCCGAGGATCAGGCGCTCGACGTAGGCGGCCGTGTGCGTGCTCTCCACCCGCGGCGCGTTACGCGCGACCGCGGCGATCGTCTCCAGCATGGCCGTGGCGTCGGCATCCGGCCCGTTCTGGCCGACCCATGACGCAACGGCCGCCTTCATGGGATCGTGAAAGCCCTGGCCGCCAGGCCCATCGCCTATGCTCTTGACGTGGTAGGCGAAGCCACTGCCGTCCGGCTTATACGGGTCTGTCACAGGTTCGCTGATCGATGCCTCGTCGCTCAGCTTGGATGGTCCCGAGGCTTTCGTGGGCGTGGCGATGCCGGAGGTCCGAGGCACAATCGGCATCGGGATCGATACGACCTCGCGCGATCCGACAAGAAGGCCGGACCGGATAGGAACGGGATCGGTGACGCCTTCGTCGCAGACAGGGCGCCCGATATAGTTGGGTTGCACGACGCGAAAGGCCGACGGGTCGACCGGATGGATCTTGCGCCAGCTACTCCGCGGCTTGCCGACCTCCGGGGTCTTCTCGGTCAACCAGGTTTTCAGCTCCTGATTGGACACGGGGCGGTCGAACCAGAAAGCGAGCCGGACGCGCAGGTCGTCCGCGCCATCTGGGCCTTTCTTGACCCCCTGGCTGCCGGTGAAGGTCCACCAGCACGTCACGCCGTGGAAGTGTCTCGGGAGAAGGCTGATCGCATGCCTGATGGCCGCCTCCGGCTCCGTGCGCCAGTCCAGGCCGGGAGGCAGCGGTATGTTCTCCATATCGAGGAGAACCCATCGCCGGGGCACGTCGTCGAAATGGGTTTTCCGACGCAGGACGACTTGCAGCTCGGGATACTTCGGCTCGCCACGGATCACGCAGGCCGTCGGGTTGAGCATGATCGTATCGAGGACCGTAGCCATGGTCCTTATCGAGGCGACTTGGTGCGTAGCCTGATGGAAGCTGTAGGCGCCCGCGTCGTAGTCCTCGATCGCTAGCTTGCCGGTAGAGGGGTCGCGCGTGATGCGCTTGACCATGCGCAACCCTTGGGCGCTTCGAAGCTCGGTCAGGCTGTCCACGAACGGCCCTCCAGCTTAGGCCAACGGGTACGGGACGCGACGTCGAGGGCATGGCAGGCGAGTGCGCGGTCGAAGCGCCGAACGCACTCGATCCCGCGCATCACGCCAGCCCGGTTGTTCTTGCGCAGGTGCGGCGGGATGCGGACGTAATAGGCGATGTCCGGGCCGCCATCTTCGCCCTTGATCCATAGGATGGCGTTGGCCCGACGGCCGGCGCCGTTGGCGCCAAGATCCGCCTTCGTCATCGATCGGACCTGGATGAGGCAGGCAGGATCGGGGTTGAGGAACTGCGCGTTGCCGGCGGCAAAGTTCGGGGTCGGCTGCCACTGAACCGATAGGTCGTCGCCCTTCGCGGCGCGGGCAATGATGGGGACGAGGCTCGTCATCGTCTCGGCCCTCAACGCAGCGCCGCACGAGCGGCTTCGGCACGCTTGGCTCGTCCTGCCGCGCCGCGGTCTGAAGGCGTCCAAGGTTGGGCACTGGCGATGAAGGCCTTGAGGCTCTCCGTTTCCACCAGGGTACGGCCGGCCAAGCGAACCAGCTTCAATCGGCCTTCTTCGGCGGCTCGATACAGCGAGCCTTCCGAGACACCGGCGATGCGGCTGGCCGGCGTCATCTGATGGTGTGGGATCGCTCCCCAATTTGGGTCGACAGACGATGTCTTCGCTGCAGTCGCCGGTGCGTGAGCCGCTCCTCTAATTTGTCGCATGTCTCTCCTCCACGTTGGTGAAGCGAACTTCATGCAGTGGAGGTGTACGAAAAAGAGGGGCTAAAAAATAATCATAAGCTGTTCATTTTGTTGATTTTATTGCCGAAAGTTTCTCGGTCTTTTTTGGATTTCTGACGCGTCTACGTTTTCGCTTAATCGTGTCGATCTTCAGCTCTGAGGCGGTGGCCTCCGCCTTGGCGCTCCCGGCTTTGCCGAACGCGACAACCGCATCAACGATGCCAAGCAAGGCCTCGGATCGCTTTACCGGCGGCCGCCCGCGACGAACCTCTCGAACTTCATAGATCGGCCTCAACGGTTCATCCGGGCGGACCTCCTCTCCAGTGACCGGGTCCTCGATCATCCTTGGACGTTTCCAGCCCACAAGGTATCGCCGCAGCTTCGGCTCGATCTTCACAGGGCCGCGACCATTCACGGGACGTCCTTTAACGCATCCGTTCTTTGTCAGCTTGGTTCGAGCGACCACACGTTTAGGCATTAGGCCTCTACCTCGCCGACTACGCGAAGCGGTATGACTTCTACGGGAGCAAGTGGTGTGATTGCCCGGCGAGCGAGCTCTTCGGTGGCATCGACGATGTAGGCCGAATAGTGTTGCTCGATCATCTCGACGCTTGTGTCATGCAGCGCCGCGACGAGGCGCACCGGCAGGCCTGCACTGAGCCCTCGCACGATGGAGCTGTGGCGAAGGCACAGCATCACCGTAGTGTCCGGAAGCCCTGCTTCAGCGCGGGCCAGGATCCAATGTCGACGTGCTGTTGTGGCTTCAGGCCACGTCTGGCGCTCGACTGGCACCCACGCCACCGACCCCTTCTTCTTTGCGTGGTGCCAGTGCAGCAGCAGAGGCTCGTGGCCACGCCTGCCAGCGAGAGCAGGCTGTAGGCGAGCAATGACATCCTCACCGACAGGGACGGCGATCGGTGCAGGAGCCTTAGCCTCTTGCCCCTTCCGCGCCGGCGGCACCATGATCCGCGAGCGCGCCGCCTGAACGTCACCAACCCTGATGCGGGCAACCTGGGAGAACCGGGCTCCTGTCGCAGCCATCACGAGGATGAGGCGGCCGAAATCACCGGTCTCGTCGACTGCGAAGGCGGCGTCGACCAAGCGTCGGACATCGGCATCGGGCAGCACCTGCTTGCGGGCGTTCGTGTCGCCCGGCAGCGCCTTGGTGCCGACTTTGATCTCGGCCGCTAGGGTCGCGGGCAGCGACCTTCGGTTCGTGCTGAGCGCATGGTTCAGCCCGGCTCGAGTGACAGTCAAGATCCAGTTCACGGAGCGCTTCGAGAGATTGGGAGCAAGCCGTCGACGCCAGGCCAGTATCGCCTCCGCGGTGAGCTTCGACATCGGGATGGTCGCGAAGGCCGCGTCAGCGTGGACGTGCTTCTTGAGCGTGCCACGCATGTAGTTCCGCGGTGTCGCCTTCCGCGCCTCATGGGCGTCGGCATACGCGTCCATTGCTTTAGCGACGGTCAGCGGCTGCTCTGGCTCCGCGCCGGCCTGTTGGCGTTCCTGAAGCTCGAGCTGCTGCCGCGCCCATGCCATCGCCGCGGTGACGGCTGCGGGGTAACTCAATGCATCCGGCGCGGCCCCCGCGTCTGCAGCCTGTGCCAGACGAGCCTCCCTGCGGTTGCCGTCGAGCACCAGCTTGACGGTCCACGTGCCCGGCCCGCTCTTCGGTCTCCGATAGCCGAGCGACACCCCACCCCGGCCACCAGCAATGCCGATCCAGTAGGGGTTTTTGGCCGGCGCGAGACGGGACCGCTTAGCAGTGCTGTCGAGATCAGATCCCTTGGCCATAACCCGTCCCACACAGCGTCTCACACGGAGGTGTGGGTTAGGTATGAGATACGTGACGCTAAAAGGCTATGGCCTGCAGCGTCTTGGGAGCCTCATATTTCTCACCGGCATCGAATAAACAGCTTCCCAAGCTGAATGTCGTCGGTTCGATCCCGATCGCCCGCTCCACTTTTCCCAACCCTTTCCGGGAGATAGTCCGGGAGATTGAGCGGCGGTTCGCGCTATCGGTTGCGGCCTTGGCCAGCCGGTGGGCGCCCCAGTTGGGCTCCTGCGGGAGGGAGATGCGCCAGACCTTCCGGGCCCTGGTGAGCACCCGGCGCAGCAGCTCGGTAAGCGCGTCATTGTGTGGGGTCTCCTGCCCAGAGGTTGACTTGGAGCCCCGCCGCAACGGAGCCGCCGAAGACGTTGAAGTTGATGAGGGAGGTGAGGGACAACAGGGCGGCCGGAAGCACCTGGGCCCGCTGCGCCTTCACCGTCACCGAGGTGTGAATGTCGGTGAGGCCATCCTGTGAGGCCGCCACGCCCCGGGCGATCACCTGGACCGCCACCGGGGTGCCCGTGTCGTCCACCATGTAGGCGATGGCCGGGCGCTTCCCCTTCGGCACCGTGATGGGGCGAGCGAAGACCCACGTGTAGGTCCCGTCAGCCGCCATCGCGACTACGGTTCGCTGGACCCGGGCGGCGTGCGTGTGGTCTGCCCGGGCGTAGGTGACCGCGCTCCCCTGGATGCCGTCCAGCGCCGTGGCCGGGGGCATCGTGTCCGAGGGGGCGGGGATGGTCGAGACCGAGGCCGAGAGGACCGCAACGGTGGCTGCTAGAGTGGAGACAGCCGCCGCGCCAGCACTGGGCCCGGGCGAGATGCCTCCCATGGCCTCACCCGTGGAGTAAATAGTACGCGGACCCGGTGGCGATGTAGAGGTCACCATCCGGTACGCGCGTGATGTTGAGGCCGACGCCCTGGGTCCGCCGGTCGGCGCCCGTCATGTCAGCCTGCGTGGGACGGTCGGAGAGCCCGGGGACCTTGGAGGTGGTCTGCGGGCTCGCCACGCTGTCCTGCTGGATGGCCCCCGCGCCGGCCTCGGGTGTCGCGGCGTAGGCGGGGGTGTTCACGTTGTTGGTGCTCTTGGAGCCACCGCCGAAGCACATGGCCTCAGTCCTCCTGCTCTGGATGGTCCAGCTCGACGGAGAGCGCGGTGTCGTCGTCGGGGTCGAGCGCCAGGGCCTCGGCCTTCTGCTGCTCGAAGATGACCCGGAGGGTGGCCACGAGGTTGGCTTGCCCGGAGTAGACGAGGTGCTGCTCCAGGTTCTCCTCGGCGGGGGCGTAGCAGCGGCCCGGGAAGGAGCCCTCCAGGAACAGGCGGAGGTCTTCGGGGACCTCGGGCCACTCCGCGGTGTGGGGGCCAAGCCCCTGGCGGAGAACCTCCTGGGCGAGGACCGCGTGGTTGTCCGTCTGCATAGGTCGCCATTCCGTCGCTGGAGGAACATGAGGTGCAGGGGCCCTTGTGGAGGACCACGTCGTTGCCCTCGGGGAAGCTCGTGTCTCGTGGGGGCATGGGGCCTCCTGCCGGGAAATCGTCCGGTGAATAGGGTGGCGGGTGGTGCGATCCGGTCGGGCGAAAGCCGCAGGCCGTCGTCTCCGAGGGGCACTAGGCGCCGCGCCTCAGAGGGAAATCTTCAAGTCTCGCAGGGAGTTGATCTAGCGAACCCCTCAGGGCTCAAGCTTTGACGGTGACCTTCCCAAGCTGAATGTCGTCGGTTCGATCCCGATCGCCCGCTCCACCTTGCGCGTCGACCTCTCCGCCTTTTCGACCCTCTCCCGTTGATCTCGCGTTCCGCCCGTTCCCCGTCGCGTTCCCCAGCGCCGGTTCGGCCCGGTTCGTCACGGCCCGAGGCGCACGTCGAAAATTCGCGGCTGCCCCCGATCTTTTCGACGTCGCCGAGTTGGTCATCCTCCTGTCCGCGATTGGAGTCCGGCAAGCCGTGGAGGCACCTCCGCGCGAGGAGCAGGAGGCTGGCGAGCTTCGGACGTGCGGCCGGCAAGTCCACATTCTCGGAGTCTACGGCTTGGACTTCACTGCCTCGAGGTCCGGCCCGCGCCGGACCGAGACGCCCGTCACGCCACGCGTCCGGGGCCGTGGGCCATCAGGGCGGCGAGGGCACCGAGCAGCAGCAGCAGCACCGAATAATACTGCATCGGGATCCAGAACAGCGTGTGCCACGCGCGCAGGACGACGCGCTCTCCGGTGCGCGGATCGATCAACTCCCGACCGGGCCGCCCGTTCACCCGCTACGCCGACGACATGACCTTCTCGGCGTCGGGGGAGGCGGCGGCCAAGGTCGGTCCCCTGCTGAAATACGTGCACGAGATCGTCGCGCAGGAAGGCTTCACCGTGCATCCCGACAAGACCCGGGTGATGCGGCGGGGACGCCATCAGGAGGTAACCGGGCTGACCGTCAACGAGCGGGTCGCGGTGCCCCGCGAGTCCCTGCGCCGCTTTCGTGCGCTGCTCCACGGAATCGAGCGGCATGGGCCGATCGGCCGGCGCTGGGGTCGGAGCACGGACGGGGCGGTGCTCGGCGCCGCCCTCGGCTTCGCCCGCTTCGTCCGGATGGTCACACCCGAGGTCGGCACGCCCCTGGTGGCGCAAGCCAGAAGGCTCGCCGAGCGGCACGGAGCGCAGCCGAAGCGGGCGCAGCCCCGGGTCACCGCATTCCGCGTGCGCTCCGCGCAAGGCATGCCGCCACGCGCGGGCTGGTGGGTTCCGGCGGAGCAGCCCGGCCCACGCCCCGATCCGCTGCTGGTCGAGGCGGACGCCGCCCGGGCCGAAGCGGCCCGCGGCGCGGCGGGCGCGGCCGACCGGCGCGTCGTCCCACCCATCGGTCGCCAGCCCCCGGCGCCGCGACCGGTCCCCGCGCAAACGACGGATGCGGCTGACGCGCTCGCGATGAGGCCCTGGATGGTCGTCGTCGGCGTGTTCGTCCTGTTCCAGGCGGCCGCGCTCCTGCATCCCGGCCTCGGCCTCATCGTCCTCGCCGCCGCCCTGACGATCGGCCTCCGGCGCTGGTTCCGCCGCCGTCGCGACCAGTGACCGACGGCTGTCGGGAGGGCTGGGAAGTAGGAGATCGTCGGCCGCCCCTGCCGCTCCCGACCGGCCCACATCGCAGCGGCGAGTCACCCTGACCCGGTCGGATCCCGGTATTCCGCGGACGGCGGCGGCCCTTTCCGAGGTCGTCAGGACGAAAGGATCGAACGAAATCTCCGGGATGACCGCCGGCTCTCCACCGCGACCCTGTCAGGCGGAGTGTCGTACGCCTGATCCAACGGTCCGACGTGCGAGCTCCAACGCCCGGCATCTCCGGACTTGGAAGCTCGCGAAAACCGCCCGGTGTGGCTTCAGCCCTTCTTTTTGTAGGCCTGAATTGCGTTCTGGCAGCCGGGCGAGAGTTTCGACATGTTCTTTTGGAAGCAGGCCTGCGTCTCGGGGCCGTCCTCGGGCGGCAGGCCGGCGCAGAAGGTCGTGAAGTCGCCGGCGCATTGCAGCTGCAGGGCGGCCTTGTCCTCGTCGGACATCGGTGCCGCCATGGCAGCGCTGGCCGCAGCCGCCGCGAGGATGAGGCTCAACCCAAAACGTACCAGCATGATCTGCTCCCATGGCCCTCGGATGTTGGGGGCCGCGACGGGAAACGTCGGCGCAGGCTTAACCGTTGCACCCTCACGCGCGAAGTCCTCGGTGCGCCACACGGGAAATGACCATGACCGAGAAGAAAAGCCACGGCAGCGAGGCGGCCAAGGAGGCGAACGCAAAGGCCGTTCACGACGGCAAGGCGAACCCGCGCACCGCCTCGTCCGCCCAGGCCGAACGCGACAAGAAGGGCGGCAGAAGCGAGTAACGCGGTCGCGCTCGGCGCCGCGCGCACCAGGATCGCGTGCAAGCGCACCGCTGATGGTCTGCCGATCCGTGGTCGCCGCGACCCGTGGGGCTGCCGCCCTCGTCCGCGGGGGGCTCTCGGATGGAGCGGATGCTCGTCAGCAATTTGCGCGAGGTGCCGCGCCGCGGCTCAGAACGTGGAACCGGTCGGGATCGACGTTGCAGTGGGGCGAGCAGCTTCCCCCGCGGTTAGGCCGGTGTCGGCCCGGGCCGACATCGCCATGGGCACCGGAGCTTGTCCCCGTTCCGGCGCAAGGCGCGCGATCTCGCAGGCGGCGTCGCCTCCTCTCGCGACCCGGGATGCGCTGAACGCGCTCCTTGCCCGCCGTCGCCTCGCAGCGTTGCGGTGACGTCGCGCGTGAGCGAAGTCTCATAGGATCATCAACGCCGCGATCAGCGATCCCACCGCGTCTGCGCCTCCGCGCGATGACGGAGACGCCAGACTGATGGTTCGATCCGGACTCGGGAGGCCGCGCGCCAGCCTTCACGGCGCCGAAATCACCTCCTCCGAACCGTGTTTCTCGCGGTCGTCTCTGATCACGTCGCGGCCGTGGGGGTGCACCGATGACCGGCTGCACCGAAAGGATATCTGCGCCGCATTCGTCTCGCCCGAGACCCCATCGGCGCGTGCCGAGGGACCGCCGAACGAGCCTCTTTGGGTGATCTCGCGGGTCGCAGACAGCTCCCGCAAAGATTCGCGCGGTCAAGTACGTAGTGTTCAAAAGTCGACGCCCGGAGTTGATGCTCATGGAATGAGGTAGTTTTCCTATTTTTCGCAAAAATCCACAGCTATGAATCCAGATTTTGTAACATTTGAATATTCATCTCGAATAAAATGATGATAAATTGATGGAAATCGGTAACTTCCGTTAAGTTTCGAAATCTGTGTGTCGTCAACGGTCCGGCGGATATGGCAAATCATCTCATCCAAAAGCTCGAAAGTCGTTTTGCGCTCAGCGACAGTGATAAGACGGCACTCGTCAGCCTGACATCCAACACACGCGTCATCGAACCTCGTGCGACACTGATCCTAGAGGCGTCTGTCTCGGAGAACGTTCACATCATTCAGAGAGGCATCGCCTGCCGTTACAAGATCCTCCCCGACGGCACGCGGGCGATCTTCGCCTATCTGATCCCGGGCGATGTCTGCGACCTCAACATGCCGCTGTTCGGCGGCATCGATCATTCCATCAGCACGTTCGGTGCGTGCGAGGTCGCGCTCATTCGCCGGGAAGTCCTCGACGATTGCATCACGACCCATCCGACCCTGGGTCGCGCCTTACGATGGGCCGCGTCTCTCGATGAGGCCATCCTCCGTGAATGGGTCGTGCGCAAGCGTCGCCCCTCAGCAGAGAAGCAGGCCGCCCATCTCTTCTGCGAATTGCTGGCCCGCCTCGGCTTGGTCGGACTAACATCGAGAAACAGTTTTGACTGGCCGATCACGCAAGCGGATTTTGCGGATACCCTTGGCCTGTCGGGAGTCCATGTAAATCGCACACTTCAGAAACTTCGTGGGACCGGCCTGATCGAAATCAGGAGCAAGCGAGTATCGATCCCCGATCCGCAGGCTCTACAGAACTATGCCGGATTCAGTGCAAATTACTTAAACAGTTCATACTCACGAGCGTGATGTATGTTTGCATGACCATATATTGTCTTCGATTTGTAAATATATATCCTGCTTGAAAATCAGATTTGACAAAACGGCGCAATTCTGATTCATGGAATGGTCCGGACGTTGATTTGAACACATCTTTAAATGCACAAATCTAAGCTCTATGGGTTCGCAGAGTTGAATGCCTCGATTTTTCTTTGACGTCACCGATACCAGCTCGATGCGTGATGAAGAAGGAATGGAATTTCCCGGGCCATCGGAGGCCGTGGAAGAGGCCAAGAAGTTCCTGCCCCTCGTCGCCTCGGAGGAAGCTCCCGGAGGCGGCGATATCCAACGTTTCAGTTTGACGGTGCGCGACGAAACGGGCCGGGCGATTTACTCCGCGGTCGTCTCCTTCACGGGAACTTGGCTGGCGACCTAGTCTCCGGCGCTCATAGCATGATGCTGAGGCTCGCGCCTCCGAGCTGCTTGAGTGCGTCTCGGCGATCCAGGACAGTCCTTGGTACGTGCCTACCCGAAGCGCCTCTCCGAATTTGGTCCTGACTCGCCTTCCTTACTGCGCGGGTCCCGGTCTCGTACCCTCGTCCCGGCCCACCCAGCCTCCTGCATTCTGCGCTTGGTCCCCTCTCGGATCCGGGGTTCCGGCCGGCCGATGATCACCGACACGCAACAGCCTTTCACCGGGCCCGGCCCAGACGAACGGTCAGGTTCGTTTCTCGAGAGCCGGAGTCGGTGGGCGATGCTGGTAGCGCTCGCAAGATAGCGAAGTCACGGTGACCCGGCTGCGAGGCTCGTCGTCGAGGTCGCCGAGGCCCGCATTCGCCTCACGGTACTCCAGGCGGCTCGCCGGCAGGGCGCCGAGGCGGACGTCCAGGTCGCGGCGGCAGCCGAGCCGTTGAAGGCCACGGCGCTGTGGCCACAGGCGACGGGCTTCACCGAAGCGATCATCGGGACGGGACGGCTCGGAGCGAGCTCGGCGCCGTGCCGATGGAACCCGTCAGGCGACGAGAGGAACGACGTCCGAGCGCACGGTGGTCGGGACAGGTTCGATGTCCAGCTGCGGACTTGACCGAAAGATCTCGGCACCGTCCATACCCATCACCGCATAGCACGTCCGGTTCCGGCCCATCGCCTTGGCCGCGTAGAGGGCGGCGTCGGCCAGGCGGAAGAGATCGGCCGGGCTCCCGCCCAGGCGCGGCAGGGCGAACGCGAGCCCGATGCTGACCGTGATCCGCCCGACATCGGTGCCGTTCGCCGCGACGACCAGGCGTGCGACGGCCGCGTGCACTTGCTCGGCGAGCTGCGCCGCGTCCTCGGGGTCGATGTCGGCGAGAAGGTGGGTGAACTCCTCGCCGCCGACCCGGGCGACGAGGTCGCCCGGCCGTTGAGCACACGCGGAGAAAGCCCCGGCGAGCGCCCGAAGCACGCGGTCGCCGCCGGCATGACCGTACCGGTCGTTGTAGCCCTTGAAGTGGTCGGCATCGATGACGAGGAGCGCGAGGGGAGCGCGACGCCTGCGTGCGTCGGCCCAGGCGCGCTCGAACGCCTCCTCGAAGGCGCGCCGATTGGGCAGGCCGGTCAGGGCATCGGTGCGCGACTCATCCGCCAGTTCGGCCTCGGCCGCGTTGCGCCGCTCGAGCTCCCAGGCGACGAGGAGCGAGAGCCCGACCGTGATCCCGCACAGGGCCAGGACGAGTGTGCCGATCACCAGGGCCCTGGACCGCCACTCCGCCTCGATTTCACGGGTCGAGAGCGCGACGTTCAGGATGAGCGGCAGGGTGCCGACCCTGGTGAAGCTGTAGAGGCGCTCGATTCCGTCGGTTTGCGTTGCGGCGACGAAGCTGCCGCGGCCCTCGCGCTGGAAGCGCAGGAAGTTCGGTGCGTTCGCGAAGTTGGGCGGTGCTCCGGGATCGGGCTCGGGATAGCGCACGATACGGGTGCCGTCGCCGAGGAAGAGGTTGATCGTGCCGGCTTGCCCGAGCTCGAGATGCGCGAACAGGCGATCGAAGTAGGACAGGGACAGGCTGCCGAGGACGATCCCGCTGAATGAGCCCCCGGGCAGGCCCGTGCGGCGACTGAGGACGACGACCGGCTTTCCCACGGACCGGGACATCATGGGTTGACTGATGCCAAGCCCGAGATCGGGATTGGCCTGATGCGCCTTGAAGTAGGCACGATCGGCGTTGTTGAACGATCGGGCCGGCCAGCCGGCGGCGTCGTAGATGCAATTGCCGTACTGGTCGAGGACCAGCAGCGCGTTGAGATCCCTGGCATTGACGGCGCCGTCGAACAGGATGCGCTGGCGGAACTTCGGGCTGAGTTCTTCGAGATCGTACATCGTGAGGTTCTCGACGAGGCTCTCCAAGGCCCGGTCGATGATCTCGATGTTGCGGTCGATGTCGCGCTCGATCACCGTGAGCAGGTTCTTCGCGGTCTGCTCGGCCTTGTCCCACGCATCCCGGCGCAGTTGCAGCAGCATCACCGAGCAGACCGCCACCATGCCGACCGGGACGAGAATGCCGAGCCCGATCCAGGTGCGGGGAGAGCGAATGCAGCGATGCAGAAATCGCGCGAACACGCTCATGCATCCTGCGGGAAGCGCGGGATGAAGCCGGCGGCGACCGGCCGGAAGGCATCGACGATGGTGGCGTCGAGGCGCCCCGTCATGCTCTCCAGGATCGCGAAGGCCTTCCCGCTCGCCATCGGCGCCTTGTAGGGCCGCCGCTCGATCAGGGCCGCATAGATATCGCAGACGGTCAGCACCCGCACGAGGTCGGGGATGTCGACCGCCTTGAGCTTGTCGGGGTAGCCTGAGCCATCGAGCATCTCGTGATGGGAGCGCACGACCTGCAGCACCTCCGGATGGAAGCCCTGGCCGGTCAGCATGGCGTGTCCGATCTCCGGATGACGCTTCATCACCGCCATCTCGTTGGCGTCGAGCCTGCCCGGCTTCTTCAGGATCGCGGTGGGGACGTGGATCTTGCCGACGTCGTGAAGGAGCGCGGCCCGGGTCAGGCGGTGGCATTCCTGCTCGCCGAGACCGAGGGCCTGGCCGAAGGCCGCGGCGAGGCCGGCGACGAGCAGGCAGTGCTGGTGGGTGATGTCGTCGAAGCGGCGCACGGCCCGGATCCAATCGCGGATGCCGGTCTCTTGGATCGCCTGCTCGATGAAGGCGCTGCCGGTGTCGACGACGGTCGGGGTGAACGGCCGGTCCGGCACGAACACGGTCGTGAGGAAGCTGCGTGCCTGGCAGGCCACCTGGAGGGCGCACAAGGGTATGGGTTCGGCGTCCGGGGCGACCGCCGACTGCGCCAGGGACGCGCGCAGGCGGGGAATGTCGAAGGGCGGGCAGAGCGTCCGGGTCGCCCCGAGCGCCAGGGCCTGCATGCGCCCGCGCGGATCGTCCTTGTGCAGCAGGACGACCAGAGGCGCGCCGCCCTGCATCTGCGTGAGAACCCGGCGTAGGCGGGCGGCCGTGTCCGGGCGCAGATCGAGGACATCGACGAGAAGGGTTGAGGCGGGTTCGGTCGGGATCGACGGATCGTGGAGGTCGAGCAGCGCGAACGGCGCGCCGGCGGCCAAGTCCCGCGCCAGACCGGCGCTGCGTCCGGCATCGTCCGTGATCACGAGCATGCAGCCCCTCTGCATGACCACCTGCGCAACCTCAGCCGAACATCGCGTCGACGGCATCCTGGGAGACGGCCGCCGTACCCGGTAGGGCGGGGCCGTTCAGGAGCCCGTCTTCCGCGCCGCGCCGACGCGTCTCCGCCCCAGGCGCGGGCGGCCGATTCGCGATAGGCTTGGCCGCCGCGGACGTCTCGGCCGATCCGGCCCACAGACGCAGCATCTCGGCCACGCGCTCCTCGACCAGGACGACGGTGCGCACCACCTTGGAAATGCGCTGCCCGGTCAGGTCCTGGAAGTTGCAGGCCTCGAAGACGGTCCGCATCTGCGCCTGGATCGCCTCGGCATCCGCAAGGGTCGCCGCGTGCTCCGTTCGGGCGGCGATGCCGCGGGCGAGCGTGTCGACGGTCTCCGCTGCCGTGAGAATGGTGTTGGTGGCCTGCTCGGTGCTGTGGACGACCGCATGAAGCTCGTCGCGGGTGCGCCCGGCCTCCTGCTCCTGACGCAGTTCGGCGATCTCCCGACGCGTCTTCACGATCGCCTCCGAGATCGAGACGAGATGGTGCTGCAGGAGAGCGGTCTGCTCTTCGAGGAACGCGGGCGTGCCCGGACTTTTGGTCATGATGGGTGTCGCTGATCGGCGTTACTCATCCAGTCAGGATGACCCGGATACATTAAGCAAATCGGAATTTAAAAATGTCTATTCGAAAGGGTCAACTTTCCTTTCCTGATTGTCATTGATCCAATATTAAATTTGTCAAATCTATCCGATTGTGCAGCGTCCTGCCCGGATCGGGGAATAATCATGGCGCGGCCCAAGTCGATCGGCCGCAAAATTGCCATCCATTGAAATAGAAATCGTATCTTCGTATATCGGATCGGAATTCTTACAGAATATCTGTGGAATACATCTTCAGATCCAGCCGGCTTCGCACCGCGGGATCACAGTTGTTCAGCAGCGGGTGCGGTCGAAAGAAAGAGAGCGACCTCGGCGGTCAGGCGCGCGGTCTGGCGCGATGACTCGGAGGCTGCGCCCAGCCCCTCGCTGCTGGCAGCAGCCCTCTCCTCGGCGGCGTTCGGCACACCCGCGATGTCGCCGGGCAGTTCTGCCAGATCACCCAGAGGCGTCACCGACCGCAGGGGTCGGGACGATCGGATATCACAGCGTCCGACGAAGGGCTGAGCGAAGCGCAGAGCCGCCTTGTCCGCATGGTTATGGGCTGCTGCCGACATCCGTCAGGACGGAGATCCCGCGCGGACCGCCCTCACGCCGCCCTTGGGCGCGGACGGGCCGAGAGGCAGACCGACCTCGGACGATGCCAAGCAGCTCAGCACGTTCGCGAAGGTGGCGACAAAGTCCACCGAGGTCGATGGCTTTCTCGCCACGGTGCGCGCCGCGTGATCCCGCTCCGAAGCCGAACTTGAACCCGCCCACAAGGGTGGGCATTTTTTCAAGAAATGCGTGCGTTCGACTTGGCCGAACCCGCAATCGGCGGCCCAGATCATTGGATCACGGAGATCCTCGTCACTGACGACCCAGCGATCGATTGATCAGGATATCAGTACTTTCAAGACCATGATCGTAGATCGAGACGGCCCGGGCAAGTCCATCGAAGCGGATGCATACGGGAAATAAGGCCGGGGCGGTGAGCCGCCTCAACGAGGTCCGAGCGCCAAACGACTGAGGCACAGAGGCTTAAAGGACACCGGGAAGTTTGGTGGGTGCACAAGGGTTCGAACCTTGGACCCGCTGATTAAGAGAAACCGGTGTTGAATGTTCAGGCGCATTCAGAAGCGATCAGCCGGACGCCCATATCGGCGTAAGTCTCTGCCAAGAAATTGCTTTCTGGTTGGGCCCGCTGAGTTTTGGCATCAGGGGCAGCCAGGATGCTTCGGCCGTGATACCTATTGCTGCAGCCCAGTTGCGGCCCAGCCCAGCCCAGAGACGATCCGTGGCCCGTCGCGCTTCCTCCGAGAACCTTGTGAAGTTCACCAAAACCAGCGTCGCCGCCCTGGCACTTGAGCCGGGGCAATCCGAGCGGAAGGTTTGGGATACCGAGTGTCACGGCCTTGGTGTTCGACTGCGCGCGAGCGGGAGCGCCTATTGGGTTGTGCAGCCGCCTCGGAAAGGCGGCAAGTCCTCAGTCTTCACCCTGGGCACAGTGAGCGCGATCCCGCTCGCCACGGCGCGCTTAGAGGCGGCGAAGCGGATCGCCAACGTCACTCTTGGGGTGGACGTCACTGCAGAGCGGGAGGCAGCCAAGGCACGGTCGGCTGTCACGTTCGGTAGCGTCCTCCCGCGCTACCTCGCGCGCGCTGAAAGCCGTCTTCGTGCGTCGAGCTTCGGCGACGTGAAACGCTACCTCGACGTCCAATCGAAGACGTTGCACGCGCTGCCGTTGGCCGACATCAAGCGTGCGCAGGTAGCCACGTTGCTGAGCGAGATCGCAGCCAAATCCGGCCCCTTCGCCTCCAACCGCGCAAGGGCTGCGCTTTCAGCATTCTTCAGCTGGGCTGCTGGAGAGGGTCTTACGGAAATTAACCCCGTGATCGGCACCAACAAAGCCGCGGCTGAGATTTTCCGTGAGCGCACGCTCACCGACGCCGAGCTGCGTGCGATATGGCTTGCCTGCGACGACGGTGATTTCGGCCGCATCGTCCAGTTGCTCATTTTGACAGGGCAAAGGCGGGAGGAAGTCGCTGGCATTCGGTGGAGTGAGCTGGACCTCCAGGGCGCAGCGTGGTCGCTGCCATCGGAGCGAACGAAGAACAACCGACGCCACGACATTCCCCTGTCAGCCGCAGCACTGTCGATCTTGGGCTCGGTGCCAGTGCGAGAGGGAAGAAACCTTCTATTCGGCCAACGGGCTGGCGGCTTCTCAGGGTTCAGCAAGGCCAAGGCGGAACTGGATGCGCGAACGGGCATCTCCACAGCGTGGGTCCTCCACGACCTCCGGAGGACAGCCGCCACCGGCATGGCCAACCTAAGGGTGCTGCCACACGTCGTTGAGGCTGTGCTGAACCATGTATCCGGCCACAAGGCCGGCGTGGCAGGCGTCTACAACCGAGCGAGCTACGCCACTGAGAAGCGTGACGCGCTGGACCGGTGGGCCGCGCACGTTCTCATCATCGCGCAGTCGATCAGTTGATCAGGCAGAAGCCCTCTCCGCTTCCAACGCGACGCTCCGGTGCACACCAAGGGGTCGAAGCTACTGCCTTCCGGATGTGGGGCACCGACGCTGGCGCTGATGCGGGCACAACGGGAATGCTGCTGGTCACGGGTTCAGGCCCCGGCAGCGAGGTATATTGCGGTGCCGACCCGACGCGGTGGGAGATGTTGTTGCTGAGGATGACGTTCGGCGACGTATGAAGGTGCGGAGCCACCCCTGTGCCGCGCGAGGTAAGGTGCCCTCTGAGGCCACCAAAGGCTCGGCCGCCACGAGCTTCAGCGGAAGCAAGGTGGCCGAAGAACGCAAGGCTTGCAGCGGCGATCATGATCAATGTGCGCATAGATACCATCCTGTGATTAGAGCATCAGGCGCGCAGAACATTAAAAAGAATTTTTCTACGGACTTAGAATTGTAGGTACGCCCGAGCAACGCCGTGATGGGGCTTCGCACGTTTTGGCCTTGCGTGCCTCCGCTTGAACAGCTACGACGTAAGCAGTTCCAGTTCAAATTCCAGTCGACCCTGTCGCTTGTTGGTCAGCAAGGCGTACCCGCCGGCTGCACCAGTCCCTTGAACTGGACATTTCCATGCCAAATACGAACGTCGTTCTGCGCCTGCCCGCCGTGTGCGAGGCCGCTAGCGTTTCCCTATCCACGCTGCGACGCCTTATGCGCGCCGGCCGTGGCCCACGCATTATCCAGCTGTCCGACCGCCTCATCGGCGTCCGCCGCGTGGACCTGGACGATTGGCTGAACAGTCGCTCTCGCAAGTAGATCAGCATAGGTCCTAGCAGCTATGACCTTGCGTTCGCATGTGTTCGCTTGCGTTCTTATGTCTGGCTTAGTGTAATTCCAGAAAGAACGTCGATGAACACTTCACCTAAGCTCTTCTCGCGGCAAGAAGTTCGGAAGATGACCGGCTGGTCTCTCGTCTTCATCGATAAAAACCTGCCTCGCTTCAAGGTCGGCGGCAAGGTCTTCATCGAACTGGACCCAAAGTTCATTCCCGCCGAGGAGAAGAACCCCCTCTTCCGTGGTGAGGGCTCGCCCTTCGCGCTGGGTATGCTGTTCCAGATGAACGAGGGCAGTCCTTACAGCTTCAGATCGGCGGAATGGGACCGTTTCGGCCGCGAACTCGTGGATGCCTTCCAGGATCACCTGAAGGCGACCGACCAGTACGAGATCATCACCAATCTGGAGTGCGCTCTCGCTTGGTCGAAGACGGGTGAGGGTCAGGACTTCTTCGACAAGCATATCTCGTCACCGGGCCGCCAGCGCCGCTTCGCCGTCTACGCAAAGTAATCCCCCGGCCAGGGCTCAACTGGTCGAGGGATCGATACTTCCGCTAACCGCTTTTCGAGGACTGCTAGCACTCATGAATATGATCGTTTCTCCCTCGAAGATCAACACTAGTCCCGCCGACGCGGGCGATATTTTCGCCGACAACTGCGACCGATACTGGGATGCCGGCCTGCCCGTCATGCCGCTCCGGGCCTACACGCCCTCGGGTGGCAAGGACGGCAAGCCGACCGGCAAGGAGCCGGTGCTGCCGTCCTGGCAGGAGATGCAGAGCCGCATGCCGACCGATGCCGAGCGCGTCTCCTGGAAGCGGTTCTATCGGACGGGCAATATCGGCCTCCCGCTCGGCCCGCAGAGCGGTCTGGTCGCTGTTGATATCGACAGCGACGACCCGGCGGTGTTTGACGCCCTCAACCGCATCCTGCCCCCTTCGCCCTGGCAGCGCATCGGCCGCAAGGGCATGGTGCGGATCTATCACTGGAACGGCGACATCGAGACGTTCCGCATCAAGTGTCGCGATGCGGCCGGCAAGCTTCAGACGCTGGTCGAGGTGCTCGGCGCCGGCTCGCAGATCGTGCTGCCGCCCTCGATCCACCCGAACACGGTCAAGGCCTACACGGCGAACCGGCACCTCGTGGATTGCCTGGACGAGGTGCAGTTCCTGCCAGCCGACATCGAGGCCCAGATGCGCAAGGCCCTGGCCGAAGTCGGCTATGATGTGACGGCGGCGAAGGGCGCGAAGCCTGTGCGGGGCTCGCGCGGCACCATCGGTGAGGGCTCGCGCAACGATACCTTGTTCCGCGAGGCGAGCCGGCTGCGCGGTCAGGGCCACGATGAGGAGGCGGTCTGCGCCCTCCTGGCGATCTACAATCGCAAGAACTGCGACCAGCCGCTCGGTGACGATGAGGTCGCCAGCATCGCGGCTTCAGCAATGCGCTACGATCCCAATGAGTGGTTCGAGATGAATGACACCGGCAACGCTGAGCGCTTCGTTCGCGACCACGGTGATGTCGTCCGGTACGTGCCTGATAAGAAGATCTGGCGCCTCTGGACCGGCACTCATTGGGCGGATGATCCCGGTGCCCTGAACATGATCCGGCTCGCCCGCGAGACCGTCGAGGGCATCCGAGCGGACGCGGACGCGGCACCGAAGGTGGAGGTGCAGAAGGCTCTTAAGGCCCATGCGCGTGCTTCGGGTCAGGGCACCCGGCTGCGCGCGATGGTCGACGTGGCGGCATCGATGCCAGACGTGGCGGCGCTGTCGACGGAGTTCGACAACCTGCCAGGCAAGTTGGTGGTCATGAACGGTGTCATTGATCTTGAGACCGGCGCCCTCTCACCTCACGATCCGACCTTGCTGAACACCCGCTGCATTCCGACCGCCTACGATCCGACCGCGGCAGCCCCGCGCTTCGAAGCCGCCATGATGCGGGTGCAGCCCGACCCGGTGGTCCGCGACTTCCTGCGGATCTTCTTCGGCCAGGCCCTGCACGGCACGCGGCCCGAGCAGATCATGGTTTGGCTGCACGGACGCGGCGGCCGCAACGGCAAGAGCTTCCTGACGGACCTCCTGCTGAAGGTGCTGCCGGGCTACGCGATCGAAACCTCGGCCAGCGCTTTCGTCAGCGACGACAAGCGCAGTCCGAACGGTCCCCGCTCCGACCTCGCCCGGTTCGAGGGCTCGCGCATCGTGTTCGGTCAGGAGAGCACTGACGGTCGCCGGCTCGACAGCCAGCGACTGAAACAGCTGACGGGCGATGCCACCTACACGACCCGTGCGAACCACGAGAACGAGCGGGTGATCCCCATCACCTTCTCGATGGCGGTGGCATCCAATCCGTGGCCGAACGCCAACGAGGCCGACGACGCGCTGTGGGCGCGGTTCGTCCGCGTGCCCTATGATGTGGTGATCCCCCGTGAGGAGCGCATCCCGAACTTCTATGCGATCATCTACGAGGCCGAGGCTGCCGGTGTGCTGGCCTGGGTGGTCCGTGGAGCCGTCGAGTACGCCCGTAGCGGTCTCAGCATCCCCGAGGTCCTGATCAAGGCGACTGAGGCCTGGCGCCGCCGGATCGGCACCGTGCTGCAGTTCATGCAGGCCTCTACGCGCTGCGTTGAGACTGCCGGTGCGCAGATCGAGCTGGTCTATCTCCAAGCCAAGTACGTCAAGTTCGTGCAGCAGGCCTACGGCGCTCCTCTGGGCCGCGAGGACTTCCGCACGCGCCTGGAGCAGCTGGGCTACGCCGTCGAGGACACTGAGCATGGTGCGCAGGTTCTGGGCATCCAGCCCGGTGTGGGCGTTGCCATGGGTTGGGCATCGGGAGATCGGGTTGCGGCCTGAGATTTGTCGCACCCTTGTCGCACCCCCTCCCCCCCAGAAGTCCTATAATATTTTCTATCTTTCCTTTATTTTTCTATCTCTGGGGGGGAGGGGTAAAGAAGAAGGAAGAAGAGGCTCGATAATATAATGATGCTAGCAGATCGTAGATCTCTCGCAGATCTTCCGCCCCCGTCCGGGGACATCTTCCCCCTGCGCCACCCCTGGTGCCCGGTCTCGGCGCGGGTGCTCACCGAGACCCTACGCATCGATCATGGGCTATTCGGTGTCTGGCGCCTGCGTGGGGTCGGTCCGCAGGCTCTGCCAGCCGACTGGATCAAGGGCCACCGGCACGCCTACCTGATCTCCGACGCGCTGTGCTGGCTCGCCCAGCGCCGCGGCGAGCCCACCGAGGCCGTCACCTTCTGGCAGACCCATCTCGCCACCGCTGCGGGCATGGTGATCGAGGATCACACCGAAGTCCGGCGATGGGCTCAACGCTACGCCCGGAGCGCCGGACCGGGAGCCTACGTGGCGGATGGCGTGCAGTTCGCTCGCGGTGGTTTTGAGAAGTACCTGGAGAGCCTGCTCGTTTCGGCGTGAACTGCGTCTGCGGCTCGGCCGAACCCTCAACTTGGTACGCGGTTCACCGGCTCTGGCTTCCCCAGCGAGCTTGCTGCTTACGGCCTGAACGCGACGCCGAGATATCGCTCCGTGCGGCGCACCACCTGACAGCGCTTGCGGATGCCGGCGCTCTCGATAGTGAGCGTGAACTCATCGGGCAAGTCAGCCATCTGCCCCACTTCGATGAGCGCTCCATGGGTGGAGGTTTCCCGCACCAGACACTCGAACGGGTACGACCATCCTGATGGGTGCAACTCACCGAGCCGAAACAGGTCGTGACGAGGTGCTCTGCGCTGCTCCAGTACAGAGCCCGGGGATGAAGGGGGTGCGCTCATGCCCGGCTAATGGCCGAGGTAGCTCCGGGGATCCGAGGGCTCCAGCCGCATGCCTGACGTGTGCTTACCTCTATTGCAGAGGGATAGGATGTTCAGGGCTTTAGCGGCTTTGGGGTGGGGATCTCGACAAGCTTGCCAGTCAGCGGATTGAGGATGAGCACGGTGGCTTTCCACGAGCTGCGAACGATCGTTCGCAGGGTCTAAACGGGTCCCACCGCAAAGGTATCCCGATCATCTCGGGATGTGGTTAGCGATCTCTAAACCATCGACCCATTGATAGCGCGGGCGACGGAACCCAGTGTGCGCTTCAACGACACCAGCGCCTTCGAGTGTGGGAGGCGCCAGTGCTAGCCGGCAGGATAACACATGCCATTCTGAACGGGTCCTACCAGCATATTGCACATAACGCGGGGCTGAATGAGATAACCGGTTAATCCATGCACTAGAATCATGGCCAGCATCTGGTATCTGGTATACCACAGCAGGGCAGATGCGATCATAACCGCTGCAACGCAAACGCCTCTCAGGACAGCCTCTCATGACCGCTCTGCTTCTCGCCTCCGTCGTCGCTGCTGGTGCCGCCAACGTCGCCCTGGTTGCCTTCGTTGCTGACCGTCTGACCCCCAAGAGCAGCGCTTCCGTCATCACTGCTGGTGAGCTTGCCGTCGTGAACGACAACGGGCCGGTTGCCGTGGCCGCGAAGCTCGCCGCCTAACAACACTCAAGCCGTTCACGACCTACGTGCTCATCAGCCCCACCTAGTTCAGGTGGGGCTTTTTTGCGTCTACGATTTGGCTCGCGAGCGAGCTTCACTCCTAGTGGAGCATCGGTAGGCACGCCCCGGCGACGCAGAGACTGGCAATGAACAGGACGCCGACAACGGTTTCTAGAACCTCCGTCCGGTTCGGAATGGATACCGCCGACGCAATGGTATTTGCGCGAGAGACCAGAAAGCTCATTTAAAGTTGCCCTTTCGCCTTGTGGTCAGACCTAAGGGCAAGAGGCATCTCAGAACGATGTTCCTCTCCGGCCTGTGGATGAAGCCATGCTGGCGAGCCGCACCAACCTCGGGGACGGGTTTGCCACTCTGGAGTTCGTGCGGCGCATGGCCAAGAAGGAATGGTTTGGTGCGAGATGATGTGCGCTTCACTCCGTTTGGCCGGCAGCGGTATCTTGATCTGTTATCATCCAAGTAGAATAAAAAAATTTCGGAAGTTTACATGGCGGACAGTGTATATTAACAAGTGTTGATATCTACATAATAAGACCCGCCCATACCCATGCTGTAAAGTAAAGGGATTTATCTCACCGAATAGTCTGATTATTTTCTTGACGCTTCGGGGGGGCCTCCACCATACAGGTGTCATTAGCCAGTACGGTCGTACTGCCAAACGACACAAGGTTCTCCGCCATGGCCGAAGGCCGGTTCGTCTCCTACCTCCGGGTCTCCACCAAGCGACAGGGTGACAGCGGCCTTGGCCTGGAGGGGCAGCGCAAGGCAGTCACCGACTTCCTGAACGGCGGCGCCTGGTCCCTGGTTACCGAGGTGGTGGAGGTCGAGAGTGGCAAGCGCAACGATAGACCCAAGCTCACCGAGGCCCTGCGCCTATGTCGCCTCCACAGCGCCACCCTGGTGATCGCAAAGCTGGATCGGCTGAGCCGCGATGCCCATTTCTTGTTGGGGCTTCAGCGGGCCGGCGTGCGTTTCGTAGCGGCCGATATGCCCGAGGCGAACGAGATGGTGGTCGGGATCATGGCAGTGGTAGCGCAGGCAGAGCGCAAGATGATTTCGGCACGAACCAAGGCGGCACTGGCCGCCGCGAAGGAGCGGGGCGTCAAGCTCGGTGGTCCGACCCACCACCTCCCGGCCCAGGCCGGCAAGGCTGCGGCGGCATCGGCATCGATCCGGTCGAGCAAGTCCCAGCACCGGGCTGATGATCTGGCTCGAGACATCGCGGAGCTACGGGCCGAGGGTGCCGTATCCCTGCGCGACCTGGCGGCCGGTCTCGGCCAGCGTGGTCTCACGACACCGAGAGGCACGGCGTGGACGGCCACCGCTGTGCGGCGTGTTCTGGAGCGGATCGAGACGCCGAGCCTCTGAACTCCATAGCACAGCCCACGGTGTCACTTACCGGCTTAAATCGAGCTTTGCAGTTTGCTGCCGGCTTCAGCGCGCCAGGTGTCGCCCCTCTAGTTTAATACCTCTAGCCGAAATTACGCTGCTAAGCTAACTTCGTATGTCATCCCAGCGAGCGCTTGATGATCCCGACCTGGAAAGTCGCTGAAGCGAAAATGAGCGTGGGCGTGAATGGGGCATTCATACCATTCAAAAGCGCTCCCGACTCAATGCGTCGCTTCGTTCGACCGGCACTTTTCTCGACGGGCGACGATGAGTGGGAGCTGCAGCTTTCTGGAACAGCAGTTCTCTGCCGTTATCGTGGGTTGGCAGTCGCATTAGCAACCAACCATCAAGCCGGCGACGGAAGTGGAAAACCTCTCCCCGAGAAGTTCGTTGTACTGGCGAATGGTGGTGGTCGAACGCTCGCTATTCCTCCAAAATCGCTGCACCGGCCGCAAATCAGCGAGGAAGAGTATCGGTCCTTACAAGATCTATGCGTTTTCGACTTTGAGGATCGCGTGCAAACTCATCGCGTTGAAGCGTTGAACCTTGACACTGTTCTCTGGTCAGACAATCCCGATGTCGCCGTCGATTACTCTTTCTTGATTGGCTATCCAACCGACTCTCAGATCATCAACCTGAATAATGATGGCCAGCTTGTTAGCATTGTAAACCGCTGGATCCGGCAAGATCTTCGCCCAGATGATCTGAAGCTTTTAGACGTTGATAACAGGAATATGTTCGTCAAGGATGAACGATCTACACGTTCCAGTATCGAACCGGACGGGCTTAGCGGATCACCTGTGTTCTCAATCGTGCGCGACACCGATTCGAACCGTCACCTACGATTTGACGGCATCCTCACAGATGCACGAAACGACCGTTTCGCGGTCTATCCAAGCGTCCATATCAGAGATCTTATGGATCAGATCATAGATGATGAGGCCTTGTTTTAATCTAACTATGATCGATCATCATCGAAGTTTAAAAATGAAACTAATATTTAAATTTGAAAATGATGTAGGTGTCGGATCACCCCGTCTGAACACAGATAATATTGACTACAACATCAACGAATAAAATTAATTTTGAAGCGCCAGTGAATCCGAATAGCATCATCGCATTGATCCTGCGCCGGCCCTTCCATCAGACTGTATCGATAGCCATCTCTCCTGAGTAACATCAGGAGACAACAAGATGAACTCGCTGCAGCCCACTCTTAACATCAAGCTTGGTGACAAGTCCACCAACGTGACCATGTTCTTCGGCCGCCTGAACGAGCTGGCCGAGGTAATCGGCAGTTTCGAGCGTCTCCCCGAAGTGGACTTCCACTTCCCCACCCGAACCGCCGTCCTGGACATCCTCCTGTCGCCCCGTGACGAGCGCGGCCGGCGGATCGAGAGCGAGACCGTGAACCTCCACGAACTCAACATTGAGGATGCGGAAGCGGCGCTCGACTTCATCAAGGACCACGTCAGCCATTTTTTTCTCTCGCGGCTGGAGAAGCACCTGGCCGTCATCAAGACCAGCGGGGAGCGACTGACGGCTGTCGGGTCGTCGCTGAATGGTTTGGTGCCCTCAGCTTCGTAGACACGATCATCTTCACCCTCGGCACCAAGCCGAGCGCCCTGCCGGTCGTGTATTGGTCGCACACCCTAGAAGACTTGATCCGCATCACGGACTTGAAGGTGCAGTTCGAGATGGTGAAGGCGATGTCCTTCACCGAAAGCCTTCTGTTCACGGCTGGCCAAGTCTTCGGTGCGAAGCAGTCGCAGCCCGTCGATAACCTCACCAGTGTGGACGACATGCTGGCCTTTGCGGCGCAGATCAATGGCCAATAGCGGCGACAACTCTCAGATCGATGTCGATATCGTCCTAGACGAAGCGACCCTGGCCAGCGGCCTCCAGCGCACGGCCCAGGCCATGCGCGAGATGGTCCAGTCGGCGCGCGGTCTGAACGATCAGTTCACGGCCACGGTGCGGTCCGTGGACCCCCTGGTGTCCCAGGTCATCAGCCTGCGCCGCGAGCTTGCCGCGACCCGAGACCAGGGCGGCCTCCAGTCGGGCCTTCGGGACCAGCTCCGCACCGCCGAGGCCGACCTTCGCACCGCGACCGCCGCCCTCACGGCGGCCCAGACAGCGGCCCGCGCGGCCCCGCCCGCTTCCGGCGGTGGTTCGGGCATGGGCGGTGCCGGCGGTGCCGGCGGCACACCGCCCCTCCCACCTGGTGGCGGCCAGGGTGGTGGCCTACTTCAGGCCCAGGCCCAGATCGCGGCGAACTACGCGACCATCGGCGCCGGCATCGCGATGCTCCGCGCCGGCCTGAAGGACATCACCGAGTTCGACGATAAGCTCCGCCAATTTCAGGCCATCACCGAGACCACTAACACCGAGATGGGAGGCTTCCGGGATCAGCTCCTGGCTGTCGCCGCGACCTCCCGGTTCTCAGTCACCGAGCTGGCCAACGTCTCGATCCAGCTCGGCCAGATCGGTCTGTCAGCCAAGGGCGTCGGCCAGACCCTGAAGCCGGTGCTCGACCTGGCCGCCGCGTCCGGGTCCACCCTTCAGCAGTCGGTGGAGGCCATCACGTCGATCCTCGGCGCCTACAACATGGAGGCCGCCCGCTCGGGCGACATCGCCGACGTGTTCGTGGGCGCCCTGAACCGCTCCAAGCTCAGCATGGAGCAACTCCAGCTCGGCATCTCCTACGTCGCCAACACGGCGCGCGACAGCGGCGTGTCCTTCACCGAGTTGACCGCCACCCTCGGTGGCATGGCCCAGGCCGGCATCAAGTCCGGCTCTACGCTCGGCACCGGCCTGCGCCAGCTCATCATCGAACTGTCCTCGCCCACGGACAAGCTGAAGGATGCCCTGCGCCAGGTGGGCCTCTCCATGGCCGACGTGGACCTCCGATCCAACGGTTTGCTCGGCGTGCTCGACAACCTGCGCAAGGCCGGGTTCGGCAGCGCTGAGGCGATGCGCTCGCTGGAGACCCGTTCGGCCGCTGCATTCGCCGCCATCGTCGGCCAGGGCGATTTCATCAAGCGCCTCGGTGGTGACCTCACCCTGTCCAACGCGGCGGCCGAGGGTGCGGCCAGGGCGAACGAGAGCCTGTCCGCGTCGCTCACGCGGTTCGGGAACGTGAGCTTCGCGATCCTGGACAAGAGCCTCCGCCCGATGGTCTCGGGCCTCACCAGCGGTGTGGATGCCGCCGCCGCCCTCACCGACGCCGCCAGCAAGCTCGGTGTGGTGCTCCCCATCGTAGGCACCGGCCTCGGCACCATCGCGGTGGCCGCCGCTGGCCTGCGCCTCGGTGCGCTCGCGGCCAGCCTCGCCCCGCTCCTGGCGGGTCTCGCCAACCCGGCCGTGCTGGCCCTCGCGGCGGCCGGTGCGGCCTTTGGTGGAGCGGCGTACCTCGCGCGCATCGATCGCGCCAAGGATGCCCTGGACCAGGTGCGGGCCGTCCGCAACGAGGTGCAGGCGCAGGCGCAGTCCATCGAAACCGGCATCTCCGGGGTGGACCAGCAGCTCGGGCTCCTGATGGAGCGCCGCGAGCGCCTGAACGCTGATCCCGTCCTGCGCCGCAACACCATCCTGGAGGCCCAGAAGGCGTTCGGTGACCTCGGGCTCAGCATCTCGGCCAACGCCGCATCAATTGATGAGCTGATCGCGGCCTACCGCCGGCTGCGCACCGAGCTTCAGGGCAAGAACACCGAACTCCTCCAGCGCCAGTTCGCGGTCACCGCGAAGGAGCTGGACGCCCTGGTCACCAAGGGCAACGTGGACCGGCGTGGCGCGGATCAGCGCATCTCGGACGCGCTCGGGGGCGGCCAGGCGGAATATGCGGATCCGCGGTTCCCGGTGAAGGCATCGGCCGGTCCCCGATCGGATGATGCTGCCCTGGCCCGCGCGGGCCTCACCGCCTTGAAGCCGTTGCTGGACGTGATCCGCAACCCGGCCTCGCTGGGCAAGGATGATCCGCTGGGAGTGTCTCGGTTCCAGCAGCTTATCCTGGATGAACGCCAGCGCCTGGAGCGTGAAGCGGCACCCCTGCGCCTCGACGGATCGAGCCCCGGCCGCTTGGCGGGCCTCACGGACAGCCTGGAGAAGCTGGACCGGATCGCGGTGCTGTTCTCGGATGCGGTGAAGACCAACGCCGGGACCATCGCGGCCCAGGGCAAGCTCACCGAGCTGTCGGCCCGTGCCGATGTCTCCCGCCTTCAGCAGGCCCCGGAGTTCCAGGCGTTCGGCCAGCGGGCGGCTGATGCGCAAGCATCCCTCGCGGAACGGAGCTGGGCCATAGAGGGCGACCGGAGCCTGTCCGGGTCCGAGAAGAAGGCCGGCATCGTCGCCGCGATCCGAGACACCCAAGCCGAGGCCACCAAGCTGGAGGCGGAGTTCTCGGGCTACCTCGACAGCCTGAAGGCGGCCGGCTCGGCCGACAAGACGGTCACCGAGGCCGGTGCTCGGATCGTGGACCTGATCAAGAGCCTGCGCCGGGGCGTCACCAAGGAGCTGGACGAGATCGCCGCATCGATCCGGCCGGACCTCACGCGCGAGCTACAGGCCGAGCGCAAGAATATCGCCGCTCAGCTCGACACCCTAATGAAGCGGGCCGGGACCACCCGTGACACCGCCGAACCTGGTGAGATCGAGGCCCAGGTGCAGAACCTCGTCTCTCGGCAACGGGAGATTGCGCGCAAGCTCATCGAGGCCGAGACCGCCAACCCTAATGAGGTGGACAGCCGGCCCGAGCTGCGCGAGCGCCTGGCCCAGGCCAATGAGGAGCTGGACGCGCGCCTGGCAGGCTACACCGACCGTGTGGCCGAGGCCCGTAAGCGGATCACCGAGAACCTGTTAGCGTCCCAGGAACGGGCGCTCGGCCGGCAGAAGGCGGTGCTGGATGCCCAGGTGGCAGGGCTGGACAAGCAGATCCGCGACCCGGCCACCACCGTGGACAAGGCGGCCGAGCTGGCCGCGAAGGTCCGGGAACTCCTCCAGCAGGGAATCAACATCGTGGACCAGCAGGGCCAGCTCCGGCTGGCCCGTGAGGCCGTCACGGCACCGACCGGGTTCAACCGGACGCCCGAGCTGGCCGACAATGGGGTAGCTCGGCGGATCGCCGATGCAGCCGAGGGCGCCGGCCGGAATGACCGGCTCCGCACCCTCCTCCGGTTCGGATCGTTCGAGAGCGACTTCGACCCGAAGGCCGTCAGCTCGACGGGTGCCAAGGGCGTGTTCCAGTTCACGCGCGGCACGGCTGGGGACTACGGCCTGGCTGATCCCACGAACGTGGCTCAGTCCGCCCTGGCCGCGATCCGCTACTTCGACGCCATCGACAAGACCCTCCGGGCCAAGGGCCTGAACCTCTCCGATGACAACCGCTACGTCCTGTATAATCAGGGCGAGACCGGCGGATCGGCGCTTCTGGGCAACCCTGGCAAGGGTGCGATCCAGGCCCTGATGGATGCCGGGGTGAACGCGGCCCGCGCGTCCCAGGCCATCACCGCCAACGGCGGCCGGGAGGGCGACACCTCCGCCGAGTTCACCACCCGGCTCCTGGCCGCGTTCAACGCGAAGGCCACCCGCGCCGACCGCCTGGTAACCCCCACCGGGGAAGCGCTGGACGAAGGCGAGGCCGCCGGCCGGAAGGCTCGGGCCGAGGCCGCGACCACCGATGAGGGCAACGCGCGCGCGATCCGCCAGAAGCGCCTGGCCCTCCAGCAACGGCAGCTTGCTCGGGATGAGCAAGGCCTGTCCGACCAGCTCGCGTTGGACAAGCGGGCCGTGGGCCGGACGGCCGACCTCGCGCCGGCCACCCGGACGATCACCGACCTGGCCGGGCTCCGGGACAAAGACCTGGAGCGCGAGCGCACCAGCGACCGCTTCACCGCCCTGCCCCCGGATGAGCAGGGCGACCAGGTGGCCCGCATCCAGCGCACCTATGCCGACCGGGCCGCCAAGCTGGTGGAGGAGAACGCGAAGGCCATCGGGGAAGCGACCCTGAAGACCTACCGGGAGGAGGCCGACCGCACTAAGGCACGGGCCGACTACCTCAAGAGCGATGAGACCTCGGGCAAGGTCTCGGCCGGGGAGGTGCAGGCCGCCGAGACAGCGGCGCGCCAGGCAGCGGAGCGCCTCAGACTGCAAGGGCAATCGGCTTCGGTGCGAGCTGAGGAGCTGGCCCTGGAACAGCAGCTCGGCCAGCTCCGGGACAAGGGCCTCCTATCCGAGACCGGCCGGGCCGCGATCCAGGAGCGCATCACCGAGCTGAAGAAGAAGGAGGCCGAGTACGGCGCCAACGCCAGCCTCCAGAAGGGGGTGGAGGGGCGCCGGGAGGACTACGGCGCGGCCCTCAGCCGGGGCTCGCTCGACTTCTTCACGTCGGCCGGGATGATCGATCGCAAGACCGGGGAGTTTAAGACGGCGGCCCAGGAGATGTCCGGGTACTGGCAACAGTCCATGGCCGGCATGTCCAACAGCATGTCGAGCCTGTTCACGGGTCTGGCGACCGGCACCATCAAGGGGAGGGATGCCTTCAAGACCTTCGCCACCTCGATCCTCACCGACATGGCCCAGATCGCGTCCAAGGCCCTGTCGAACCAGATCATGAAGTCGCTGTTCGGTGACATGCTCGGGGGTGGCTCAAGCGCTGGTGCCGGCACTAGCATCTTCGGCGGCCTGTTCAGCTCCTTCGCCGGCCCTGGCATGGCGACCGGTGGCCTGGTCACGGGCGGCACATCGAACCGGGACAGCGTGCCCCGCACCCTGATGCCTGGTGAGTTCGTCCTGAAGCGATCGGCCGTCGACGTGATCGGCCGGGAGAGCCTGGACCGCATGAACGCCATGGGCGCGGGCGTGATGGCGAAGGCACCCCCGGTGGAGCCGGCCCGGTTTGCTAGCTCGGCCCGGGCTGAGACCTCGGTCTACGTGGTCGCGCCGGATCAGGTGCCCACACCCGGCCCGAACGATGTGGTCCACTACATCACCGAGAACATCAGCCGGGGTGGTGCCGTGAAGCAGCTCATCAAGAGGGTGGCGGCTGGGGGCTAATGGCAGTGGCCATTCACTACCACGGCACACACATCACCCGAGTGGCAGCCTTATATGGGCTGGCTGGTAGGCAATTCTGTGTGTGCAAAGGCTCGGTTGGATGACGTTGCACGTGCCCATGAGATCGGCCAGAGCGTCATGATCGACATCGGCTCGTTCTCAAAATGGAAGCGAGGCGCTATCACGGACTGCCCCCCCTACCACGACCGGTGTAACCGATGGCTGGATTGCCCAACAACGTGGGCAGTCATCCCCGACTTGATTGATGCTGGGTCTCAACGCTAAGGCGCCTTGATCCGATAGTGACCTTTCGGTCACCGAGGAGCCCCGTCTGGCACATGGACGAACCGACGGCTCGACTTCTCTAGCTCACCAAGGCTTGGCCTCGTGTCTGTATCTGATCGAAGGCCGAATTCGCCATTGTGCTGTTTGACGCTTCGTGCCGGCGTACGGATGATGCCCGGAATGCACTTGCTCAGCAGCACTGCAGAAACTCCAACATCCATATGCTTCGCGGCATGCAGTACTTTGGCGGGATGCGGTACACCAGCACTACGCGCCGCTGGCCGTTCGCGGGCGTGGACAGCACCGATAATAGCCAGAACTACCAGCGCCAAAACCATACGCCACACAGCATTGCGGATTGATGGGCTGCAATGCTGTGCCCCCTTCCTCGCAAGCGATCGCCACTATCGTAGCCTGGCGCCGATCGAACCGATGATCTATTCCGGCCAAGTTCGTGCTCGCTGTTCGGCAGGACGCCAAGTGACCCAGGGGAAGCACAATGTTCAGGGTCGTCCAGAGTGCGCAGGCTGCAAGTCAAGGAAATGAAGTACTTCTCGTTTCCGATAATTGGAACGACTGGTACATATGGGTAACGCAATTTACCGCGTTTGTGATCGCGGTCGACGGCACACGAACGAACGTCGGCCAAGTCAAGATTGCCCGCGTAGGTATGACGCATGAAAACGCGCGCACCCAGCTACCTTCGACCTTCCCCGCTCTCGACGGTGATTGGTACTCTATGGGGCAGTCGGAAAATTACTATGAGACGCTCAACACTATGGGCGCCGAATATCGCGACTGGTTCCTGGTTGCCCTCCGTGATTGCGCGCATGATCTGACTTTACTCGATCGCCACTCTGGTGAGGAGGCCCTTCGGCAATCACTGCTCCGTTACATCGACAGCGACCGCGTGAGAAATAGATTTCACAAGCTCGCGCTCGGCGATGCGGCGCTTACCAGCTTCGCATTCCTCTTTGAGTTCCCAGCTGATCCGCGCGCTGTTGACGAACCACCAAAGCTCACGTTCCGGGTGACGCCCGCTTCTCACCCGCCGAGCAACATCCATGTCGTGATCGGTCGTAACGGGGTTGGCAAGTCGCGATGCTTCGACCTTTTAGCGCGTGCCTTTCTCGAACTGGAAGCGCCGAGGGGCGGCTCGCCCGGAGAACTTAGCCCGCTGACATCGACCTCTTCATCCTTTGAGCGTGGTCATGGCTTTGCTGGATTAGTCACGGTGTCGTTTAGCCCGTTCGATAAGTATGGGCCGCTCGTCACCAATTCGGCAGCTCTCGGAGTTCGCTACGCCTATGTCGGCTTGATCCGAGAGTCTGCGCAAGCGCGCGAGGGCAGTGAGGACCGCAACGTCGGAACCGAGCCTCTGACGATCAAGGCGCAGCCGGATCTCTTCAAGGACTTCGAGGAAGGCATCGTCGCCTGTCGGATCGGCGCGCGGCGTGATCGCTGGGCACACGCTCTGGAGCTACTTGAAGCAGACCCTCTATTTAAGGAAGCCGAAATTTCGGGGATTGTGGGGGACGAGGAGGAAGGCTGGGAGCAGCGGGCGTGGCGGCTGTTCCGCAATTTGAGTTCAGGTCACAGTATTGTTCTGCTAATTATCACCAAGCTGGTCGAACTAGTCGAAGAGAAGTCGCTGGTCCTGATTGACGAGCCTGAGGGTCACCTCCACCCACCTCTTTTGTCTGCCTTCGTCCGGGCGCTTTCCAATCTGCTGACAGATCGGAACGGCGTCGCGATCATTGCTACCCACTCCCCTGTAGTTCTCCAGGAGGTACCGAGGACATGCGCGTGGATCCTGAGTCGGTCGGGCTTATCGAGTCGTGCCGATCGGCCGCAAGACGAAACCTTTGGCGAGAATGTCGGCATCCTGACCCATCAGGTCTTCGGTCTAGAAGTCATGCAGACCGGATTTTACCGGATGATCAACGAGGCGGTCCAGGCGCACAGCTACGATGAAGTGCTCGACTATTTCAATGGCCAGCTCGGCGGAGAAGCGCGTGCAATGGCCAGAACGCTGACCTTGCTGCCGCCCGATGTTGATGACGAAGACGCCCTGGACTTCTGAATTATGTACAAGCTTGGTAAGCCTATCCTCGCGGTGTCGGACGTTCTCGCCTCGTGCATTGGCGCTTTAGCGGACATTGATCTCGTCGCCCGGATGAATGCGGTTAAAGGCGCGATCGAGGCCAACGAAACCCTGTATGAGACGCTAGCAACCAAATCTCAGCTTGATCTCGTCGTCAGGCTTACTGACCTAGGTTCCGTCACAAAGGCGGAGTTGACGGCGCTTTACGAAGATCATCTGAGCGCCACGCGCGGGGCCGCGCGACCTTTCTACGATGCGATCAAGAACGCTGCGCCCAACAAGCTTTGCCCACTCTGCAGCATTGGAACGGTCGCCCATGTCGATCACCATTTGCCGAAATCGCGCTACCCCGATCTCTCCGTTCTGCCTCTTAATCTTGTTCCTGCTTGCCATTTCTGCAATGATACTAAAAAGGCTCGATTTCCGAAGACAGCGGGCGAGCAGACCTTCCATCCTTATTATGATGCGCACCTCCTGACCGAACAGTGGATCACGGCCACGCTCGACTATGGAACCCCGCTGATCCTCGTTTTTTCGGTGGCACCACCGTCTACTTGGTCATCGATTGATCAGCAGCGAGTGGCCCGCCACTTCACCGTATGCGGTCTGGGCATCAGCTTCGCGACCAACGCAACCGCTAATCTCGGTCCCCTCAAGCTACGTCTTCAGCGGCTCCATCATCGAGGCGGTGCAACGGCTGTGCAAGCGCATCTAGAAGAAGAGCGTATCTGCCACGCCGAGAAGCCCAATTCATGGCAGCATGTCTTCTTCGAGACCCTCGCAGCAGACGACTGGTTCGTTAATGGCGGGTTTAGTCAAATCTCGGCCCCCTCAACCCTGACCCGTACCAAACTGCATTCTGCGAAGAGCGTGAACGATCCTGTATCGTAGTTACAACCAAATGAGGCACCCGCATGCAGATGGGCTAGAAGCCTATTGTGCGTTGACACTAACCTGTCCGTCCGACAGCCGAATTAAATGGAGAACAGTCGTAGCTGCCGACTGATACCCGGAATTTTGAAGTCGGCCCCTGCTCTGTTTCCTCCCAAAACAACGTGGTGTTTCACTGTCCGGCCGGTTGCTTGGGATCGCCGGCCTTTACGCCTCGGGCATCCAAGGCTTCGGTGATGAGCCGGCGGATTACCTCCGCCTCGGCGCCGATGCGCTCCGCGAACAGGAAGGAGCTGATGCGGACTTTTCAAGTCCTACAGGTGCGAGAGCGTACCAACCAGTTCCTCAATTCGGACATCCTAGTTGTCCGCGATGATAGGTCAATTGGTCAACTTACTTATACTGCAGTCCGCGCGTTCTGTTTACTCCTTCAAACCTCGATAGTTCCTATCGGAGGCAATGCTATGAAGGCGAAGGATACGAAGGGTTCGCGCACCAAACCTCACAGCGGGATCTGGAAGGGCAACAAGCGGGCGATCTCTCACACGATCTCGCCCGAGCTGCTGGACCGGATCGATGAGCTGGCCAAGCGCATGGGCCAAACCCGAACGGCCATCATCAATTTTGCGATCGTACGAGCCCTGGACGGAGATTTTTTCAAATAGGCGGCGCCTACGGCTCCTACCCTCACACAAACCGAACCCGGATGTTGGTAAGGCTCCGGGCAGGGTCCACTAGGATTTCCCGTTCTTGGCGCTGCTGGTAGGTACCGAGGATGTTGTGCTTCCGAACGAAGGCCGAGGCGAGCACCGGATTAGGCACCGATATCCCCCTGTGCCCCTTGGTGAAGCCGAGGGCTACAGCCTTGTCAGTCGTCCAAGCGAGACCCATCACCCGGTCCATGTCGCACCCCCGATAGACTGTGATCCGGTCCGGCAAGGATGCGTAGAACGCTCTGTCGCTGTCCTCCCGGAGAGAGGCACACGGCTCAGCCTCGGCGTCGAAATCGCGCAGCAGCTCCAGCAACTCATCGCGATGGTCCCATGTGTCGTCGCAATCGATCCAAGTTTGGTGGAACCCGGCCCAGAACTGGGCCGGATCAGCACCAAGCTCAGCGCCGTGTTCCTGCGCCCAACCTATGAAAGCGGGCAGACGGTCATGCGAACCGGGGGATTGCGGGCCAGTCATCACTTCGTTCAGTGCGTCGAGTGCGGACATGGTCATGCGCCCTCTATGGCCAGGCGGACACCGCCTGGTTTGCCGCCGTTGGTGAACTCGATCCCGGCGGCCTGAAGCGCCGCCGCTACTTTCCCCACGGCTTCAGCCGAGACGGCCCGGCGCTCCTTCTCGAAATCAACCACGGTCGACAGTCCCACCCCGGCGGCCTCCGCGAGACGCGGTTGGGTCCAGTCGAGAAGGGCGCGAGCTGCGCGGCATTGTGCTGCGTTCATCATCTTTCAACATTTTATGTTGACGGCCCTGGCGGCCGTCCATATCAATACCAACAGAAAATGTTGAACGAAAGCGAAAACGCAGTGTCGCTCCGCCGCTCAATCTCCTGGTCCTCCGCCCTCCGGGACATGCGCTCCAACCGCCAGCCGGCGGCCGAGCGCCGGGCCTACCTGGCCACGGTTCACGCCGCCAAGATTGAAGCGATGCGGGCCGAGAACGGCACCAAGTCCCGGCTCTGGACCCCGGCGGCTGGGTTCGACCGGCGCGCGATCATGGCGAAGGCCGTGGCCAACGCTCGGGCCGGGCGCGGCACCTGGTCCGAGCGGATGTCTGAGGCCCTGAAGTATGCCTGGGCTTGCGCCCATGCCGCCCGCCGTGCCGGGAGCCACTGACATGCGCGGCACCAACTTCGAGGCCGAGAACCACCGCCTGGCCGGAGCCTATGCCCTCATCCGTCCGAATGGCTCGGTGTGGCTCGCGGCCTGGCAGGCCGGCGACGCCTGGGCCGCCGATGAACTCTCGGAATGGGAGCTGGAGGGCCACCTTTTTCAACACACAAGCTGGAGCACCACCGACATGATGACCGTGACCGAAGTTCTCGACGGCATGCTGGCCATCTACACCACCCCCGGCACCTGGACCCGTGACGACATCGCCAAGGATGCGGCCGGCCAGCCCGTCCCTGCCGACAGTTCCGAGGTGGTGGCCTGGTCGCTGGAGGGTGCTCTGGAGCGCGTCATCGGAGACTTGGAGTGCGGATCGCTACTGTCTGATGCCTGCGAAGCCTGCAGGGTGGACCTCGCGTCCTTCAGCGACACCGCGCGCCACCAACGGGTGGTGGTGAGCGTGCTGGAAGCCGGTCGCGACTACGCGGCAACGTGTTCGCGGCAGCTATGATCTCGCACAGGACTGCGGGATCGTCGGCAGTGTGGTGCGCGAGATCCGCGGTCGTGATAGCGACCACATCTGGCATGATTTAATTGCTGAACGATCCGCCGGCCGAGAAGCGACAGCCCCCATTCAGCAGGATCGATCACACCTTCAACTCGTTGCAGGCTGTTATGGCTTGGCTTGGTTGCGCAGAAATCGTCGAGACACACGGGTCGCTCAGATCCTCTGCAGGCTCGCCCCACGAGAGCTGATCGGCCAAAAGCGCGGTATGAGTACCTCGCTACCTACAGATTATACCCTATTCCGCAGCCTAAAGTTCCTGCACCAGTGCCGGCTCAAGTGCCTCGGCGAGCAGCGCCTCAAGCAGGCGGCTACGGATTGCGGCAGTAGTGTTGAGGCTCGCCTCCAACTGATCGCAGAGTGCCATTAGCTCATCGACTTTGGCTACGATGCGGTGTTGTTCGGCGAGGGGAGGCAGAGGAAAAACTCTTCTTTCGTAATCACTCATAGCGAAGTGTCCATGAGTTGATTGAGTAAGTCCGTAGATGGATTGGTTGATATGTTTTACTAGAAAATATTCAAACTTGCTCGGCAGACAGCTGCCGAAAGAACGAATGCGCCACATATTTTGATTTAGAAGTGCAGGCAGAATTGAACTGTCTATAATTGTGGTCTTGCCAATGGTGCCACCCACCATTACCATTATTATTTCGCCCGGCTCTAGCAAAAAGCCAGATATTTTTGGGTCTAGCTTTTCAGTTGGATAGAAAACGGCGTCCGAAAGATCAAAGGAGCCGCTGCGATCAAAGTTAGTCACCCGAAATACTAGGGTTCCGTTTTTAGCATAAGTCGAGCTCTTGAAGGCGAAACCTGTACGTATTGAAAACACATTGCCCATTCTTACCCACTGCCAGGTTGGTGGGACATCAAATGTCTTTTCCGTCTCTTCGATGGCCGGAAGCAGTCTATTTCGCCCAGAGTACTTCGCTTTTTCCTGCGCGATTCGCTTCAGCAGTTCCGACGCCGGTTCGTCCTTCGTGTCCTGCGGCACGAGTTTACCCCGCACTGCGAGGTTGAGGATGGTTTGGCGCAGGGCCTTGATCTGGTTGGGGCGAGTGGTGAGCGACTGCTGCGCATCGAGGGCGAAGTGAGCGTCATCTTGAAAGGTTTCGGAATTGGGCGCGTTAAGGCGGGCGAGGCTTGCCGTCGCCAGTCGGTCGCGTGCCGCTTCTCGCGCGGTGCGCGCTGACGCTATCCGGTCACACAGGCCCATCAGTTCATCGACCTTCGCGACGATAAGGCGCTGTTCGCCGAGAGGCGGAAGGGGGAATGGAATTGCAGCGACGATCTTGCCCGAGACTTCCTTAAAGGTGGTGCCCGGTGCTTTCGCATCAATCTCGGGCGCAAATGACTTCATTGCTATCGCGATGAAGCGGGAGCAGTCGGCGACGTAAGGAACGACCGACTTGAAGCCCTGATTGGTTGAAATTGGATTTGCCGCGATAGCGACATAGCCGATGGGTGCCCGACTGGTGAACAGCACCGTCCCCTTTGGCATTACGGTCGCCGATGAAACCTGCGCTCCTTTTTTCGACAGGTCACGGGATCCTCGCGAGATGTAGACCTCGGAATAGCCGCCAAGATCGGAGGGTGTTAGCCACGGAACGCCATTGCCTGGTTCCACAAAGTTTTCTGCATCTCCAGCAGAAGGCGTGCCTCCGCCTACGATGGCGCCAACTTCATCAAGCCGCACCCACTTCCACGTCCCTGGGATTAGGAAAGGTTCGACAATTATCCCGCCGTTGTTTAGATCGCGGGGCTTCCGAAGCTCCCCCGCCCCCACCAGCCGTGCCTTTTCCTTCTCGATCCGAACCAGAAGTTTCGAGGCCGGTTCCTCAGTCCCATCCTGTGGCACGAGCTTCCCGCGCACGGCTAGATCGAGAATGAAGCGGCGCAGGCGTGCGATTGCGTCGGGCGCGTCGGCGATCTTCTCGTAATGCGCTAGCAAGCGTTCGGCGTTCATCGGGCCAGAGCCTCGGCCAGGATTGCCTTCAACTGATCGCGATAGGTGGCAGTTTCAGCTTCGGCGCTTGCAAGCTCCGCAAGCAGCGTTTCCGGGTCGCCGTGGTCGTCGGCAACGCTGTGCGGGTTCTTGACGTCGAGATTGTAACCACGTGCCTTCACCTCCTCGGCAGTGACGCGCCACGCCTGTGGTGTCTCCTCTCGTCCCTTCCGGTCTTTGCCGCCCCACCAGTCGATGCAGCCTTGTAGGTGCTCCAGCCGGATCGGCTTCGTCATTGAATAGGCTTTCTGGCTCACCGGCACCCGGTGCTCGTAAAACCAGATGTCCTTGGTCGGCGTTCCCTTCTCGAAGAAGAGCAGGTTTGTGCCGATTGATGCATAGGGCTTGAAGACCGAATTCGGCAGGCGAACGATCGTGTGCAGGTTGCACTCCTCCATGAGGTGCTCCTTTAGCTTCGCCTTGATGCCCTCGCCGAACAGCGTCCCGTCCGGCAGCACCACGGCAGCGCGCCCACCCGGCTTCAACAGTCGGACAACGAGTGCCAGGAATAGATCGGCCGTCTCTCTCGTGCGGAAGGTCGGGAAGTTGTTCTCGATCCCGTCTTCCTCACGACCGCCGAAGGGAGGATTGGTTAGAACGATGTCAACGCGCTCGTCCTTGCCCCAGCTGACGAGTGGCCGGGCCAACGTGTTGTCGTGACGGACGAAGCTCGGATCCTCTACGCCGTGCAACAGCATGTTGGTGACGCAAAGCATGTGTGGCAGCTGTTTCTTCTCGACCGCGCGAAGGCCTGCCTGAAGCGCCCACTCGTCAGTCGTCTTCTTCACGTAGCGATTGCGCATGTGGCGGATAGAGCAGGTGAGAAAGCCTCCCGTACCACAGGCTGGATCGAACAATGTTTCACCTGGCCGCGGGTCGATCCGATCCACCATGAACGCAGTTACGGCTCGTGGTGTGTAGTACTCGCCTGCATTGCCGGCGGATTGAAGGTCGGTGAGGATCTGCTCGTAGATGTCGCCGAAGTGCTGGCGCTCAGCCAAATCGTTGAAGTCGACCGCTGAAATTTTGTTGATCACCTGCCGGATCAGCTGGCCGGATCTCATATAGTTATAGGCATCCTCGAACACGTCGCGAATGACGCGTCGCCGGTCACCCGCTTGCCCTGTGAGTACCAAGCCCTTCAGCGCTGGGAACAGTTCGCCGTTGATGAAGGTGAGGAGCCGTTCGCCTGTGATGCCCTCCGGGTCAGCAGCCCACGTGCGCCACTGGAACTTCTCCGGGATGGGCGACTGATATCCATCTTGCGTGAGCTCAAGCTCCTGATCCTGGTCATCCATGATCTTCAGGAAAAACATCCAACACAGCTGGCTGATGCGTTGCGCATCGCCGTCGACGCCGGTGTCCTGGCGCATGATGTCTTGGACGGATTTGACGACATTGCGAACTGACATGCTTACGCGACTTCCTGGTACATGGCGTCTTGCAGCTCGTGGACGGCTCTCTCGAAATCCGCCTTGCCGCCGAATGCCTTAACTAGTTGAACGACGGTGCCCATCGTATCAAAGGGCGCTATCCTGAGGACCTTGGTATCGTCGAGGGTCAGAACCCCCTCGTCTCGGTACTTCTCAAGCAGGGCATTGAGGACGGCTCGGGCTTGGTCCCCATATTTGGTGAAGACGTCCCGCTTCTTGACCTGCTCGGCCCGCTCCCGACGTGTGAGAGGCTTGGCGTCGAAGGCGATGTGGCAGATTAGATCGAACGGATCGAGGTTCTTGCCCAGTTCGTCGGCGATGACGTCAAGGGGCAGACCCTCGGCCGCGAGCTCTTCCACGATCGCCTGCTTCCGCTCTGCGCCTTTCCAGCGCTTCAAAAAGTCGTCGAGGCTGGCGAAGCGCTTCTTAAGTGCCGCTTTTGTAAAATCGCGCAGGGTCTCCGTCACCAGCTTGCCGTGCTCGTCGAGGTACTCGACGCGCTCAGCGATGACCTTCGCTCCGACGCCATCAACATATACCTTGATGATACCTGCCCCAGCTGACTTGGCAGCGCCTGGCTCATCATCGCCGCTTGCGACGCCTTCCGGCGTCGTGGTCAGATTCTCGTCCGGTGAGGTCGTCGGATCGTCAGGCGGCGTGACGGGATCGTCAGCGCCAGGCACATAGATCTGTACAGGATCGCCGTCGAAATCCGGATCAGCGAAGTGGCTGGTCGCGCCTCGGAAATCAATGAGCGTGAAGAAGTACTTCTTGGTGTCCTCATGCACCCGCGTCCCGCGGCCGACGATCTGCTTGAACTCCGTCATAGAGCCGACGGCACGGTCGAGCGCGATGAGACGGCAGGTCTGTGCGTCCACCCCGGTTGAGAGTAACCGGGATGTGGTCACGATCACCGGGTACTTCGCTTCGGGATCGATGAAGTTGCCGAGCTGGTCCTGGCCTTCCTTGTCGCTCCCGGTGATCCGCATAACATAGCGGTGGTTCGCGTCGCATAGATCCATATTCTCATTGACGAGAGCCTGGCGCATCCGGGCGGCATGCTCTTCGTCGACGCAGAACACGATGGTTTTCTGGAAGCGGTCGCCGCTCTCTTTCAGGAACTCCGTGACCTTCTTCGCCGTCAGTATGGTTCGATCGTCGAGCACAAGCGTGCGGTCGAAGTCCTTCGCGTTGTAGATGCGGTCCTCGACCTCGTTGCCGTCACGGTCGACCTGCCCTTTCTCAGGGCGGTAGCCTTCGACGTCACGATCGATATGGACCTTCACAACCTTATAGGGCGCCAGGAAGCCATCGTTGATGCCTTGGCGAAGCGAGTAGGTGAACACGGGCGGGCCGAAGTAGTCGGTGTTCGAAACGTACTCGGTCTCCTTCGGCGTCGCAGTCAGACCAACCTGCGTCGCGGCAGAGAAGTGGTCGAGGATCTCGCGCCACGCTGAATCTGCAGCGGCGCTCCCGCGGTGGCACTCGTCGATGACGATGAGGTCGAAGAACCCGGGTGAGAACTCGCGGAACAGCTTCTGCCGCTCCTCTGGGCCCGTGATGGCCTGATACAGGCCGAGATAGATCTCGAAGGCCGTGTCGATCCGGCGTTTGCGGTCAAGCGCGAGCGGCAAATCAATTTTGCTGCCGTCGTTACGCTCGATCGTTTTCGAGCTGGTCGACAGCTTCGCCATCGCCGCACCGAAAGGCCGGAAGTCGTTCACCATCGTCTGGTCGATCAGCACATTGCGATCGGCCAGGAACAGGATCCGCTTCTTGCGGCTACCCTTCCACAGCCGCCAGATGATTTGGAAGGCCGTGTAGGTCTTGCCGGTGCCGGTCGCCATCACGAGAAGGACGCGGTCCTGGCCTTTGGCGATGGCTTCGATGGCCGCGTTGACGGCATTCACCTGGTAGTAGCGCGGGGCCTTGCCGCTGCCGTCGTCGTAATAGTCCTGCAGGACGAGTTCCTCAGCCGCGGAGCTCAATCCCTTCCAGGCACGGTAGCGGGTCCAAAGCTCGTCAGGCGACGGGAATGCATCCAGCCCCAGGTTGACCTCTGTCTGAGGGCTCGCACCTGTGCGATCGTGGAAGAGGAAGCCGTCGCCATTCGATGAGAAGACGAAGGGGACCTCCAGCGTCTCGGCATATTCGAGAGCCTGCTGAATGCCGTCGCCGACGCCGTGGTTGTTGTCTTTCGCTTCGATGACCGCCAGCGGGACGTTGGGTTTGATGTAAAGGACGAAGTCTGCCTTCTTCGCCTTGCCGCGGCTCACGAGTTTGCCACGAACGGTGATCTTCCCCTTCGTGAAATAGACCTCCTCGCGGACCTGCACCATCTCGTCCCAGCCCGCCTGTTTGATGGCGGGCAGGATGAACTTGGTGCAGATATCCCTTTCGGTGAGGCTTTTCTTGTTCATTCCCATGGAGCGCGAATCGCCGGCCTACCGCTGGCGTTGCACGATTATAGCCACGTTCGGGTAGGGGTCGTACCGAGTGCCGCAAATGAGATCGGCGCAGTGGCAATCTCATCACGGCGCTAATTATGCTGGCCTTTTCAGCCCCATTAAGCGTAGGGGGCAAACGCTATCACCTTACCTCCGGAACAGAACACGCGCTCGCCGGCCGAGTCGTAGGTGTGGATCTGCAAGTCGCCGTCCAGAGTGCGCTCTGGGCCGCGTATTCCCGCCACATGCGTGCCTCTTTCGCAGCAAATTTGGCGGCTCTTCAAACACATCAACCCAGCAGCGGCGCCGAAGGTCTTTCGCTTTCAGTTCCGCGTTGGTTTACTCCACAACGCCGCGCTAAAGGTTATCACATAGCACGAGCAACCCTCAGCAACCCTTCAAACTTGACCCTTTGACCAATATCCTTCAACCAATTTGTCAATTGCAGTATTTATTTCGTCTATGTTTCCTGGACCTTCCGGAGAAGGCGGAATTAGCTGATGCGGGTCCACGAAGGCCTCAGCTTCTTCGTTTGATTTTTGTCGTTCCCCCTCTTCGAGAATCCCAATGTCCCATGCGGCAGTCAAATCTTTGTAGCACTGCGGAAGCTGTGCCTCGTCGAACTTTTCTCGAGCTAATGCAACAATTGGTATCTCGATTTTATTTTGCTGCATAAACTGATGAATGTAGTTTCTCAACCTTATAGGCTCCGCAAATTCGAGGCCGGAGACAGATCTTTCCAAAGAGTCTAACTCACGCTTTTCTGGTGAGCGCTCTGTTTGCACCGTAATAACGGGATATGGCATTCCCCCTATCACTCCTTTGAGCTGCTCTTTGCCCCGAAAGGTAAAGTGGTAATCGACCAAATCCATGTGCCTTAGCATGGTTAGCAGCCAAGCTAGATCGATGGATAGTGCCAGCTCATGAGCCTGTGCGAACTTCGATATTCTAAACCCGGTATCTATTTGCTTTCCTAAAAAATCATACTCACCGGGATTTATATCAGCTTTCATTTCATCTTCTTCGTTGAGCTGATCTCCAACGCTGCTCTGAGTTTGCTCAAGGGAAAAACGGCTGGCCGACGTCACGGTGGCGTTAGGTGCCGGGAAGGATGCAATCCAAGCGCAACCTTTTACATCCAACTCCGCCTCTTGCTCGTTAATGAGGTTACCATAAGCGGACAAAGCTTTGGTGAATGCTCTAATGCAACACGCAAGGTGCTCCAGGCATACTACACGAATACAAAATATAATTTCGTCGCCCACAGTCTTCCAAACTTTTGGCGATCTGTCGCTGAAACTTTCTCTCCCTTCAGAAATGCCCGCGTATTCTTTAAAATACGCATTCATCATGTTGGGGAATTGGCGGTAAAAACTCCTCGTGCGATTCAACCAGACGGGATAAGGCTCGCCACCTTCACGTCTATCGCCATGCTTAGCCTTGAATGCCGTCGATCCAACGAGATCAACCGACATGAAAAGCCGGACGCGGTACTTGGGGCACTCACCCATCAACTAGAGCCGCAACGAATGCGCGCGTATCTCTGCAGCCTTTGGACTCACTCCAAAGTGTATAGATGTTGCGTCGCTGGAACGCCCTCTCGCCTCGTAAACCTGCTTGAACTCTGCTGCTGGCATGAGAAAAGCGGCAGCAAACCAATTAGCTTCCCATTCGGCCCGCTGTAATGCTTCATTACTCTCGTTGACCCAGCGGGTTGCCACCATCACCGTGCCTGGCGCTGACGATGAAACCAAAGGGTAATGCAAGAACAAATGACCCAGCTCGTGTGCAATTGTAAATCTATCGCGCACGGCTGAAGTTACACTAGGCAGAAAGATCGTGAAGTCACTCATGGAACGCACAATGATTGACTCCGGCAGCTTATCTGCAGTTACCTCTGCCGTTTTATATTCTATGCGCCCCCCAAGTCTCACGACAAGAGGCTCCATCGCATCACCAGCTTTGAACTTGAGGCGCGCGGCCGCATCCTCAGCCACTGAGTATACCTTTGCCTTCAGAAGGCGGGTCGGGATCGGATCGGCGGCTTTCACCGGGGCACCCCTAACACGAAGCGGAACGCTGCTTATCTCGCGATGAGAACATATGAGGAACACACATTACATCCACACCTATCAACAGGGGAGAGCAGTGACGTGCGACAAGGTGTCATGATGTGCCTTCTGTCACTTATCCACAGCGATTGAGCCATTCCTACCTGATTCGAGCACTCACCTTCCCGCCTAGAGTCCGGCAGCTGCTCACACCGCTTGGCCGGGCTGCCTCCATAGCTTCTCAGTCTTGTGCGCTCGGGCGATAATCGCGGCCTTCGGTGAACATCTTAGCCAGCGCCACTCGGCCGTTCTTGTCGTAGACCCTGACCCACCAGCCGGACCAATCGAGAAGCGCGCGGCGCACTGTGAGGTCGAGGGCGACGCGCTCGGTGTGGAGGCGCATCAGCGCAAGTGTGGGCATCCAACAGCGAAGCGCCTACTTGGCGTGAAACGCTGGGCGAGCAGCCCTGTCGCCACAGCAAGGCCGGTGTGGCCATTACCAACCTAAAACGCCTGGAGGATGCGCCGCGAGCGCTGATGGCTGCTATGTATGTTTGCAACGTGCGCTTCGGCCGGGGCGCGCCGTTGTGCCGGCTCGGGCTGGGCTCACGGAGAAGCACACGTGGTCGACGAAGTTCGAGATGCGTAGCCCGCGCTACACCACGCAGGTGGCCGAGCTACCGATGGCGCACGCCTGATACAAGCCAACGCCTACTTGCTGAACGTGCCGGTCCTTATTGACCATAAGCACAACAGCTTGGCTTAATGAGGCATCCGAAGTCATGCGACCGGATACGTTGGAAGGGATGTTCAGCACTGAAGGGGTCGGGCATCAAGCTAATGCCGCCCAATTGCCGCCCAACCTTAGGGAAGCTGGGCTGCAAAACAATATAAGTGGTTGAGATGTTTGGTGGGTGCACAAGGGTTCGAACCTTGGACCCGCTGATTAAGAGTCAGCTGCTCTACCAACTGAGCTATGCACCCAACGCCTTGCGGCGGTCGCTGCGGCCCACCAAGTCCGCCGCGACGAGGGGGCTGATAGCAAACGCCCCGGGGGGTGTCCACCCCCGGGGCGCTCTTTTCTCGGCTAAACCGAGGCCGGGCTCTGGGCGTGCAGGCGCACCGCCCAGGCCTCGAGCTTGTTGAGGGCCGAGAGGTAGGCACGGGCCGAGGCGACCAGGGTGTCGGGGTCGGCGCCACGCGCCGTGACGCTGCGCTCGCCGCTCTTCAGGCGCACCGAGACCTCCGCCTGGGCATCGGTGCCCTCGGTCACCGCATGGACCTGGTAGAGTTCGAGGTCGGCCGCGTGGGGCACCAGGGCCTGGATCGCGTTGAACACCGCATCCACCGGGCCGTTGCCGTCGGCCTCCTCCGTGACGACGCGGCCGTCGATGTCGAGCTTGAGGGTCGCCCGCTGCGGACCCCGGGTGCCCGCGATCACCGACAGGGAGACCAGGCGGATGCGATCGTGTGCCGTGGCGAGGTTCTCGTCGACCAGCGCCTCGATGTCCTCGTCGTAGACGTGCTTCTTGCGGTCCGCCAGCGCCTTGAAGCGTTCGAACACGTCCTGGAGCTGGTTGTCGCTCAGCACGAGGCCGAGCTCGTCCAGCTTCGAACGGAAGGCGGCCCGGCCCGAATGCTTGCCCATGACCAGCGAGGTCTTGGCGACGCCGACCGAGGCCGGGGTCATGATCTCGTAGGTCTCGGTGTGCTTGAGCATGCCGTCCTGGTGGATGCCGCTCTCGTGCGCGAAGGCGTTCCGGCCGACGATCGCCTTGTTGTACTGCACGGGAAAGTTGGTCGCGTGGCTGACGAGCTTCGAGGCGCGGGTGAGCATCGTGGTCTCGATCCCGGTCTCGTAGGGCAACACGTCGCCGCGGGTGCGGATCGCCATGACGACCTCCTCCAGGGCGGCGTTGCCGGCGCGCTCGCCGATGCCGTTGATGGTGCACTCGACCTGACGCGCGCCGCCCTCGACCCCCGCCAGGGAGTTGGCGATGGCGAGCCCGAGATCGTCGTGGCAATGCACCGAGAAGATCGCCTTGTCGGCGTTCGGCACCCGGTTCCGGACATCCTGGAACATCCGGCGGTACTCGTCGGGCGTGGCGTAGCCCACGGTGTCGGGCAGGTTGATGGTGGTGGCACCCGAGCGGATCGCCGCCTCGACGCAGCGGCAGAGATAGTCGATCGGCGTGCGGGTCGCGTCCATCGCCGACCATTCCACGTCCGCGACGAGGTCGCGGGCCTGGGACACGGTCTTGAGGATGATCTCGACCACCTCGTCCTCGGACTTGCGCATCTGGTGCGCGAGGTGGATCGGCGAGGTCGACACGAAGGTGTGGATGCGGCCGCGCCTGGCCTGCCGCACCGCCTCGCCGGCCCGGGCGATGTCGCCGGGGATCGCACGGGCGAGGCCCGCGACGGTGGCGCGCTTGGACCGGCGGGCGATCTCGGCGACGGCCTCGAAGTCGCCGTTCGAGGCGATGGGGAAGCCCGCTTCGATGATGTCGACGCCCATCGTGTCGAGGAGCTCGGCGACAGCGAGCTTCTCGTCGAGGGTCATGGTCGCACCCGGACACTGCTCGCCATCGCGCAGGGTGGTGTCGAAGATGAGGACGCGGTCCTTCGTGCGGGCTTCGGGGGCCGGAGTCGGTGAGGTGGTCATGGCGGATGTCCTGTCGCGGCGCGGTCCGGGAAGGGACGCGGCGCCCTGAAGATCGAAGGGGTCCGGGCCAGGCGCCACGGTGTCGGCGCCGGCCTTCGCGAACGGCACGCCCCTGAGAGCCCAGGCGCACGCGCCCGGACGGCCCTCAGGGGCGGCTAAGGAGCAGCAGGGCGGCAAGAGACGCGCGCGACCGGGCGGCCGCGAAGGCGGCGTCGGTGATGCTGCGCGTGGAGCCGGCGCTGGCCAAGGCTCGTCTCTCCCGAGAGGCAAGGGCGCGCCGCGGCGGCGCGCGAACGCTTGCGAAGGCGGTTTACCTAGCCGCTGGCAGCCGGCTTGACAAGGTTCGGCACCGAGACCGCCGCGGCCCTCCCGGCGGTCGAAAGGGACCGGATCCGGCAATCAGAGCCGGTTCCCCACAAGGTATCCGCGGAATTCGCGATCGTTTGGGTCGGACGCATTGCCGTGAGGGCCGCTCCGCCTAGCTTCGCTGACGGATCGAATACGATCCGGCGGCGAAATCAGTCCGTCCACGCAAGAAAAAATCTGGAAGGAATCCCCCACCATGTCGCGGATGCTGTCGCGCACCCTGGCCCTGCCCACCCTCGCCCTGCTCGCCGGAACGGCCCCGGTGCTGGCACTCGATGCCGCCAAGACCATCGACGTCGCCGCGCCTCCGGCCAAGGTCTGGGCGACGATCGGCGACTTCTGCGGCATCGGGCAGTGGCATCCGGCCATCGAGAAGTGCGTGCTGTCGCAGGACGGCGGCAAGACCCTGCGGACCCTGAGCCTCAAGGGCGGCGGCACCATCGTCGAGTCGCAGACCAAGCGCGACGACAAGGCGATGTCCTACACCTATGCCATCGTCTCGGGCCCGCTGCCGGTGAGCGACTATTCCTCGACGATCTCGGTGATGCCGAAAGGTTCGGGCTCGACGGTGAACTGGACCGGCAGTTTCAAGGCGAAGGGTGCCCCGGACGCCGTGGCGATCGACGCCGTTTCGGGCATCTACGATTCGGGCCTCAAGGCCATCGCCGACAAGTCCAAGTAGATCCGAGTACACTGGTCCGAGGAAACGGATCCAAGGAAACGGATCCAAGGAAACGGACCCACGTCACCGGACCGAGACCGAGGGCGGCCGCCGTGGCCGCCCTCCCCGCGCGGGTTGGTTCGGCGGCGCCCGATTGACCGGCCGGAGCGCACGGCGCAAAACCGCCCCGGATCAAGCTGTGCCGTTTGCCGGCACGGTTACAGTCAGGAGCCGCCGTGTCCCGGGTCAGCCTCGCCGTCGCCGCCCTTCTCTCCGCCGCCCTGCTCGGCGCCTGCAAGCCCACCGCCTCGGCGCCGCCCGCGGCCGCCGTCGCGGCCGCTCCCGTGGTCGCGGCGCCACTGCCGCAGGGCAATGGCTGCGGCCCCGTCATCGCCCGTACCCAGGCGGTGGTCGACAGCGATGTCGCCACGGGAAATCTCAACCCGCCCGTGGGCGAGCGCTTCAGCGCCGACCTGCGCAACGCCGCCGATGCCTGCGCGGGCGGCCGCGAGCGCGAGGCGCTGAGCCTGCTCGGGGCCGCGAAGGCGCGCTACGGCTACCGCTGAGCGCCCGCGAAGGCGCGGGCGAGATAGGCCCGCACGAACCCGGGCGTCCGGGCGGCATCGAGGTCGTCCGGGCCGCGCGCGACGGCGAAGCCGGCGAGTTCCGGCGCGGCCTCGCTCAGGCGATGCGCCTCCATCCGGGCCTGCAGCGCCCCGGCCGTCTCGGTGAAGCGCACCGGACGCAGGAAGGCGCGCTGGCTCTGGCCCGAGACCAGGACCCACTCTTCCGGTGCGCCGGCCGGCAGGGTCAGGCCCGTCTCCTCAAGGAACTCCCGTCCGGCGCTGCCGGCGAGGTCGACGCGGCCGCCGTCGCGGAGGTCGGCTCGATCGGGGGTTCCGCAGGCGAAATAGATCTGCCCGGCATTGGCGGTGTGTCCGCCCATGATGCCGAGAACGGCCGCGCCGTCGGCGCTCCATGGCACCACCGCCGCGAAGGCGTTGGTCACGGCCGGATCCGGGGACCCGGCGAGGCGGAAGGCGAGGAACTGGGAATAGGCGACCTCGAACAGGTCGATCGCGCAGGTCGATCCGTCGATGCGGCAGTCGCGGGCGAGGAGCACCGGCCCGTCGAACAGGTCCGGCCGTTCGGCGCGCCGGGCCGCCCAGGTCTCGGCGATCGCCCCGGCCTGGTCGCGGGCCCAGGTCCAGTCGCAGGGCACCAGCCGGGCTTCGATCCGCCGGAGCGGCGTCAGCGTGAAGCCGTCAGACAAGCAGCGTGCCCTCGCTCACCAGAACCGCCGCCCCGCTGATCTCCACCGAGCGCAGGGCGCCGGCCTCGATGACGAGTTGGACCCCGATCGTGCTCGGCCGGCCCATGGCGACGCCCTGGCGCAGGACGATGTCGTGCTCGCCGTCGCCGAGGGGCTCGAACTGCATCATCACGCCGGCGAAGGCCGCCGCCGCCGACCCGGTCGCGGGGTCCTCGGGCACGCCGAGATGGGGCGCGAACATCCGGGCCTGATAGCGATGGCCGAGGCCCTCGGGATCGGGCGTGTAGCAGTAGAGCGCCGCGGGCGACCCGAGTTCGTCGAGGGCGGCGGGCACCACGCGGGCACGGTCGAGGGCCGCCGGGTTCGCGAGGGGCACGAACAGGAAGGCCGGCCCCGCCCGGTGCCGGCTCGGCGCGTGGCGGGCGAAGCCGATCTCGCCCGGTTCCAGGCCCAGGGCAGCGGCGACCCGATCCGCCTCGGGACCCTCCCCCAGGTATTCCGGCAGGACCGGCATCTTGAAGCGCCCGGTGCCGCGCCCCTCCCCGGGCTCGACGACGCAGGCGAGCGTCCCCAGCGTGGCCTCGAGCCCGAAGGCCAGCGCGTCGGCGAGTCCCGCCCGCTGGTCGCGCAGGGCGAGGAGGATGGCGGTGCCGAGGGTGGGATGCCCGGCGAAGGGCAGTTCGGAGGCGGGGGTGAAGATGCGCATCCGGGCGCGGTGCCGCGGCGCCTCGGGCGGGAGCACGAACACCGTCTCGGACAGGTTGAACTCGGCCGCCAGGGCCTGCATCGCGGCGGTGTCGAGCCCCTCGGCATCGAGCACGACGGCGAGGGGATTGCCGGTCAGCGGCGTGTCGGTGAAGACGTCGAGGGTCACGAAGCGGCGTGGCATGGCGAAGTCTCCGGGCTCTGCAAGCGTGACGCTGAGCGAGGGATCACCTTAGACGCTGTCCACCGGGAACGTCTCGCTCGGCGTCACGAACTCGTCCTGGGCCGCCACCGTGAGGATCTCGCGCGAGCCGGCCTCGGCGGTGCGGCGCAGGAGGCCGTAGACCGAGGCCCCGGCCATCCCAAGGGCCAGGGCGGCCGAGCGCGTCCGGGCGTAGTGCACCAGGAACAGGGCCGCGATGGCGTCGCCCGCGCCGTTCACGTCGAGATGCAGGCGCGGGGTGCGCAGGCGCCAGAAATGGCCGCCCTCCCCGGCCAGGAGGTCGATGGCGTCGTCGGGCGTGTCGTTCGTGATCAGCGAGGTGACGAGGACGACGCGGGGTCCGAGGGCCTGGACCGAGGCCACCGCGCGCCTGGCTTCGTCGAGGGTGCCCGTGGGCAGGCCCGAGAGGTGGTTCAGCTCGAACTGGTTGGGGGTCACGATGTCGGCCGCGGGCACCGCCTGCTCGCGCATGAATTCGGGGATGCCCGGGCGCACGTAGATGCCGCGGTCGGTGTCGCCCATCACGGGGTCGCAGGCGTAGAGCGCCTGCGGGTTCAGCGCCCGCACCGACGCCACCGCCCGCACGATGGCGGTGCCGATATCGGCCGAGCCCATATAGCCCGAGAGCACCCCGTCGCAGGTCCCGAGTACGCCGCGCTCGGCGATGCCGGCCACGAGATCCTCGATCGCCGGGCCGTCGAAGACCCGCCCGCGCCAGGCGCCGTAGCCGGTATGGTTGGAGAACTGCACCGTGTGGATCGGCCAGACCTCGACACCGAGGCGCTGCATCGGAAACACCGCAGAGGCGTTGCCCACGTGGCCGAAGGCGACGTGGGACTGGATCGAGAGGATGTTCATGGCGGAATCTCCCGAGGTCGCGCGGCGAAGCAGCGGTGGCGCCAGCCCTTAACCCGGTTTTCCGTCCCGACGCACCCCCGCCGGCGCCCGACGCGCTTGCCCCGATCCGCGCCCTCGGTCACAGGGAGGCGCCGAACCTCAAGCGAGACCCATGGACTTCGACGCAATCCGCACGAGCACCCTCGCCTTCGTGGAGGCGAACCAGGGCTGGACACCGCTGATCGTCGGCGTGCTCGCGTTCTGCGAGTCCCTGGCCTTCCTGTCGCTGCTGGTGCCCGCCACCTTCCTGTTGCTCGGAATCGGCGCGCTGATGGGGTCGGTCGGCATCCCGTTCTGGCCCGTGATGCTCGCCGGTGCCCTCGGGGCGGCCCTCGGCGACTGGGTCTCCTACGAGTTCGGGCACTACTACAAAGAAGGCGCCAAGCAGATGTGGCCGATGCGGCGCTATCCCGCGATCGTCGCCCGCGCCGAGGAGTTCTGCCGCAAGTGGGGGGCCGGCGGCATCCTGATCGGGCGATTCATCGGGCCGGCCCGGGCCGTGGTGCCGCTGATCGCCGGGGTCTTCGGGGTGAAGCGCCTGCCGTTCCAGATCGCCAACGTGACCTCGGCTCTGGCCTGGGCCTTCCTCATGCTGGCGCCGGGGGCCGGGCTCCTCGGCTACCTGAAGGGCTGAGGCGCCGTGCGCCGGTTTCCGCCCGAGCGAATCGTCTGCCTGACGGAGGAGACGGTGGAGACGCTCTACCTCCTCGGCCAGGAGGACCGCATCGTCGGCGTCTCGGGCTACGCGGTGCGCCCGGCCCGGGTCCGGCGGGAGAAGCCGCGGGTCTCGGCCTTCACCAGCGCCGACCTGCCCAAGATCCTGGCCCTCACGCCCGACCTCGTGCTCGCCTTCTCCGACCTGCAGGCGGAGATCGTGGCCGACCTCGCCCGGGCCGGCATCGCCGTGCACCTGTTCAACCAGCGCGACCTCGCCGGCTGCCTGGCGATGATCCGGACGGTGGGCGCGTTGGCCGGCGTGCCGGCCGAGGCCGACGCGCTGGCGACGCGGCTCGCCGACCGGATCGCCGAGGCGGCGCTGGAGAGCGCCGGGCGGCCGCGTCCGCGCGTCTATTTCGAGGAATGGGACGCGCCGCTGATCTCCGGCATCGGCTGGGTCTCGGACCTGATCGCGGCGGCCGGCGGCGACGACGTCTTCCCCGAGCTCAGCCGACAGGCGGCGGCCCGGGACCGGATCGTGAGCCCGGAGGCGGTGATCGCGGCACGCCCCGACGTGATCCTCGCCTCGTGGTGCGGAAAGCGGGTGAACCGCGAGCGCATCCGCGCCCGCCCGGGATGGGACGCGATCCCGGCCGTGGCGGCCGGGCGCATCCACGAGATCAAGTCGCCGCTCATCCTCCAGCCGGGACCCGCCGCCCTCACGGACGGATTCGACGCGATCCGCGCCGCCCTGCGGGACGGCCCCTGAGGCGTTTCACGCGGCCGGCAGGGGGTCGGCCTCGCGCCGGCGCGCGCTCGGGGCCGGCCCCGACGGGGCCGTGAGCCAGGCCCGGCGCCGGGCGATGAGGTGGCGCAGGCGGGCGGCCCGCTTTTCCCGGCGCTCGCAGCCGTCGCAGGACGCAGCGTCGGGACAGTCCAGGGCACCGCCCTCGAACAGGCTCACCAGGGACACGACGAAGCCGACGAGCAGCAGAACCGCCAGGACGGCGAAGGGCCAGGCCAGGCCGAGGGCCACCAGCGCGGCGATCCCGAGCTTCAGCGCCAGGGAACCCGCGACCTTGAGCTTGATCAGGGCCGCCAGGATCGCGCCACCGCCGAGGAGGCCGCGCGCGGCCCGCAGGAGGCGCACCCGCAGGCGCCGCCGTGCGGCCAGCGCTTCCAGCCGCCCCAGTTCGCGCGCCACCCGGGCGGCCGCCGCATCCCGCGTTGCGATACCGTTCTCCGGCAGGCCCGCCTCCCCCGTATCCGCTCCGCCGCGATGGGTGCCACGAACCGGGCGGTCACTCCACCCCGGCAGCGGCAAAGGGGTCGCAGGTGACAAGCCGCGCGGCGGCTGATTTCCTTGCGACGGTCCCGATTCGGGACACCGTTCCGATGCATCAGAGCCGTATGTCAGCAGCCCTCGCGTCCGTGATCCTTCCGCCCGACCGGCGTCAGTCGGCGACCGCGCTCCAGGTCCAGCGCGGCGTCCGGCGCCTGTTCGCCGAACTCGGCCACGTCACCATCCCGGAATTCTCCCTGGCGAACGGCCGGCGCGCCGACCTCATCGCCCTGTGTCCGGCCGGACGCCTCACCATCGTGGAGATCAAGTCCAGCGTCGCCGACTTCCGGGCGGACCGGAAATGGCCGGACTACCGCGACTATTGCGATCGCTTCTACTTCGCGATCCCGGAGACGCTCTCCACCACCCTGACGCCGGAGGATGCCGGCCTCATCGTCGCCGACGGCTTCGGCGCCGCGATCCTACGCGACCCGGCGGACCATCCCCTGAGCGGCCCCCGGCGCAAGGCCGTGACCCTGCGCTTCGCCCACAGCGCGGCGCGCCTCCTGCACGCGCTGGCCGATCCGGGCGCCATCCGCGAAGGCGCGCTCTGAGCCACGGCGAATCGTCGCCGCTGCGTCGGCGGCCCGGCATGGTAAGGAGCCACGCTCCCTTCAGCGACGGCCGAAATCATGCGTCTGCCCTCCCGTCGCCGTCCCATCGATGGCGATCCCTCCATCCTGCGACGGCTCCAGGCGGCCTCGGGCCGCCGCTCTCTGGTGCTCTACTTCGTCATCGTCCTGGTGCTCCTGGCCACCGCCCAGGGCTATGACGGCTCGAGCCATTCCGCGCATCACTGGATCGGACTCGGAATCTACGCGGTCTTTTCCCTCGGCCTCGGGATCGCCGATTGGCGCGCGTCCCGGCGCGACGGCGGGGCGGAGCCCCGGACGGACTGGCTGGCCTGGACCGCGACCCTGCTGAATGCCGGCGTCGCGCTGTTCCTCATCGTCGAGCACATGCTGGTCGGCGCTGTGGAGACCGAGGAGACCGCGACCGCGGTGAGCCGGCTGCCGGCCTTCCTCCTCCTGCTCCAGACCGGGCTCAGCATGCGGGTCTGGCACACCGCCGTCTTCTCGGGGCTGGTGAGCCTCGCCTGGGGCGGCACGATTCTCCTCGCCTACCTCGCCCCCGAGAGTGCCCACCTCGGTCCGCACGTCACCCTGGATGAAGAGGTCCCGGGCCTCCTCACCTTTCTCGCCGCGAGCCTCGTGGTGATCGACGGCGTGCGGCGCCTGCAGATGGCGGTGACGACCGCCCTGCGGATGGAACGGGAACGCACCAGCCTCGCGCGCTTCGTGCCGCGCCGGGTGGCGGGGGAACTCGCCGAGCGCGGCGGCGGGGTCGGCGCGGTCCAGTCCCGCCATGCCGGCCTGTTCGGCCTCGATCTGCGCGGCTTCTCGGCCTTCTCGCGGGATCAGGCTCAGGAGGAGGTGGTGCGGGCCCTGCTCGATATCCGCGCCCTGACCCATGTGGCGGTGAGCGAGCACGGCGGCATCGTCGACAAGTACGTGGGCGACGGCATCCTGGCCCAGTTCATCGTCGGGCGGCCGCAGGCCCAGGCCGAGGCGATGCTGGCCTGCGCCCGGACCATCGTCGCACGCCTCGCGATCCTGAACGGGGACCGGCGCCGGGACGGGCGCCCGGAACTGCGCGTCACCATGGCGCTGCACGCCGGCGAGGTGCTGGTCGGGGTCTTCGACGACGGGCACCGCGCCGAATTCACGGTGCTGGGCACGGCGATGAACCGCCTCGCGCGGATCGAGGCCCGGGCGAAGGCCGCCGACCTGACCCTGGCGGCTTCGGACGAAGTGATCCGCCTGCTCTCGCCCGCCACGCGGACGATGCTGCGCCTCTCCGGAATGCCGCCGTCGGAGTGCCGCGACACCCGCGACATGGTGCTGTTCGCGGTGGATTGGACGGCGGATGCCGCGGCGCCGGAGCACCCGGTCGCCTCCGTGGCGTGAGGCGGCGCGCTTCCCGTCCGCTCAGCCCGAGAACGACCCGAAGCCCTCGAAGCCGATGCGCTGGCTCGCGGCCTCGTCGACCTTGGGCCGTTCGAGGATCGCGGGATCGATCTCGGGAACCGGGACGGCCTCCGGGCGCGTGGTTTGCGGCGACGGGACATCGTCCGGGACGGAGGGCCAGATCGGACGGTCCGGTTTCACTGCGCGGTTCATCGGGACACCCCTGGCATGCGGTGACGGTCGTCAATGAAATACAGTATACCAGAAACGCCGCAAGCCAAGGCGCGTTCCGCCACCGCAAGGGGAGAACGGATCGGTCGGTCCGGCCTCCCCAGCCCTCGGCCTCGTCCGTCTGCCCGGTCTTCACGCCGCCCAACGGAGCGGTCTCGTCCGCGTCCTGCGCCGCGTCTCCGATACGGCCCTGCGGCGTCAGGCGCGGCCCGTCGATGGCGGCGTCCCCCGCCACCTCGGTTCCGGGCCGTTCCAGCGGTTCGCCGGGCGCGTCCCTGACCTGCCCGGTGGCGGGGCCGCGGGACTCCGCCTTGGCGGCGGCGTTGTGCCCGGGTGACCGGTCGTCGGTGGCTTCGGCGACGCGATCTGTCGGCATCCGGCGCGTCTCCGTCATGAGCGGGGTCTCCCGATCCGGAGAACGCCGCCCGGACGAGGCCGTTTCGGATCAGGTGCCGCAGAAGGTCTGCAGCACCCGCTCGTGCGGTTGGGGCGGCTCGGCATAGGCCGCGAAGGCGGGCTGGTCGTCGTAGGGCCGGGACAGAACCGTCACGAGTTCGTGGAAGGGCGCGAAGTCGTCGCGCGTGATCGCCGCCTCGATCACGGCCTCGACCCGATGGTTGCGGGGAATGAAGGCTGGGTTGACCCGGTCCATCGCCGCCCGGCGCTCGGACGGATCCACCGGTTCTGCGGCGAGGCGCGACCGCCAGCGCGTTGCCCAGGCGTCATAGGCCGCGGGATCGGTGAACAGGTCGCGCACCGGTCCGTCGCCGTCGGGACCGGGCGCCGCCGCACCGAGACGCCGGAAGGTCAGGGTGAAGTCGGCGCTCCCGGCCTGCATCGCCTCCAGGAGGGCGCGGCCGAGGTCGCGGTCCTCGTCCCGCTCCGTCGTGAGGCCGAGCTTGGCCCGCAGGCCGCCGTAATAGGCCGCCTCGAACCGGGGGCCGAAGGCGGCGAGGAGGTCCTGTGCCACGGCGATGCCGTCCTCGGACTCGGGCGCCAGCAGCGGCAGGAGCGCCTCGGCGAAGCGGGTGAGGTTCCAGTGCAGGATGCCCGGCTGGTTGCCGTAGGCGTAGCGCCCATTCTCGTCGATCGCGCTGAACACGGCCGAGGGATCGTAGGCGTCGAGGAAGGCGCAGGGGCCGAAATCGATGGTTTCGCCGGACACGGCGCAGTTGTCGGTGTTCATCACCCCGTGGATGAAGCCGACGAGGAGCCAGCGCGCGACGAGGTCGGCCTGGCGCTCGACCACCCGGGTCAGGAGCGCGCCGTAGGGGTTCGGCGCCAGCGCCAGCTCCGGATAGTGCCGGCCGACGACGTGGTCGGCGAGTGCCCGCACGCCGTCGACGTCGCCCCGCATGGCGAAGTACTGGAAGGTGCCGACGCGGATGTGGCTGGTCGCGACGCGGGTGAGGACGCCGCCGGGCAGCACCGTCTCGCGCATGACGGAATCCCCGGTGAGCACCGCCGCCAGGGCGCGGGTGCTGGGGATGCCGAGCGCCGTCATGGCCTCGCTGACCACGTATTCGCGCAGGACCGGCCCGAGGGCGGCGCGGCCGTCCCCCCGCCGGGAGAACGGCGTCGGACCGGACCCCTTGAGCTGGATGTCGCGCCGGAGACCATCGCGCCCGACGACCTCGCCCAGCAGGATCGCCCGCCCGTCGCCGAGCTGCGGGACGCGGTTGCCGAACTGGTGGCCGGCATAGGCCATGGCCAGGGGCTCGGCGCCCTCCGGCACCCGGTTGCCCGCCAGCACCGCGACGCCCTCCGGGCTCTCCAGCCAGGCGGCCTCGATCCCGAGCTCCGCGGCGAGATCCCGGTTGACCCGGATCAGCCGCGGCGCCGCCACGGGCGTGGGGTTCACCGCGGCGAAGAAGTGCTCCGGAAGGCGGGCATAGGTGTTGGCGAAGGGGATGGCGGCTGTCATCGAGGGCGTTGGTCCCGTGTGCGGCGCGGCGGACGGCTTCGACCCACGAGGTGGGGCGCCGCGTGCGCCAAGGCAAATCATGTCAGCCCCGACATCGCGCCAGCCTCCGCGCAGGCCGAACCGCGGCCCGGCCTCGCGCCCGCTCCCCTGCCCGTCATCGTAGGGACCGCGCCCCGTGCGCGCCCGGCCGGCGACGCCCGCCGGGTCCCGGCCGGGAAAGCCGGTGACGGAGCCGGAGCTCCGGGCCGCGGCCGGCAGCGGCAGGGCGGAGGCCGCGGCGCAGGGCCGCGCGTCCGCCGATGACCGTGACCGCGAGCACGAAGCCGGCGAGGAGGTCGGGCAGGTAATGCCCGCCGGCCCCCAGGGTCGCCACGATGACGACGGCGTTGAGCGCGATGGCCAGGGGGCCGAGGACCCGGACCGGCGCCAGCGCCCAGGCGGTCAGCACCGCGAGGCAGACGTGGAAGGAGGGAAAGGTCACGAGGCCGCGGATGTCCTCCAGGGCGAGAGTGCGCAGGGTCCCGGCGCGCAGGTGCTCCAGGGCGTCGAGGTGCCAGAGGGCGCCCAGGGTCTCGATCGACCCGTCCGGCACGGTGGCGAGACCGTAATGCACGAAGGGTCCGGCCGCCGGCACCAGGGCGGCGAGGAGCACGACCGCGAGGAGCAGCACCGCGAACATCCGCACATAGGCCCAGAGCCGGCCGACCCGGAGGGTGGCGCTCAGCACGATCACCGTGAGCCCGACCTGCGGGCCGCTGGTGTGATAGGCGAGCGCCAGCCACCAGGCGAGGCGCGGCTGCGCCTGGAGAGCGGCGATGTAGGCGGGCCAGTCGAAGCCCAGGGCGGCCTCCGCCCGCGCCAGCCGGGCATCGGCCAGCGGCAGCGCCCAGGTGGCGGTCAGGTAGTGGAGCACCGCGATCGGCAGCGTCACGGCGATGAGGCTGGCGCTCGCCAGCGCCATCGCCCGGAGCTTCGGCTCGGACAGGACCGGGCCGAACAGGACCGCGAGGGCGAGCAGCGCCGCCACCAGCGCCGCCGCCATGCCGAAGCCGAACGGCGCCAGGGCGATTCCGACCCGGCGCAGCCACACCGCGTCGACGAGGGCGATCGCCAGGGCGAGGCCCCAGAGCGCCGGATGCGGCGCGGCCAGGGCGGCCGCGATCCGGTGGAAGCGCGCGACCGGCTTGGCGAGGGTGGCGGATCTGTCGAGAAAGGATCCTGCGCCGGGGGCGGAATCGGCGAGCCAGCGGCGGGTTCCGCGCGCGGGCATCGGGATCGGTGTTGCGTCGCTCACCCGGAATCCTTCTTGGTTCGTCGAAGCCGGAACTCGGCTTTGCGCGGGTTTGTTGCCCGGTATCGTTCCTTTTCCCATCCCGGTCCGGTCTCAGTCCCGATGGTCCACCGTTGAGCCGCATCGCCTTCCTGGATTTCGAGGCGTCCTCGCTGGCCAGGACCAGCTACCCGATCGAGGTGGCGTGGGTGTTTCCCGACGGCGATTCGGAGAGCTTCCTCATCCGCCCGGCTCCGGGATGGACCGACTGGGCGCCCGAGGCCGAAGCGGTGCACGGGCTCGCCCGGGAGCGCCTGGAGCGCGAGGGCGTGGCCCATGACTGGGTGGCTTTGCACATGCTCACGGCCCTGCGCGGCGTCGCACTCTACGCGTCTGCGCCCTCCTGGGACGGCCGGTGGCTGAGCCGGCTCCTGCGCGCCGCCGGCCTGCCCCGCCACGCCCTTCGGCTGAAGGCCACGGCGGAGGCGCAGCGCCGCGCCATCCTCGACGTGCTCGCGGCGGGCGGCGTGGCGCCCGCGGCGCGTGACGCCCAGGCGGGCGGGCTCCTCGCGGCCCTGCGGCTGGAGGCGCGCGACGATCCGGCCGCGGAGCATCGCGCCCTGTCGGATGCCCGGCGCGAATGCCGGCGCTGGCTGCGCGCCCGAAGCCGCGCCGAGGCGCTGCTCCGCGAGGATGTCGCCCGCCCGGCGGGCTGAACGGCCTCGGACGGGTGCCGGCCGCTCGCGGGCGCCTTCCGGGACGCCGAGGTCCTGCTGCTGTCGCGACTCGGCGAGGTCGCGCCGGGCCGTCTCGGTGCCGAGTTCCACGCGCGATCGGCCGCGCGCGAACCATGTGGCCAGGGGGACCGACAAGACGAGGCCCAGCGCCCGGCCAGAACCGATGGACTTCGTGGCAGCCTTCCCGGGTCCGGAAGCCGCCGCGCGATATCCCGAGGGGCCGCGACGCTTCGTTCCGGGCCTCGAGGTTCCGGGCCTCGCGGCGCGTCACCGGGTGACCGGCATCCTACCTGCCGAACACGTCCCGGCGGACGCTCGCATGCAAGCGTCCGGACCCATGATGGTGGCGTGGACGGCGCGGGTGTGATTCACGGCGCCCGTGGCAGGAGCCGACGGGCCGGTTCTGGCTGACGGGCGAGCAGTTTAGCGAGGGTTGCCCCGCACCTGCCGACGGACACGCGCTCCTCACCTCGCGTTTCGGTCGGCAACCGCCGCACGATCCGAGGCCTGTTTCAGGGCCTTCCCTCATGCCAGCGCGGGCAGGATGACGGAGACCTCGACACCGGCGTCCGAATTCGGGAGCGGTGAGGTCACGACGATCTTCGTGCCCACGCGGTCGACGATCGTCCGGACGATCGCGAGCCCGAGTCCATGGCCGTCCATCACGCCGTTCGCCCGCTCGAACCGGTGCATGATGCGGTCGCGGGCGGCCGGCGCCAGGATCGGTCCGAGGTTCGATACGGACAGCGAACCGTTCGGCTTCAGGATGACCTCCACCGCTTCGTCCTGTGAACCGTGCCGGAGCGCGTTCTCGATCAGGTTCCGGGCGAGAATCGCGACGGTGTCGGGATCGAGGAAGGACAGGACCGGGTCGGGCGGAAGTTCCAGTGCGATCCGCCTCTCGCCGACCCGCACGAAGTCCTCGACGATCAGGCGCAGGACCAGGCGGAGGTCGGAAGTGTCGTCGAGTTGCAGACGGCCACCCTCGGCGCGAGCGAGTTGCATGAGCTTCTCGGAGGTCCGCGTCAGGCGTTTCAGGGTGGCCTCGATCTCCATGGCGCGTTGGCTCGTCTGCTCCTCCTGGGTCTCGGAGCGGATGCGCTGGGCCTGGGCGATCGCCCCGGCGACCGGGGTGCGAAGCTCGTGCGCCGCATTCGCCGCGAAACTGCGCTCCGCCTCGAAGGCGCCCGTGAGCCGGCCGAGCAACTGGTTCACGCCGGCGAAGATCGGAGCGAGCTCGCTCGGCACGTCCGTTTCCGGAAGGGGAGACAGGTCCTGGGCTCCGCGTCGGGCGAGACCTTGCTGCAGGCCTCGAACGGGTCGGAGCGATCGCCTCACCACGAGACTGATGGTCAGGAGGCTCAGCGGGATGACGATGACGAGCGGCAGCGCCAGTCCCGCGAGCATGGTCCGGGACATCTCGCGGCGGCGATCCAGCTGCTCGGCGACGCCGATGGTGATGTTCCCGTCGCGGGAGGCGTCGGAGTAGATCTTGTGGGTCTTCGTGCAGAGGAAGCCGGGCTGGCTGAACGGAGGAAACACGGAGCTGTCGACGCCGTCCGAACCGAGCAGGACGCGGCCTTTGCGATCGCGCACCACGAATGTCAGGTCCTGGCCGTAGCGTGCGGCCCGCCCGATCAGCGTCGGGCTGTCGTCGATCCTGCTGTCGGCCTCGGACGCCTCAAGCCGCAGGCGTCCCTCGCGGAGATCGCGCCGTGCGATCGGAAGGATGCGCTCAGCCGTCGTCTTCAATCCGTCGTTGAAGACCTGGTCCATCTCCTGGCTCACCCGCCAGACGGTGATCGTCGCCGACACGAGCCAGAACACCGTCACCGCGAGCCCGATGACGAGCGCAAGGTAGGCTTGTATCGAACCGAACATCCTCACGGGCGCGCCAGCCGGTAGCCGAGACCGCGTTCCGTTTGGATGACGTGGGCGCCGAGCTTCTTGCGGAGCCGGCTGATGTGCACCTCGATCGCGTTGCTGTCGACCTCGCTGTCGAAGGAGTACAGCCGTTCTTCGAGGCGGGCCTTCGACAGGAGTTGGCCGGGTCTCTGCAGGAAGGTCTCGAACAACGCCCACTCCCGAGCGGTCAGGATGACGGGCTTGTTCTTCAACGTCATGCTCCGGGCGGCGATGTCGATCTCGAGGGCTCCGAGAACCACGATCGGGTTGGGGTTGCCCGAATAGCGGCGCGCGACCGCACCGATGCGTGCCGAGAGTTCGGCGAGGTCGAACGGCTTCACGAGGTAGTCGTCGGCCCCGGCGTTCAGCCCCGCGATGCGGTCCGACACCTGATCGAGCGCCGTGAGGATGATGACGGGTGTCGCGACGGCCCGCCCTCGCAGCCGCTTGAGGAACGGGACGCCGAGCCCGTCCGGCAGCATCAGGTCGAGCAACATCAGGTCGTACCCGGCGGTGGCGAGTGCGTCGTCAGCCTCATCAAGACGGTTGACCCAATCGACAGAATGGCCGTCTGCCGCGACCTGATCGCGCGTGGCCGCACCGAGCACGAGGTCGTCCTCGATCATCAGCACCCTCATCGTAGCCCGGTCTCCCCCGCCCGTGGCACCCACTCGCGACCTGCCCGTCGGCCCCGACCGCCGATGGACGCGCTCGGTCCCGACCGGCCGAGCGCCGGAGCGGCACCGCCCTGCTCCGGTCGCCGTCCTGGGATCGCCGTCCTCGACGTCCGTCCTCCCCGGACTCTTCGCCACCCGTCGGCTTACGGCAAGCTGAAGCAGCGGCGCGCACATCGTCAGGTTGCGGTCAGCTTCGGCGCCGATGAGGGCTCGGCCCGTCGGGCAGCGGCCGACGCGATGTCTTACCCGCTTCGGCAGCCTCGTCGACCCTTCAGGAGATCCTGGCACATGCGTGACGTTTCAATTTTCGGTCCGGCCATCGGCCGCCGAGGCGCGCTGGTGGGCGCTGCGGCGGCTCTCGGTGCCATCGTCGCGGGGCGGAAGCAGGTCGTCTCCCCAGCCTCCGCCCAATCCGGGCCGTACGCGGGCACGGGCGCATCCTCCCGCACCCCGGCCTTTTTCCCAACCAAGGTGGGCACCGCCAAGGTGACGGCTCTCCTCGATGGCGGTTTCGTCATCCCGACCGCCGGCTTGCCGAAGTTCTTCCCGGATTCCGAGCGGACGATCGCGACCCTCGACAGCCAGGTCTTCACGCATCCCGACGGATTGGCCATTCCGGTGGGCGCCTACCTGATCGAGACCGGCCGCAACGTCGTGCTTGTCGATGCAGGCGGAGGCGCGACCTATCTGCCGACCACGGGGCGGCTGCTCGCCTCCCTCGCGGCAGCGGGCGTGACGCCGGACAAGGTCGATACGATCCTTCTCACCCACATGCATATGGAACATGCACTGGGCATCACGACCGCGGAGGGCAAGCGGGTGTTCCCCAACGCAGAGGTCGTGGTGTCGGAGGCGGAGTACGCGTTCTGGCTGGACGACGCGAACCTCTCGCGCGTCCCGCAGGGCGACAGCTTCGTGAAGGGGGCCCGGAGGGCGGTCGCACCATACGCCGACCGCATCCGGCGGTTCCGGGACACCGGCGAGACGGAGGTCGTTCCGGGAATTTCGACCCTGCCGGGGCCGGGGCATACGCCCGGAAACACGTCCTTCATGCTGACGTCGGGCAACGCCTCCATGCTGATCCTCGGGGACGTGCTGCATCATCCCGTGCTGCAACTGCCGACGCCACGTGCGCGCGTCGGCGTTGACGTGGATCCGGCGCTCGGAGTCGAGAGTCGGCTGCGGACGCTCGATGCCGTTGCCGGCAAGGCCACCTTCGTCGGCGGGATGCACCTGCCATGGCCGGGTTTCGGCCGGATCGTCCGCAGCGGCGACGGCTTCAGCTATCTCGCGATGCCCTGGCAGCTTGCCTGATCCAAGGCAGCCCCATTCGAACCGGCGACGGGTGTCCGGCCGATCCTTCCTTCGTTTCGGTGGTTCATCCGAACTGTGCACGGACAGGTCTCGGCGACGCAGCACGGATGGGCTGATTCACGGTCGGGATGATCCGGTCGTCATCCCTGCCGGGCTGCGTCGGCCGTGTCTCGGCACCCGATCCGGACCGCCGAGGCAAGGGCTGCATGTGTGAACGGTCGCTTGCGACACGACCCAGTCGTTCAGCTTCGCTGGTGCAATGCTCATCAGCGTCCGACTAAAATGTGCTGTGAAGCTGCCGGTCCGTACGGAACGAGCATCAGGGCGAAGCGGACGTTCCGCGCGCCTTGCCTCGGGTGCGGGACGAAGCCTCAAATCATGGCGCGATCATCCATGTGGGAGCAGGCGTTCGGCATGGCCCGCCCCAACGCGTCGGGTCCTAGATTGGAATCGCAGCGGCGAGCGAGGCGTCCGGGGGCGTCTTGGGACGCGGCAGCGACATCACCGGACACGGCGGCGGATCGTCATCGTCGTCACGCCGTCCGGGACGGACGTATCGGTGCAGATCGACGAGACGGCGCAGGCGGCGCCGCCTGTACGGCCACGGCGGGGTGGCGGGTGGCGGGCTGGCAGGCGCGGGGTTGGCAGGTGTCGCCGCAGATGACCTCCGGTCGAGTTCGCCCAAGGCCGAAAGGACGGCATCGACCGATACCGGCTCGGCCCTGCTGCCCGTGAGGCATCGCAGGCTCGGAGCGCCTTCGAGGGCGCTCGCATCCGATGCCCAGGCAGCGAGGATCGCGCGTCTCTCGTCCTGCGATAGCCCCGGGTGGGCGAGCACGTCCCTCGGGTGACGAAACACGTCGCCCGGAGCGACGAGCGCCTGCCACGCCTCGAAGGAGGCCGGGTGCGCGCCGTGCGGATTCACGGCGCTGGTACGGGAAAGGTGGGTCTCCAGCATCGACATCGATCATCCTTCCTGAAGGTGGGTTGGATGGGCGCTCCCCTCTCACGGGTGCGCGAGGGGAGCGTACGACGGCGGGGCGGAACTCAGGCCGCCTTGCGCTCGGCTTCGATCCGAGGCTGCGCGTTGTCCTGGCCGACGGCGGATTGCGTCCCTCCGATGGGAATTCGCCTCGGCTTCAGGGCCTCGGGCACCTCGCGCTTGAGATCGATGGTCAGCAGACCATTCTCGAGGCTGGCATCGACGACCTTCACGTGGTCGGCGAGGCTGAAGCTCTGGCGGAACGTCCGGGCGGCGATCCCGCGATGCAGGAGCTGGCGCCCACCCTCGGACGACTTCCGCTGGCCGGTGACCAGGAGGGTCGTGTCGTGCTGGGTCAGATCGATCTCGTCGGATCCGAACCCGGCGACTGCCATGGTGATCCGGTAGGCGTCGTCCTCCACCCTCTCGATGTCGTAGGGCGGCCAGGTCGAGGAAGCCTCGGCCTGGGTAGCCTGATCCAGCAGCGAGAAAAGGCGGTCGAAGCCGACGGTGGAACGGTAGAGCGGTGCGAAATCGAGGGTCCTCATGACCACATCCTCCGTGGAGCAACGTGATGACAAGGGTCGCCGGAAGCCTGACCCGGCGCCCGCATGGCGAGCCGCGAAACGGCCTCGCGCGCAGCGAACGCGGCCGCGATCGTTCGGTTCCCGAGAAATTCGCGCCGTCGCGCGTTTTTGCCGTCACCCGGGGCGGGGCCGATGGCGGGACAAACGCGGACGTCGCACGTTGTCCACGGACGCTCCCTTGAGCGGATCCGAACACGAAGGAACGAGACGCATGCACTCGGACACTCCGCGCCCGGAGGGCGATCCCCTGCCGCCCATCGGCGACCCGGCTCCCGAGCCTCAGACGCCCGAGATCGATCCGCCGGTCGAGCCGCCGGCTCCCCAGCCGCCCGGTCCCATCGAAATGCGCTGACCTCCGACGAAGGATCGGCCTCTCAATGCAGTGATCCAAGAGTATCCAAGCGTCATGACGGGCACCCGAGCATTCGACGGTCACCGACATCGAACTCGGTGGACGGCTCTTCAACGAGAACGCCGCCTCACCGAACGAGGAGCGTCTTGTCGATCGTGAGGTTGACGACGACACCGGCCTCGTTCCAGGACCGCTCGACCGACCCGTCCAATTGCTGCCTGATCGCCCTGTCGAGCAAGCGGCTTCCGTAACCGCCGGCCCCGGTGGGTCGGACGACCGGCGGACCGCCCCGCTCGGTCCAGACGAGCGCGAGGTTCTGATCCCGGTCCGTGGCCGACACGTCCAACGTCCCCGTCGGCACGGACAGGGCACCATACTTGAGCGAGTTGGTGGCCAGTTCGTGCACCACGAGCGCCAGGGTCGTGGCGGCGGCCTCGCCCACGCCCATCCTCGGCACGGAGACGCGGATGCGCCCGCTGAACGCACCCATGTCATCGTAGGGCTTCAGGAGGATCGCGATCAGGTCGCCGAGAAGCGCCGCCTTGCCCTCGATGCCCGGAAGCGGACGAACCAGGTCGTGGGCGCGGCCGAGCGCCGTGAGGCGCTGGGTGAGTTCGCGGGCCATGTCGACCGTGGTGTTGGTCGACCGCGAGGTCATGGCGGTCAGGCTCGCGGCGATGGTGAGGAGGTTCTTGACCCGGTGGCTCATCTCGCCGGCGAGGAGTTCGTGGCCCTCCTCGGCCTGCTTGCGCCCGGTGACATCGAGGAAGATCCCCGACATCACCCGTGCGACGATGTCCTTGTCGTTGCCCTGCCCCCGGGCGGAGATCCACCTGGCGCGGCCATCGGCCAGGATGCGGAAGTCGATCTCGTAGGGTCCGTGGATCGCCCGGGTCGCCGCGAAGGCCGCGCGGACGCGGTCACGGTCGGCCGGGTGGATGCGGGAGGACAGATCCTCGAATCGGACGGACGGGCGGTGTGGCAAGCCCCAGAGCTCGAAGGCGCGCTCGTCCATCGAGAAGGCATCGGTGTCGACGTTCCACGACCAGAGCGTCACACCCGCGGCATCGAGGGCCAGCCGGAGCTGCTCCGCCGTCCAGAGCGGCGGGATCGAGGATTGTGAGGACACTGGAAACCTTCCGATGGACGGACCTCCGAGACAGGTATTCCGCGGGTCGCACAATGCCTCATTCGAGCCACCGTCGCCAGGAACGTTTTTACTCGTCGCCGGAAGCGTCGGCGCTACGGCGCGGATCCGTCCCCGATCCCTCGAAGCCGCTGCGTGTCCACGGTCTTGCGCAGAAGGCGTGAGAGCTCCCCGACCGAGTAAGGCTTGCGCAGAAGGTCGAATCCGTAGGTCCCGTTCTTGGCCAGCACATGGCTGTAGCCCGAGGTCAGCAGCACCGGCAGGTCGGGGTGATCGCGACGGATGCAGCGTGCGAGGTCGGTCCCGTCCATTCCCGGCATCATCACGTCGGTGAACACCACGTCGAAGCGCGATGCGTCCTTCGCCAGTTCGGCCAGGGCCGCGGCGGCGTCGGAGGCCAGGACGGGGACGAAACCGAGCTCGGCCAGGCTTTGCGTGGCGAAGCTGCCGATCTCGGCATTGTCCTCCACCACCAGGACGCGGACGCCCTGGCCATCGGGATGCCCGTCGGGTTCGACCTCGGTGACGGTTCCTCCGACGTCGTCCGCCCGTGGCAGGAACAGCGTGAAGGTACTGCCTTCCCCGACCTGGCTCTCGACGGTGATCTCGCCACCCGATTGCTTGGCGAAGCCGAACACCTGGCTCAGGCCGAGACCCGTGCCGTGCCCGACGCCCTTGGTCGTGAAGAACGGCTCGAAGATGCGGTCGAGCCTGTCGGGGGGGATGCCGGTTCCCGTATCCTTGACCGAGACGGCGACGAAGTCCCCCTGCACCGCGCCATGGGAACGCACGGCCGGCATGGTCTCGACGGCGGCGACCTCGATCACGATGCGGCCCTCGCCATGCATCGCGTCGCGGGCATTGACGGCGATGTTGACCAGCGCGGTGTCGAACTGGCTCGGATCGACGTTCAGGAACAACGGTTCGTCGGGGAGCCGGATCTCGACCTCGATGTGCGATCCGGCCAGCGTCGCCATCATCCCGCTGATCGCCCGCACGCTGGCCCCGGCATCGAAGACCTCCGGCTTGAGCGACTGCCGTCGGGCGAAGGCCAGGAGCTGCGCCGTGAGCCGCGCGGCCCGGTCGACGGTGTCCGAGATGGCGCCGACGTAGCGCGCCCGTCGTTCCTCCGGCAAATTCGGGCGTTTGAGCAGGTCGGTGGACGACTTGATCACCGTGAGCAGATTGTTGAAGTCGTGCGCCACGCCCCCGGTCAACTGTCCGACGGCCTCCAGCTTCTGGGATTGCCGCAAGGCGTCCTGGGCCTGTTCGAGCTCGGCCGTGCGCGCCGCCACGCGGCCTTCCAGCGTCGTGTTCAGATCCCGCAGCCGTTCCTCGCTGATCCGCAGCGCGTCCTCGGCCCGCTTTGCGGAGGTCAGGTCCCGCGAGACCGCCAGAAGCTTCTCGGGCCGACCCTCGGGACCGTTGATCGGCGTGACGACCACGTCCCACCAACGCGGGTTGGCCTTCATCGTCCGCGCGAAACCCTGGAAACGCGCGACGTCGCCGGCGCTGGCGGTCGCCACGGCGGCAGCGGCCATCACGCGTCCGTCATCCGTCCAGAAGTCCGGCCAGCAGGCGCCGCGGACGGCTTCGAAGTCGTCGACCTCCATGACGCACATGCCCTGTTCGGTCATGAATTCGATCCGCGCGTCCAGGTCGAGGACCTTGATGCAGTCGGCGGAACTCGCCAGCACCCGGCCGCTGAACTCCTCGCTCCTGCGCAACTCAGCCTCGGTCGCGACGAGCCGATCGATGACCCGCTGCTGATCCTGCGCCAGCCGGTCCATCGCCTCCGCCTCGCCGCGGAGCCGGACCGTCTCGGTGACCTCTTCGACCCGGTGGAGAATGAAGGCGACCTCGCCGTCCGCCCCCAGCACCGGAACGTTGACCGGGCTCCACCATCGTTCCTGGAAGCGGCCTTGGGCATCGCGCACGGCGTAACGCTGCACCGCCATGGTATCGGGCGACTTGGTGGCCAGGACGCGTTCGAAGGAGGCGGTGAGGTTTCGGACGCCATCGGCGCCGGGATCCGCTGGATCGTCCGGAAAGAGATCGAAGAGCCGACATCCGATCTGGGCGGCCCGCGACATGCCGGTGACACGGAGCCTGGCATCGTTGGCGGCGACCACGATCCAATGCGGCGGGGACACGACCAGGAGCGGTGTCGGGACCGCTTCGAACAGTGCCTGGTGATCGAGCCCCTGGGCCAAGCCGACCCCGGGCCGAGCGATCAACGGAGGCGTGGGGGTGTCGATGTCTCTCATGCGGCGTCTTGGTGCTGGCTCGGGGTCGTGCGGTCACTGCCGCAACAGCGAACCGCGACGCCGAAGAGTTTGCGTGACGTATCCGGCGAGGGCGCGGATCGCCCTGGAATACGGGATGAGGTCGCCGCGGGTCCGTGCGTCGGGCGCCGGATTTAAATCGCGGCGCTCGCCAAAGTTCATTTCCGTTGCCGAACGGGGGCGATCCAGGACAGGCATGCGCCTGGCTCCTGGCATCGCGATCCCGAAGGCACGGTCGCGGCACCGCGGGCTCTCCTGGCTCACCCTGCGACGGGAAAAGGCCGTGACGCAGATCCCCGCCGGCAGCAAGGCGTCCGAAGGTGCCGTCGTGCGGAGGCTCGGCGGCCACCTCGCTTCGGCGGTCGCGACCTTCGGGCTGCTCGACGCGGTGACACATCTTTCCAGCTCCCCGGGTTGCCGTCCCCGACGAGGTACCCTCCCCCGACGATGGGATCACGGTCGCCATGACAGCCGCCGCGTCCGCCACATGATTTCGACGTTGCGGCCCCGTCACCGCCGCCGCGTCAGGCGGCCCCGAGATAGGCGGCCTCCAGGCCGGCATCGGCGCTGAGCTCGGCGGCGGTGCCGGCGCTGACGACGCGGCCCTGCTCCAGCACGTAGCCGCGATCGGCCACCGTCAGGGCGAGCGCCGCCATCTGGTCGACGATCAGGATGGTGACGCCCTGGTCGCGCAGGTCCGCCACGACGGCGTAGAGGGCGTTGATCATCGCCGGCGCCAGTCCGAGGGAGGGCTCGTCGAGGAGGAGGATGCGCGGCTGCGCCATCATCCCGCGGGCGATCGCCAGCATCTGCTGCTCGCCTCCCGAAAGCAGGCCGGCCCGGCTCGTCGCCCGGTCGCGCAGGCGGGGGAAGCGGGTGAGCAGCGCCTCGATCTCGGCCGGGTCGATGGGCGCCTCGCGGCCATGCGCCCCGAGGCGGATGTTCTCGATCACGGTCAGTTCGGGAAAGACCTGCCGGCCCTCGGGCACCAGGGCGAGGCCGAGGCGGGCGATCGTGTGGGCGGGCAGTTGCGCGATGGCCCGGTCCTCCAGCACGATTCCGCCGGAGACGGGCCGGAGCAGGCCGGCCAGCGACCGCATGGTCGTCGACTTGCCGGCGCCGTTGGCGCCCAGCAGCGCCACGGTCTCGCCGGGGCGTACCTCGAGGGCGACGCGGTCGAGGACCGGGGCGGCGCCGTAGCCGGCGGTGAGGCCCAAGGTCGAGAGCACCGCGTCGGCCGGCGGCGTCCAGGCGGCGGCGCGGGGCCGCGCGGGCGTGTCGGCCCCGCCGAGATAGGCGCGGATCACGGCCGGGTCGCGGCGGATCGCGGCCGGACTGCCGTGGGCGATCGGCCGCCCGGCATCCATGACCAGGATCGCGTCGGAGACGCCCATCACCAGGGGCATGTCGTGCTCGACCAGCACCACGGCGATGCCCTGTGCGGCGATCCGGCGGAGGAGGCCGCCGAGCGCGTCGGTGTCGGCCCGGGTCAGGCCGGCGGCGGGCTCGTCGAGGAGGAGGATGCGCGGGCGGCCGGCCAGCGCCCGCGCGATCTCCACGAGGCGGCGGTCGACATGGGGCAGCTCCGCGGCCGGCCGGTCGCGGTCGCCCGCGTAGCCGACGAAGTCCAGCAGGGACGCCGCGGCGGCGCGGTCGCCCTTGCCGGAGCGGCGCCAGAGGCGGCCCGGCTCGAACGCGAGCGCGACGTTGTCGAGAACGCCCAGTGAGCCGAACAGGCGCGTGGTCTGGTAGGTGCGGGCGATGCCGGCCCGGGCGATGGCATGGGCCGGGGCGCCGGCGAGGTTCCGATCGCCCAGGCGGATCGCGCCCGACTGGGGGCGGTAGAAGCCCGAGATCATGTTGAGCACGGTGGTCTTGCCGGCGCCGTTGGGGCCGATCAGGCTCGTCACCGCCCCGGCCTCGGCCCGGACCGAGACGCCCTCGGCCGCACGGATGCCGCCGAAGCCGATGCCGATGCCCTCGACCACCAGGGCCTCGGCCCCGCGCTGCCCGATGAGCCGGCCGAAATCGACGGCCGGTAGAGCGGCGCCGGTTCGCGGCCGTGGCAGCAGCCGGGCCACGCTGCCGACGATCCCCGAGGGCACCAGCCAGAGCACCACCAGGGTGGCGAGGCCGAAGAACAGCAGGCGGTACTCGGCGAGTCCCGCCAGGGTCTCGGGCAGGAGCACGGTGACGAGGGCGCCGAACAGCGGCCCGAGAACCGTGCCGGCCCCACCGACCACCACCGAGAGCACGAACAGGATCGACTGCGAGAACGGGAACGAACTCGGGGCGATGAACAGCATCAGGGGCGGCAGCACCGCCCCGGCGAGGCCGGTCAGCGCCGCCGAGATCGCGAAGGCCAGCGTCTTCACCCGCACCGGGTCGAAGCCGAGGGAGGCGGCCGCCACGTCGGCGTCGCGCACCGCCCGCATCGCCCGGCCGAGGCGGCTGCGGGCGAGGCGTTGGAAGCCGTAGAGGCTGAGGCCCGCACCGAGCACGGCGAGGAACGCCAGCTCGCGCTCGACGAAGGGAAGCCCGAACAGGCTCGGCCCGGCGGTGACCACGAGGCCGTTCTGGCCGCCGGTGAGCGACCCGCCCTCGATCAGGGCGTGCTCGATGATGAAGCCGAAGGCGATGGTGACCATCGCGAGGTAGGGGCCCTTCACCCGCATGGCCGGCACCGCGAGCCCGGCCCCGACCAGGCCGGACAGCAGGCCGGCGGTCGGCACGGCGAGCCAGAAGCTCAGGCCCGCGCCGGTGAGGATCGCGCTCGCATAGGCGCCGACGGCGTAGAAGCCCGCATGCCCGAAGGAGATCAGCCCGGTCAGGCCGAGGAGGACGTTGAGCCCGGTCCCGGCCATGGTGGTGAGGGCCACCAGCGCGATGACGAAGTGGCTGTAGCCGCCGGTCAGCCCGACCAGGGCGAGGCCCGCCAGGGTCAGGGCCAGGATCGTCAGCGGCATCGCGGCCGGCGCGCGCAAGCGGTGCATCGGGCTCAGACCTTGTTGATCGCGGCGCGGCCGAGGAGGCCGTCGGGGCGGAGCGCCAGGGCCAGGATGATCACCGAGAACACCACCAGCTGGGTGTAGGCGGAGCCGAGCGTCGCGGTGACCCCGGCCTCGACGAGCCCGTAGAGCAGGCCCGCCAGCACCACGCCGGTGGCCGAGCCGATGCCGCCGAGGATCGCCACCGCGAAGGCCTTGATTCCGAACAGCGCCCCCATCTCGGCCGAGACCGAGAACAGCGGCGCGATGAGGAGGCCGGCGGCCCCGGCGAGGAGTGCCGAGAGCGCGAAGGCGCAGGCCACCGTGCGCCGGACGTCGATGCCCATCAGCCGCGCGGCGTCCGCATTCTGCGCCACCGCCAGGAGCACGCGGCCGAGATCGGTGCGGCGGAACAGGGTCTGGATCGCCACCGCCGCCGAGAGCCCCACCACGGGGATGAGGAGCTGGAGCGGGTAGATGCCGGTGCCGAGGATCTCCACCGGCGTCACCGCCAGGGACGAGGGCAGGCTGCGGGGCTCCTTTCCGAAGGTGAACAGCATCGCGTTGTCGAGGACGATGCCGCCCGCCACGGTGGCGAGCAGCCAGGCATCAGAGCCCTTTTCCACGAAGGGCCGGACCAGCAGCCGCTCGACCGTGAGGCCGAGGACGGCACAGCCCAGGAGCGCCCCCGGGATCGCCGCCGGCATCGGCCAGCCCAGCGTCACCCCCAGCGCGTAGCCCAGCACCGCCCCGAGGGTGACGGCGCTCCCTTGCGCGAAGTTCACCGTGCCCGAGACCGCGTAGGTGATGTGGAAGCCGAGCGCCACCAGACCGTACATGCTGCCGAGGCCGAGGCCGGTGATGAGCGTTCCCGTGAGCATCGGCCCTGCCTCCTCGGTGCATGCGTCTCAGTTCGTGACGGCGACGATCTCGCCGTCCTTGAAGCGGGTGAAGACGTAGTCCTGCGGCCCGAGGGCGTCGTGCCGGCCCGGCGCGAAGGGCTTGTCGTAGGTCTTGATCAGGCCCGGATAGGTCGCGACCTTGTAGAAGCCGTCCCGCACCTCCGGCCCCTTGGTCGAACCGGCGGCCTTGATCGCCAGGGCGAGCAGGTGGGTGGCGTCGTAGGCGTTGGCGATGCCCACCGCCGGAGTCACGTCCGCCATCGACCTGATCGCCGGATACTTCTTCTTGAGGGCGTCGAGGACGGCCAGGGCCTTGGGGCTGGTGTTGCCCGCGAAGGTGAAGGTCTGAATGAAGTGGACGCGTGCCGCACTCGGCCCGGCGAGCTCGTCGAAGCGCCCGCCGGCCGGACCCCAGTGCGAGACCACCGGCACGCTCCAGCCCATCCGGTCGAGGGACTTCACCACCTGGGCCGAAGGCCCGACATTGCCGACGAGGAACAGGGTGTCGGCGCCGGCCTCCCGCAGGCGGGTGAGCTGGGGCACCATGTCGAGATCGGCCGCCTCGTACTTCTCGATGCCGGCGGCGGGCAGGTCGGCGGCCTTCAGCGCCGCCGTCAGGCCCTGCTGGTTCGACTCGCCCCAGGCGTTGTTGACGAGGATCATCCCCGGCTTCCTCGCCCCGTGGGCCTTCACCGCGTAGGCGACGAGGGCCTCGTCCACCAGGGCGTCGACCGCCGAGACCCGGAACGCGTAGTTGTCGGCCGCCCCGTTGCGGGTGATGCCGGTGCCGGCGGCCCAGGGGCCGAGGAACGGCACCTTCATCTGGTTGGCGATCGGCACCAGCGCCATCGAGACCGGCGTGTCGAGGCCGCCGACCAGGGCCACCACGCCGACGCGCTGGATCAGCTCGCGGGCGGCGAGCACGCCCTTCGACGGGTTGGCCTCGTCGTCCCGCGCCACCAGCTCCAGGGGGCGCCCGAGCACGCCGCCGCCGGCGTTGATCTCGTCGATGGCGAGGCCGATCCCGCGGGAGATCGCCTCGCCGGATTTGGCCGATTGCCCGCTCAGGGCCGCGACGAGGCCGATCCGGATCGGCTCCTCGGCCCGGACGGTGCCGGAGAACGGCAGCCCGAGGAGCAGGCAGGCGCCCAGGGCGAGGCGTCGGGTCAGGGGCGGCGTCGGGCGGCTGCGCATGGGGGTGTCTCCGGCGGATGCTCCGCGTTTCGGTCCGCAACCCCCGTGCCATCGGCTTCGGCCTTGAAATTGCTTGATAAATTTTGCGGACAGCCGCCGCACTGCCTCCGGATGCGCCAAAGTGCATACACTTTTTGCATGCACTTTGGCGGCGTTTGCGGCAGGGATGGGCCTGACCGAGGAGATCCGATCATGACCGACACCACCGCCCGGGATGCCGCAAACGTCACCGCCTATCTCGAAGCCTCGATGGTTCCCGATCCCGAGCGGGCCGCCACCTACATGGCGCCGGGCATCACCATCGTGTTCACGGGCGGGCGCACCTTCGCGCATCCCCGCGAGGTCACGGCCTTCAATGCCGGGCGCTACGCCTGGGTGAAGAAGCGGATGGAGCGGCTCGACGTCGTGCCGGGCGACGGCGTCACCACGGTCTACAGCCTCGGCACCCTCTACGGCGCCTGGCCCGACGGGACGCCCTTCGAGGGCAACCGCTACGTCGACCGGTTCACGGTGCGCGACGGCCTGATCGTCACCATGGAGGTCTGGAACGACAGCGCCGAGCGCATCCTCAGCCAGCACGGCCTGAACACCTGAGGCGGGCTCAGGCGCCCACGGGCTCGATATAGGGCGCGAGCAGGCGGCCGAGGTCGCGCTCGCGGGGCGGGGTCGCGACGATCCGCGCCCGCTCGGCCACGGCGTCGAGGTGATGGTCCATCAGCGCCATGGCCCGCTCCGGGTCGCCCGCGATCAGGGCGGCGACCAGGGCGCGGTGCTCGCTGACCCCGCACTCGGCGGAATGCGGCCGGCTGTAGAGCGAGAGCACCAGGGCGCAGCGGTAGCCGAGTTCGGCCACGTAGCGCTCCAGCACCGGGCTGCCGGTCATCTGGGCGAGCAGCAGGTGGAATTCGGTGGCGAGCCGGATCGAGGCGCCGTCCGCGCCGCCCTGGACCGCCTCCTCCTCGCCGATATGCGCGTTCAGCGCCGCCTGCTGCTCGGCCGTGAGCCGCCCGGCGAGGCGCGCGACCACGAGGCGCTCCAGGCTGATGCGCACGTCGAAGGTGTCTCGCGCCTCCGCCCAGCTCGGGGTCGCCACCACGGCGATGCGGTTGCGCCGCAGTTCCACCAGCCCCTCCCCCGCCAGTTGCCCGAGGGCCTGGCGCGCGATGGTGCGGCTGACGCCGAAGCGCTCGCCCAGCGCATCTTCCGGCAGCCGGTCGCCGGGCATGATCGCCCGCTCGACGATCGCCCGGCGCAGGGAGCGGCAGATCGAACCCACCCGGTCCCGGCTCTCCACCCGCGTCGCCTCGTCCCGCACGTCGTCCCGCATGTCGTCCCGATCCATCCCGCACTTTTCCGCCGGTTCGGAAGCACGAGCGGGACCAAAGGGGTCCTGGATCGTCGATGGGGGTTCCGCAAGGCCCATCCGGCCCCCGGGCCGTCGGAAGCAGGGGGGCCGGAACCCGGTCGCCGCCCAGGCAGGCCCGACCGCCAGAGTGCGCACGGTCGAGACCGGGTCGTGCGCCCCTGGACCGCCAAGACGAGCCGGGGCGGACGCGAACGGCGTCTCCGGCGCGCAGCGTTCCTGCGTCAGAGCGGGCGGCGAACGGGCGGGGCCATGGCGCGTTGCTTCCTCATAGACGCGCCCCAGCCGATGGAGCCCCCCGCATGACCCTACGATCCGAAACACCCCCCGCCCCGGGCAACCTCGCGGTCGAGACGCCGCCCGATTCCGAGCGGCCCACCACCGCCATGCTGAAGGCGGACATCGACAGCGGCCGGACCGGGGACAAGATCGCTCATTACGACCCGGGCCTGTCGCAGCTCGGCACCGACGACGAGGCGGCGGGGAATGCGCCCTCGCATGCCCGCATCGCTCTGGCCCGGAAGACCGAGGCGGCGGCGCCGAAGGCGCGGGAGGCCGCCAAGCCCGAGAGCGGCAGCGGCTGGATCATGCCGCTGTTCATCGGCCTCGCCGCCCTGGTGCCGGTCGTGGTCGGCGTGTCGCTGTTCGTCTTCGCCCGCTGAGCCGAAAACCGCCTGAACCGAAGATCGCCCAAGCCGAAGACCGCCCAAGCCGAAGATCGCCGAGCCTCAGGCCGTGCGGCCGCGTCGGCGGGCGACCTCGGCCAGGGCAGCGAGGTCCTTGTCGGCATCGCCGTGGCCGATCGCCTCGATGAGGTTGTCGCGCAGGACGCTGGCGAAGGGCATCGGCACTCCGGCGGCCCCGGCGGCAGACAGCGCCAGCCCGACATCCTTGGCGCCGAGTTTGAGGTTGAACCCCGGCGGCTCGTAGCGCCGGGCGGCGATGAGGGCGCCGTAGTTCTTGTAGACCGGCGAGGCGAACAGGGTGCTGGTCAGGAGGTCCAGGAGGTCGGCCCCCGACACCCCGTGCCCCTCCGCGAGGGCGGCCGCCTCCCCCATCGCCTCGATCGCCGAAATCAGCATGAAGTTGCCCGCGAGCTTGACCGCGTTGGCGCGGTGCGGCTCGGACCCGAAGCCCCAGGTCCGGGCGCCCATCGCGTCGAGGAGCGGCTGCGCCCGCGCCACCGCTTCCGGGTCGCCGGCCGCCACGATGTTCAGGGCGCCGGCCTCGGCGACGTCCGGGCGTCCGAAGACCGGGGCGGCGATGTAGGGCACGCCGGCCCGGGCATGGATCGCGGCGAGGTCCTGGGCGAGGGCCACCGAGATCGTGCTCATCGAGAGATGGAGGCCCGGACGGATCCCGCCGTCGAGGAGGCCGCCCTCGACGATCACCGCGCGCAGGGCCGCGTCGTCGGCCAGCATGGTGATCGCCGCATCCCCCGCGAAGGCCTCGGCGGCGCTCGCCACCGGCGTCACCCCGGCGAGCCCGTCGGCCGAACCGGCCGAGCGGTTCCAGACCCGGACCCTGTGCCCGGCCCGGACCAGGCTCGCCGCCATGCCGCGGCCCATCCGGCCGAGGCCGATCATCCCGACATCCATGCCCATCGCGTGTCTCCCGTTGCTTTGCCCGGCGCTCAGTGCCCGTCGAGGAATTCGAGCGTCAGGGCGTTGAACCTGTCCGTCGCCTCCATGTGGACGAGGTGGCCGATGCCCGGCAGGACCACGGCGCGGCCGCTCGGCATCTGGCCGGCCAGCGTCCGCGCATGCTCGGCGTTGCGCCCCAGTCCCGCCCGCAGGGCTTCCGGCGCGAAGGGCTTGCCGGGCGCGTTGCGGTCGTTCTCGCCCATGACGAAGAGCGTCGGAACCGGGATCAGCGGGATCTCGTGCACCACCGGCTGCCCCCAGATCGCCTGGTAGGAATTGACGAAGGACTGGAGCCAGCGCGGATACTCGCCCGAGCCCTTCACCCGCTCGCGCAGCGACACGAAGGGCTCGATGGCCGAGGCCGGCAGCGAGAGGGCGTAGTTGGTCATGAGCTGGCTTCGGTAGGATTCCGCGGTGGCGTCGCCCTCCAGGCGCAGCAGGGTGGCGTCGGAGACCGGCGGCACCGCGAACCGGTAATCCTCCAGGCCGATCGGTGCTTCGAGCACGAGGCTGTTGACCCGGGTCGGCGCGTTGCGGGTCAGGCGGACCGCCAGCATGCCGCCCATGGAATGGGCCACCACGTCGACCCGCCTCAGGCCGAGGGCGTCGAGCAGCGCCACGGTGTCGGCCGCCATCGCGTCGAAGGTGTAGGCCCCCACGGGCTTGGCCGACTTGCCGAAGCCGAGCTGGTCCGGAGCGACCACGCGGTAGCCCGCGCGGGTGAGCGCCGGGATCACCGGCTGCCAGTAGCTCGACGGGAAATTGCGCCCGTGCAGGAGGAGGACGGTGCGCCCGTTGGCCTGCCCCTCGGCCGGAACGTCCATGTAGGCGAGGCGCTGGCGCTCGCCGTCGCGCATCCGCTCGAGGAAGAAGACCGGGTAGGGATAGGCGAAGCCCTCGAGCCCGATGCCGAGGGGCGCGGCGTCCGTCCCGGCGGTCTGGGCGGAGGCCGGCGCCAGGGACATCTGGGCCGCCAGCACGAGGGCGGAGATCTTGAGGAGCGCGTCCATGTGGGTTCCCGGCAGCGGCGCGCGGTCGGGCGCGTCCTGTCCGACATAGCGCAGGTACCGCCCGCGGACCGCCGGATCGGGGTGACAAAGAGCACGCCGAGTCGCGCCGGCCCTTGCGAAACCTGCCGCAGCGTCCCAGGGGTCCGCCCATGACGAAGCATGCCCCCAGCGCCGCGGCGGAGCCCGTGACGGACGGATTGCCGGTGCGCGAGCGCATGCTGGCGCTCCTGGCGATCGGCCTCGCCATGACCATGGCGGTGCTCGACGGGGCCATCGTCAACGTCGCCCTGCCGGTGATGGCGAAGGATCTCGCGGTCGAGCCCTCCGCGGCCATCTTCGTCACGAACAGCTTCCAGATCGCGGTGACGGCCGCGCTGCTGCCGCTCGCCTCCCTCGGCGACATCCTCGGCTATCGCCGGGTCTACCTCACCGGCCTCGTCCTGTTCACGGCGGCCTCCGTGGCCTGCGCCTTCGCCCCCACCCTCGACTGGCTGGTGGCGGCGCGGATCGCGCAAGGGCTGGGGGCGGCCGGAATCATGAGCGTGAACATCGCCCTGGTGCGCTTCATCTACCCGCACCGGCTGATCGGGCGCGGCGTCGGCAACGTCGCCCTGGTGGTGGCGATGGCCTCCGCCGCGGGGCCGACGGTGGCGGCCGCGATCCTGTCCGTGGCGAGCTGGCCCTGGCTGTTCCTGGTCAACCTGCCGGTCGGCCTCGTCGCCCTGACGGTGGGCGCCCGCACGCTTCCGGTGACGCCCCGGAGCGGCGGGCGCTTCGACCTCCGCAGCGCCGTCCTCAACGCCCTGACCTTCGGGCTCCTCATCATCGGCGTCGACGGCCTCGGCGACCCGGCGACGCGGGGCGTGGCGCTGGCGCAGATCGGTGCAGCGGTGGCGATCGGGGCGGTCTTCGTCTGGACGCAGACCCGGATGGCGCGCCCGCTCCTGCCCGTCGACCTCCTGCGGATTCCGGCCTTCGCGCTGTCGATGGCGAGCTCGGTCGCCTCCTTCTCGGCGCAGATGATGGCCTACGTCGCCCTGCCCTTCTACTTCCAGGACGTGCTGCACCTCTCCGAGACGCAGACCGGCTTCCTGATGACGCCGTGGCCGATCGCCATCGCCCTGATGGCACCGATCTCGGGGCGCCTCGCCGACCGCTACGCCCCGGGGCTGCTCGGCGGCGTCGGCCTCGCCCTGATGGCCACCGGCCTCGCGGCGACCGCGCTGCTGCCCGAGGGCGCCTCGCACCTCGACATCGCCTGGCGCCTCACGCTGTGCGGCCTCGGCTTCGGCCTGTTCCAGTCCCCCAACAACAAGGTCATCATCACCAGCGCCCCGCGCGACCGCAGCGGCGGGGCGAGCGGCATGCAATCCACCGCCCGCCTCACCGGCCAGTCCTTCGGCGCCGCCCTGGTGGCGGTGATCTTCGGGCTGCACCAGGGCGGCGCGCCGGCCGGCCCGGTGGCCGCGACCCTGTGGTGCGCCGTCGGCCTCGCGAGCCTCGGCGCGGTGACGAGCGTCCTGCGGCGGCGGCCGGAGGGCTGAGGCGGAGGGCTGAAGCGGAGGACGATCGCACCAGGGCTCGTCCCGTGCGTTGACCCGGCCGAGACCCTCACGGAGGACGATCCCATGCATCTCGACCTGTCCGGCAAGCGCGCCCTCGTCAGCGGCTCCACCAGCGGCATCGGCTACGCCATCGCCAAGGCGCTGGGCGAGCTCGGGGCCAACGTCGCGATCAACGGGCGCACCCAGGACCGGGTCCGCGACGCCGTCGAGCGCCTGAAGCGGGAAACCGGCCATGCCGGCTTCATCGGAGCGCCCGGCGACGTCGCCAGCCCGGACGGAGCGGCCCGCGTGGTCGCCGGGCTGCCGGACGTCGACATCCTCGTGAACAACACCGGCATCTTCGAGCCCAAGCCCTTCTTCGAGATCCCGGACGAGGACTGGCATCGCTTCTTCGAGACCAACGTGATGAGCGGCGTGCGCCTGGCGCGAGCCTACACCCCCGGCATGGTGGCCCGCGGCTGGGGCCGCGTAGTCTTCATCTCCTCCGAATCCGGCGTGAACATCCCCGTGGAGATGGTCCATTACGGTATGACGAAGACCGCCCAGCTCGCCGTCGCCCGCGGCCTCGCCGAGACCGTGTCCGGCAGCGGCGTCACCGTGAACAGCGTGCTGCCGGGCCCGACCCTGTCGGAGGGGGTCGCCGAGTTCATGAAGAGCATGGCGCAGGGGCAGGCCGGAACGGGCGGCGAGGTCGACCTCGACGCCGCGGGCCGCGCCTTCGTCGCCGAGCACCGCCCGACCTCGCTGATCGGCCGCCTCGCCACCGTCGAGGAGGTGGCCAGCATGGTCGCCTACGTCTGCAGCCCGGCCGCCAGCGCCACCAGCGGCGCGGCGCTCCGCGTCGACGGCGGCGTCGTGCGCAGCATCGTGTGAGGGACCGCCCCGGCGGGTGCGGTTAAGGCAATCGAAATCTCTTCGACCGACCCTGGCCCGAACGGACGGGAGGGGAGCCGATGGGCGATTATGCGCTGGAGGGTCCGCGCTGGGGCGCGGGCGCGGCGGGAACCGGCGGTGGCACCGTGACCTGGGCCGTCGACGGCACGATCCCGACCTCGTTCCTCGGCATCCTCCAGAGCGCCTTCGCGGCCTGGGCCGCCTCCGCGGACATCGCCTTCCAGCAGGTCGCCTCGACGGCGACCGCCCAGATCGACTTCACCCTCGGCGGCATCGACGGCCTCGGCAACACCGTGGGCTACGCCAACTACTCCTTCAGCGGCCAGCGCATGCAATCCGCGGCCGTGACCTTCGACACCGGCGAGGGCTGGCACGCCTCCGGCACCCGCGTGATCAGCAACCAGAACGTCGACCTCGCCGTCGTCGCCCTGCACGAGATCGGCCACGCCCTCGGGCTCGACCATTACAACGCCAAGCCCGAGGTGATGAACGCGATCCTCAATCCGGCCGTCACCGCCCTGGGCGCCGGCGACGTCGCGGGGATCCAGGCCCTCTACGGCGCCCCGAGCGCCCCGGCGGCGGTCGCGGCGATTCCGGCGGCCCCCGTCACCGCCCCCCCGGTCACCAGCGCCGTCACGGCGGTGTACCGGTTCTACGACACGCATACGGGCGATCATTTCTACACGACGAGCACGGCGGAGAAGCTGCAGATCCAGCAGACGCTGCCGTGGTTCACCTACGAGGGCACCCCCTGGGCGACTCCGGCCGAGGGCGCCGACACCGTCGACGTGTTCCGGTTCTTCGATACGGTCTCGAACGCCCACTTCTTCACGACGAGCGTCGCCGAGCGCGACCAGGTCCTGAAGACCGCGCCGAGCTACAAGTACGAGGGCGTGGCCTTCGAGGCCTACGCGGATGCGAGCGCCGCGGGCGGCCTGACCCTGGAGCGCTTCTACAACACCCAGACCGGCCAGCATCACTTCGCCGGCAGCGCCGAGGAGGCCAACGGCATCAACCACGGCGCCGCCGGCCCGAACTGGGTCGACGAGGGCAAGGGCTTCACCGTCCACCTGCCCACCGACGCCATGCTGTTCGCCTGAGGGCGAACCCGGGCGCCGACCGGCCTCGCGCCGTTCGGGGCCGGCGATCCGGCTCCGCTGCTCGCTTCGGTCACTCGGCCCAGCTACTCGGCTTCCGCCTCGAACATCTCGTCGAAGGAATAGCCCGAGCCGCGCACGGTGCGGATCGGGTCGCTCTGGCGCGGGCGGTTGAGGGCCTTGCGCAGGCGGCCGACATGGACGTCGACCGTGCGCTCGTCGATGTAGACGTCGTGCCCCCAGACGCCGTCGAGGAGCTGCTCGCGGGAGAACACGCGGCCGGGGCTCTGCATCAGGAATTCGAGGAGCTTGAACTCCGTCGGCCCGAGATGGATCTCGCGGCCCTCCCGGCGGATGCGGTGGCTGACCCGGTCGAGCTCGATGTCGCCGGCCACCAGCAGGTTGGCCACGTGGGCGGGCTTGGCCCGGCGCAGCAGGGCACGGACCCGGGCGAGGAGCTCGGGCACCGAGAACGGCTTCACGATGTAGTCGTCCGCCCCCGTGCCGAGGCCGCGGATGCGGTCGCCCTCCTCGCCGCGGGCGGTGAGCATGATCACCGGCAGCCGCTCGGTCTCGCGCCGGGCGCGGATGCGGCGGCAGAGCTCGATGCCCGACAGGGCCGGCAGCATCCAGTCGAGGAGGACGAGGTCGGGGACCTGCTCCTGCAGGCGCAGGTCCGCCTCGTCGCCGCGCGCGGCCGAGTCGACGATGAACCCCTCGGCCTCGAGGTTGTAGCGGAGGAGGAGGGTCAGGGCCTCCTCGTCCTCGACGATCAGGATACGCGTACTCATCGTGCGCTTTCGATCAGACCGGCACGGATTCAGGCCGCGCCGGGCACGTCCACGGTGGCGTAGTTGGAGGCGTCGTTCTTCGGGCGCTCCCGCTCGGCCAGCAGGTTCTCGCCGGTGACGAGGTAGTGGATCGTCTCGGCGATGTTGGTGGTGTGGTCGCCGATGCGCTCGATGTTCTTGGCCACGAACAGGAGGTGCGTGCAGAACGAGATGTTGCGCGGATCCTCCATCATGTAGGTCAGGAGTTCGCGGAACAGCGAGTTGTAGAGCGCGTCGATGGCGTCGTCGCGCTCCCACACGTCCAGCGCCGCCTTGATGTCCCGGCTGGCATAGGCGTCGAGGACGTCCTTGAGCTGCTCCTGCACCAGGTCGCTCATGTGCTGGACGCCGATGACGATCTTCTGCGGCTGGATCTGGTCGGCGATCGCGACCACGCGCTTGGCGACGTTCTTGGCCAGATCCCCGATGCGCTCGAGATCGTTCGACACGCGGATCGCCGTCACGGTCTCGCGCAGGTCGATCGCCAGGGGCTGGCGCCGGGCGATGAGCAGGATCGCCCGCTCCTCGATCTCGCGCTGGAGGGTGTCGAGGCGGGTATCGGCGGAGATCACCGCCTGGGCCAGGGGCGAATCCCGGCGCACCAGGGCCTCGCCGGCCTCGGTCATCATCTTCTCGGCGATGCCGCCCATCTCGGAGATCGAGCGGCGCAGATCTTCGAGGTCCGTGTCGTAGGATTTGACGATGTGGTCGGGCATGGGTGTGCTCCTCGATCGGGCCGCCTGCACGGTGCCCGCCCTGATGGTGTCTGGCGCGGGCCGCGACCGGCCCGCACGGGTCGGTTCCGGCCTGCCGAGGATCAGCCGAAGCGGCCGGTGATGTAATCCTGCGTCTGGCGCTTCTCCGGATTCATGAAGATGCGCGTCGTCGGGCCGAATTCCACCAGTTCACCGAGGTACATGAACGCGGTGAACTGCGAGATGCGCGCCGCCTGCTGCATGTTGTGCGTGACGATGACGATGGTGAATTCCGAGCGCAGCTGCTCGATCAGCTCCTCGATGCGGCCGGTGGAGATCGGGTCGAGGGCCGAGGTCGGCTCGTCGAACAGGATCACCTCGGGACGCTGGGCCACCGTGCGGGCGATGCAGAGGCGCTGCTGCTGGCCGCCCGAGAGGCCCATGCCGGACTGCTTGAGCTTGTCCTTCACCTCGTCCCAGAGGGCGGCCTTGCGCAGGGATTCCTCGACGCGCACGTCGAGGTCGGCCTTGGGCAGCTTCTCGTAGAGGCGCAGGCCGAAGGCGACGTTGTCGTAGATCGACATCGGGAACGGGGTCGGCTTCTGGAACACCATGCCGATGCGCGAGCGCAGCTCGTTGAGGTCGACCTTGGAGTCGAGGACGTTCTGGCCGTCGAGGAGGATCTCGCCCTCCGCGCGCTGCTCCGGATACAGGCTGTAGATCCGGTTGAAGGTGCGCAGCAGGGTCGACTTCCCGCAGCCCGAGGGGCCGATCAGCGCCGTGACCTGGCGGTCGTGGAAGTTGAGGTTGACCGACTTCAGGCCATGGAAGCTGCCATAGTAGAAGTTCAGGTCCTTCACGGCGATGCGGATCGGTGAGGACTCGTCGGCCTTGTGGCGTCCGGTGAGCTGCGCGGACGTGATCCCGGGAGCGGCGTTCATCGGTTCAAGATCCTGTCGGTCGGAATGCGGGGAGGTGCGGCGCGCCGGAGATCAGCGCGAGCGCTCGGACTTGATGACGAAGCGGGCCACGATCGAGAGGGCGAGGATCGTGACGGTGATGAGGAGGGCGCCGGCCCAGGCGAGCTGCTGCCAGTTCGGGTAGGGCGAGAGCGCGAACTGGTAGATCATCACCGGAAGGTTCGGGATGCCGCCCATCAGGTCGGAGCGGAACCAGCTGTTGTTGTTGAGCGCGGTGAAGAGCAGCGGCGCGGTCTCGCCGGCGATGCGGGCGAGCGCCAGGATGATGCCGGTGACGATGCCGGCGCTGGCCCCGCGCCAGGTGATGCTCTTGATCACGATGGAGGGCGGCGCCCCCAGGGCCGCGCCGGCCTCGCGCAGGGTGGAGGGCACGAGGCGCAGCATGTCCTCGGTGGTGCGCACGATGACCGGGGTGGCGATGATGGCCAGAGCCACCGCGCCGGCCCAGCCGGAATAGGAGCCCATCGGGCGCACCATCAGCGTGTAGACGAACAGGCCGATCAGGATCGAGGGTGCCGAGAGCAGGATGTCGTTGAGGAACCGGATGACGTCGGCGAGCTTCGAGTTGCGGCCGTATTCGGCCAGGAAGGTGCCGGCCATCACGCCGACCGGGGTCGCCACCAGGATGCCGAGGAAGGTCAGCACCAGGCTGCCCAGGACCGCGTTGGCGATGCCGCCGCCCTCGGAGCCGGGGCCCGGCGTCGGCTTGGTGAAGAGGGTCGGCGAGAAGCCCTTGATGCCCTCGACCACCAGCATGAACAGGATCGAGCCGAGGACGACGATGCCGATCAGGGTGGCGAGGGTGCTCGCCAGGATCAGGGTCTTGTCGGCGATCCGGCGGCCGGGGCGGACCCGGCTGATCCGGGCCGGCGCGGCGGTGGTGGCGAGGGGGTTGGCGGCGTCCATGATGGGTTCCTGACGTCTCGGGGCGGGCCGGGGCGATGCGGCCTCAGGCGACCTTGGCGCGGCGGGTGAGGATGCGGGCGATGATCAGGACGAAGAAGGTGATGACGAACAGGATGCAGCCGAGCGCCATCAGGGAGTTCAGCTGCAGGCCGTCGGCCTCGTTGAACTCGTTGGCGATGCGCGACGCGATGGTGGAGCCCGGGTCGAAGACCGAGCCCGAGAGCCGGTTGGCGTTGCCGATGACGAAGGTCACCGCCATGGTCTCGCCGAGCGCCCGGCCGAGGCCGAGCATGATCGCGCCGATGATCGAGACCGAGGCCTGGGGCACGAGGACGTGGCGCACCACCTCCCAGGTGGTGCAGCCGATGCCGTAGGCGCTCTCGCGCAGCACGGTCGGGATCTGGTCGAGCATGTCGCGGGTGATCGAGGCCACGAAGGGCACGATCATGATCGCCAGGATGATGCCGGCGGTGAGGATGCCGACGCCCGAGGGGACGCGGGCGTAGAACAGGGTGCCGACGATCGGCATGCCCTCGACCACGTTCGAGACCGGCACCTGCACGAAGCGGGCGAAGAGCGGCGCGAACACGAACAGGCCCCACATGCCGTAGATGATGCTCGGCACCGAGGCGAGGAGCTCGATGGTCATCGCGACCGGCTTGCGCGCCCAGCCGGGGCAGAGCTGCGTCAGGTAGACGGCGATGCCGAGCGAGAGCGGCACGCCGATGAGCAGGGCGAGGAAGGCGGAGGCCAGGGTGCCGACGATGGCCACGAAGGCCCCGTACTGCTCCTGCCCGATGTTCCAGGCGCTGGAGGTGACGAAGCCGAAGCCGAACTCGTTGAAGGCCGGCCAGGCGCCGTAGGCGATGGAGCCGAGGATGCCGGCGAGCACGAACAGCACCAGGAGCGCCGAGCCGTAGGAGGCCGCGCGGAACAGGCTGTCGCCGAGGCCGCCGGGCTTCTTCCGGGCCGAGGCGCGGTCGCGCGTCAGGGCGATCTGGTCAGTCAAGGCGGCCATCCGAATGTCTTCTCTTCACCGGGCGGCGTCCTACCCTGCGCCGTTCGCCGGCGCGAGGGGGGATCACCGGATCGTTGCCAAAGGGGGTGGCGAGGGGGAGACCGGCGCCGTGGCGCCGGTCCCGTCCGTCGCGAAACGGGGGCGCGGTGGCTCGCCCCCGGGGTCTCGCGGGCCGGAGGCCCGCGAGGGACGGGCTCACATGTTGAGGACCGGCTTGCCGTCCTTGCCCTTGATCTCCTTCCACGCGTCGTGGATCTGGCCGACGACGGCGTCGGGCAGCGGCACGTAGTCGAGGTCGGTGGCGAGCTTGTCGCCGTTCTTGTAGGCCCAGTCGAAGAACTTCAGCACGTCGGCGGTCTTGGCCGCGTCGACCGGGTCCTTGTGGACGAGGATGAAGGTGGCGGCGGTGATCGGCCAGGCGTTGTCACCGGCCTGGTCGGTCAGCGAGATGCCGAATCCGGGGGCGGACTTCCAGTCGGCGCTGGCGGCGGCGGCCTGGAAGGCCTTGTCGTCGGGCTGCGGGAACTTGCCGGCCTTGTTCTGGATCAGGGTGTGGCTGAGCTTGTTCTGCTTGGCGTAGGCGGACTCGACGTAGCCGATGGCGTTGGGGACCTGCTTGACGGTGGCGGTGACGCCCTCGTTGCCCTTGCCGCCCTGGCCCACCGGCCAGCTGACCGTGGTGGCCGCGCCGAACTCCTTCTTCCAGGGCTCGGAGACCTGGGAGAGGTAGGTGGTGAAGATGTTGGTCGTGCCGGAGGCGTCCGAGCGGTAGACCGGGGTGATGTTGGCGTCGGGGAGCTTCAGGCCCTCGTTGAGCTTGGCGATCTTGGCGTCGGACCACTTGGCGATCCTGCCGGCGTAGATCTCGGCGATGATCTCGCCCGTGAGCTTGAGCTTGCCCGGCTCGATGCCCGGGATGTTCACCACGGTGACGACGCCGCCCATGACGGTCGGGAACTGGACGAGGCCGTCCTTCTCGAGGGCCGGTCCCTTCAGCGGCGCGTCGGTGGCGCCGAAATCGACGGTCTTGGCCTGGATCTGCTTGATGCCGCCGCCCGAGCCGATCGACTGGTAGTTCAGGCCCATGCCGCTGTCCTTGCGGTAGGCTTCGGCCCACTTCGAGTAGACCGGGAACGGGAAGGTCGCGCCTGCTCCGGTGATGTCGGCGGCTTGCGCCGGCGCGAGGGTGGCGAGGCCGAGGCCCACGAGGGCGGCGAGGGTCGTGAATTTCATGTGCTGGTCTCCTGGAGGAGCGTGCATCGGCCCGGGAAGCCGCAGCCCCCGCGCCGTTGTGCACCGCGCCATACGGCGGGTTGGACCAAGGCGGTATGACGATTGCGCGACAGTTCGATGACATCCGCCTCCGGGGCGGGCCGCACGGGCGCGATCCGGGCAGTTTGCCGGGGATGGCCGGACGGGGACCGGCGCCCCGGCGCGGGGAAAGCCCGCGCCTTGAATCGGAATCCGCGGGAGGCTATCGCCGGGTCCTAAGGGTGAGTCGCGTCCGCCCGGGACCGGGCCGGCCCCGCGGCCGGGTGCGGTCGCGCGGCGCCCGACTCGCTCAGCCAGGGGATGCGCCATGACCGAGATCCGCCCGCGCCGCAGCGTCCTGGCGATGCCGGGGTCGAACCCGCGCCTGCTGGAGAAGGGCCGCACGCTGCCCGCCGACGTGGTGATGATCGACCTCGAGGACGGGGTCGCGCCCGAGACCCGTGCGGCGACCCGGGAGGCCGTCGCCCGGGCGGTGTCCGAGGGCGGCTTCGGCCCGCGCGAGGTCGTGGTCCGGATCAACGCCCTCGACACGCTCTACGGCGAGGCGGATCTGGCCGCCATCGCGCCGGCCGGACCCGACGCCATCGTGGTGCCGAAGGTGACGGGCGCCGACGCCCTGGTGGCGGTGGGCTCGCGCCTGCGCCGCCTCGGCGCGCCGGACCGGACCCGGACCTGGGCGATGATCGAGAGCCCGATGGCGATCCTGCACCTCGCCGAGATCGCGAGCTCGGCCCGGGACGTCGACACCCGCCTCGCCTGCCTCATGGTCGGGCCGAACGACCTCGCCAAGGCCAGCCGGCTGCGCCTCGGCGTCCCGGGCCGGCCGGCCCTGATGCCCTGGCTGATGAGCGTGATCGCGGCGGCCCGCGCCTACGAGATCGACGCCGTCGACGGAATCTACAACGATTTTCGCGATGCGACGGGCTTCGCGGCCGAGTGCGCGCAGGGGCGCGACTGCGGCTTCGACGGCAAGATGCTGATCCATCCCGACCAGATCGCCCCGGCCAACGCCGCCTTCGGCCCGAGCGCGGACGAGGTCGCGTGGGCGCGGCGCATCCTCGCCGCCTTCGCCGAGCCGGAGAACCGCAGCCGCGGCGTCATCGGGCTGGATGGAAAGATGGTGGAGCGCCTGCATGCGGCGGAAGCCGCCCGCACCGTGGCGCTCGCCGAGGCCATCGCGGCCCGGACGCCGTGAACCCCGACCTCTCCGTCGCGATCGTCCTCCTCGACGCCCGCCTCTCCGGCTGGGGCTTTCCCCGCTGGGGCTCGGCCCAGGCCGCGGGCCTCGACCTCCATGCCTGCCTCGACGAGGCGCTGGACCTGCCGGCCCAGGGGCCGCCGGCCCTGATCCCGGCCGGCTTCAGCCTGGCGATCCGCGATCCGGCCTGGTGCGGCCTCGTCTTCCCGCGCTCCGGGCTCGGCCATCGCGAGGGGCTCGTCCTCGGCAACGGCACCGGCGTGATCGACGCCGACTACGCGGGTCCGCTGCTGATCTCGGCCTGGAACCGCAACCCCGGCGGGTCCGCCCTGCGCATCGCGCCCGGCGACCGCATCGCGCAGCTCGTCTTCACCCGCGTGACCCGGCCGACGCTCGCGATCCGCGACGGCTCCGACGCGGCTCCGCCGACGGAGGCCGGTGCACGCGGCTCGGGCGGCTTCGGCTCCACCGGGCGCCGCTGAGGCGCGGCGCTCACACGATCCCGCTGCCCGCGAAGGGCCAGGGCCGGCCGAGCTGTGCCGCGACCTTCGCGGGCTCGTGGCCGACCGCCGCGACCGCCGCCTCGACCTCCTCGAGCGGCACCTCGAAGCGGCGGGCCCAGTAGGCCAGGGTCCAGGGCTCCGAGACGTTGACGGTGGCCGGCTCGTGGTCGTTGTCGGACGGGGTGCTGCTCATGGCGGTCTCGCGTTGCGGTGTCGGCTCTCTGCCTAACGCGCGGGGCCGCCCAGCGGTGCGTTTCGCGTCCGGACCGGCCATCCAGCCCCGCGCAAGCCATCCTGCGTAGGTCCGCTGCATCGGATTCCTCACCCCCATCGGAGGCGTTGAGCCTTGGGCGTTCTGATCGGCCTCGTCATCGCAATCGGCTGCATGCTCGGCGGCTTCGTCGCCATGGGCGGCCACCTCGTCGTGCTCTGGCAGCCCTGGGAGTTCGTCATCATCGGCGGGATGGGCGCCGGCACCTTCGTCATGGCCAACCCGATGAAGACGGTGGTCGATACGGGCAAGGCGAGCATGGACGCCCTCACCGGCAAGGTGCCCAAGCGCAAGGACTACCTCGCGCTGCTCGGCCTGCTGCACGCCCTGATCCGCGAGCTGAAGACCAAGCCCCGCAACGAGGTCGAGCCGCATCTCGACGACCCGGCCAATTCCGAGATCTTCAAGGCCTATCCGGACGTCGCCAAGAACGCCGACCTGGTGCTGTTCATCTGCGACTACGCCCGGCTGATCCTCATCGGCAATGCCCGCGCCCACGAGATCGAGGCGCTGATGGACGAGGAGATCAGCGGCTACCGCAAGGACCGCCTCAAGCCCTACGGCGCCGTGACCACGGTGGCCGAGGCGATGCCGGCGCTGGGCATCGTGGCGGCGGTGCTCGGCATCGTGAAGGCGATGGGCGCCCTGGACCAGTCGCCGCAGATCCTCGGCGGCCTCATCGGCGCCGCACTCGTGGGGACATTCTTCGGCGTGTTCATGTCCTACGGCGTGCTCGCTCCCTTCGCGATCAAGATCAAGACCATCCGCGAGAAGCAGAACCACGTCTACATCATCGTGAAGCAGAGCCTGATCGCCTACATGAGCGGAGCCGTGCCGCAGATCGCCGTCGAGCACGGCCGCAAGGGCATCTCCCTCGGCGACCGGCCGACCATCGACGAGGTCGAGAACGCCACCGTCAACGGCGGCGCGCAGCGAGAGGCCGCCTGATCATGGACGGAGCCTCCGCCGGGAACGCCGCCGACATCCGCGCCCGCCTGATCGAGGCCGGGGGCCTGTCCCTCGACCGCATGCCGATGCTGAACGTGGTGTTCGACCGGCTCACCTCGGCCTGCTCGGACAACCTCAAGCCGCTGGTCGCCTCGCCGGTCTACTTCTCCTTCGGCGGCTTCGGGAGCGGCCGCTTCGGCGAGATGCTCGACGCCTACGAGAACAACGCGGTGGCGGGCATCTTCCACGCCCCCGAATGGGACAGCCACATCCTGGTCGGCCTCGACCGGGACTTCCTCTTCACCATGGTGGAGGCCCTGTTCGGGGCCGACGGGGCGGAGCCGCCGGTCGAGGACGAGCGCGCCTTCTCGGGCCTCGAGATCCGCCTCGCCCAGACCATCCTCGAACAGGTCGGCAAGGCGCTCGAATCCTCGTTCTCCCTGGTCTCGGCGACGCCGTTCCGCCTGGAGCGGACCGAGACCCGGATGGAATTCGCGGTGATCGGCGGACGCAACAACAAGGCGGTGGAGGCCAAGTTCGCCATCCAGGCGCTGAACCGCGGCGGCGAGATGTTCCTCATCCTGCCCCAGTCGGTGGTCAATCCGATGCGCCCGGCGCTCTCGAAGGTGCTCACGGGCGACACCGCCGCCCGCGACCCGAAATGGACGCAGCAGATCGCCGCCGAGGTGCAGAAGGCGGAGGTCACCCTGCGGGCGGTGCTCGAGGAGCGCCTGCTGACGCTGGGCGAGATCGCCGAGCTCAAGGTCGGCCAGGTCATCGGCCTCGACGCGACGCCGTCGACGCGGGTGAAGCTCGAGGGCAACGACCGGCCGCTGTTCTGGTGCCACATGGGCCAGGCGCAGGGCTCGTACGTGCTGCGGGTCGACGAGGCCATCGCACAGGACAGGGAAGACGCGTCCAATGACACCGTGGGTTGACACCATCCTCCTCGTGGCCCTGGTGGCCACGAGCGCCTGCGTGGTGCCGATGTACCTCAAGCTGAAGCGCCTCGACCGGACCCAGGCCGAGTACGGCCGCATCCTGACGCAGTCCGGCCACGCCCTGGCCCAGGCCGGCGATGCGGTGCGCAGCTTCAGCACCGAGGGCCGCGAGATCCTGGAGGCGCTGGACCAGCGCCTCGGCGAGGCGCGCCACCTCCTCGCGGAGCTGGAGGCCGCCCGGCGCGATGCTTCGGCCACACGCGGGCCGCAAGTGGCCGCGCAGGGCATCCAACACGGCTGAGGCGCGCCGATCCGCTTGCGCCCCGCCCGACTTTCCCCGATCCTTTTCCCTCCGCTGCCGGCCGACTCCTCCCCTGACGTTCGATTGCAGCCCCTGACGAGCGGACGATGAGCAACAGCCCCTTCGACGATGCGGACCTCGCCTCCGCCGGCACCACCGCCCCGGTCTTTCCGACCGTCTCGCCGACCGTCTCGCCGACCGCCTCGCCGACCGGCTCCGTCGCGGGGCAGGAGGGCGCGGAGGCGCGGATCGGCGACGGCCGCAACCTCGATTCGATCCTGCGCATCCCGGTGCTGATCCAGGTGGTGCTCGGCTCGGCGACGATGCCGGTGGCCAACCTGATGAAGCTCGGACGCGGCGCCATCGTGCCCCTCGACCACCGGGTCGGCGAGCCCGTCGACGTCACGGTCAACGGCCGGGTCGTGGCCCGGGGCGAGATCGTCGTGGTCGAGGAGGACAATTCCCGCTTCGGCGTCTCCCTCACCGAGATCGTGGGTCCGGCCGATGCTGGCCAGAACGGCTGAGGGCGAACCCGTGGCGAGCGTGCCGATCCCCCACCGGACGCCGGGCGTCCACCGGCACCTCAACCCGGTGGACGAGGTCGCGGCCCTGCTGCTCGCCATGGGCAAGCCGGCCGCCGGCCGCCTGCTGAAGTACTTCGACTCCGAGGAGATCAAGCGCATCACGCGCTCGGCGACGCAACTCGGCACCGTCAGCGCCCTTCAGCTCGACGACATCGTCGAGATGTTCTCGCACGAATTCGCCGCCGACGGCCGCCTCGTCGGCACGGCCGCGGAAGTGGAGAAGCTGCTCACCGGCCTGCTGCCCGCCGACCAGGTCGCCGACATCCTGGCCGACGTCCGGGGCGATACCACGCGCTCGGTCTGGGAGCGCCTGACCACGGTCTCCGAGGGCGTGATCGCGAGCTACCTCGTCAAGGAGCACCCGCAGACGGCCGCCCTCGTGCTGTCGCGCCTCAAGCCGGCGGCGGCCGCCAAGGTCATGGCCCACCTGCCCCAGCCGACCCGCAACACCGTGATGCGGCGGATGCTCAGCTTCAAGCCGGTCTGCGACGCGGTGATCGCCACCGTCGAGCAGGCTCTCCACGAGGACCTCCTCGCCAGCGGCGCCCGCAATTCGGGCGCCGACACCCACGCGAAGATGGCCGACATCATCAACAAGATGGAGCGCACCCAGATCGACGAGGTGCTGACCAGCCTGTCGGAATCGCGCCCGAAATCGGTGGAGATCCTGAAGGGGCTGCTCTTCACCTTCGACGACATCGTCAAGCTCCAGCCCCGTGCCCGTACGACCCTGTTCGACGCCGTGCCGAACGACCGGCTGATCCTGGCCCTCAAGGGCACCGACGCCGAGTTCCGCGGCATCATCCTCAGCGCGCTGTCCGCCCGCGTGCGCCGGATGGTCGAGCACGAGCTCAACGGCGGCGAGCCGGCGGCCCAGAAGGACGTGACCGAGGCGCGCCGCAGCATCACCGATCTCGCCCTCGAGATGGCCGGGCGCGGCGAATTGGAGATCAACGCCGGGGACGAGGCCGAAGCCCTCGTCCGCTAGGGACGGCGGCCCGGCCCGGCGCGCGCCATGTCCGACGAAGATCAGGAGAGCAAGACCGAAGCCGCCACCGAGCGGAAGATCCGCCAGGCGGCCGAGAAGGGCGACGTCCCGTTCTCCCGCGAGGCGCCGGTCTTCGCCTCGATCCTCGGCCTGCTCATCGCCCTCAGCTTCGTGGTGCGCGACGCGGTCACGCCGCTTTTGCAGGCGCTCGCGCCCTTCCTCGATCATCCCCGCGACTTCGCCCTGGAGAACAATCAGGACGTCGCCCGGATCCTCGAAGGAACCGCGATCGCGACCGCGCGCTTTCTGATCCCGATCGTGCTGATCATCGGCCTCTGCGGCCTCGTCTCCGCCCTCGTCCAGAACGTGCCGAGCTTCGTGGGCGAGCGCATCCGCCCGCAATGGTCGCGCGTCTCGCCGGCGGCGGGCTGGGGACGAATCTTCGGAAAGGCGGGTCAGGTCGAGTTTCTGAAATCGGTCCTTAAATTTTTAAGCATCAGTCTCGTCGCCCTGCTGCTCCTGCGCTCGGAAGGCGGCAAAGCCGTGAGTGCCATGTTCGCCGACCCGAGTCAGATCCCGGATCTCATCCTCTCCGTCTCGATCCGGCTCGTCTCGGTCGTCTGCATCGCCACGATCGTCATCGTGGCGGCCGACCTGGTCTGGTCGCGCCTGCGCTGGCAGCGCTCCCTGCGGATGTCGAAGCAGGAACTCAAGGACGAGCACAAGCAGACCGAGGGCGATCCCCTCGTGAAGAGCCGCCTGCGCTCCCTGGCGCAGGACCGCTCGCGAAAACGCATGCTCGCGAACGTGAAGCAGGCGACCGTAGTCATAGCAAACCCGACCCACTACGCTATCGCTCTCCGGTATGCGCGAGACGAGCAGCCCGCTCCCCTCGTTCTGGCCAAAGGCAAGGACCTCGTGGCGCTGCGTATTCGAGAAATCGCCGAGGCCAACGGCATTTCGGTCGTGGAAGACAAGCCTCTCGCAAGGTCCCTGTACGACAGTGTCGAGGTGGACCAGATGATTCCCGCGGAGTTCTACAGCGCAGTGGCTCAGATCCTGTTCTTCCTGTTCTCGAAGGCCCGCTGATGACCGAGGCGTCCTTCCCGACCGGAGCGCTGTCCGTGGACGTCCCGGACGTGCTCGCCGATGCCGAGCGCGTGTTCGCCAACGCGATCCGGGATTTCATCGCCGAACTCTGCCTTCTCGACGGGGGCATCCTGATCGGCTGGGTTCAGGCCGCCCGCCACGGCAACATCGCCGACCTCGTCGCCTCCTCCGCCGAGCCCTTCTTCAAGGAAGCGACCATCGCGTATGCGGACGGGGCCGACGTGCGGTTCGACTGGGGCCGCTCGCTCACCGTGGTGCTCGACATGGAGTTCGTGTCGGAGCCCGTGACGGTGTTCTTCAAGCTCATCCTCGACGGCGTCTATGTCGGCGTCGCGATCCAGCGCATCCTGGCCGACAAGGGCCCGGATTTCTGCCTGCACGGCTTCGAGACCGCCCTCGCCGAGGCACGCCTGACCCGCGCCGCCGCCTGAGCGGCGGCGCGCGGCCCGTCCGCGCCGGGGCCGGCCCGAACCGTGACGGTTTTCCGGCTGCGGACGGCGCGATCACGTCCGCGTGTGTCACCAACGTCATTGACGCCATCGGCGATGCCCGACATTGCTGAATGATAAAGTCGACTCGATCGGTCCGGTTTATAGGATGGCTGGCGAAGTCGCTTCGGCGACACGACTTATGCTTGTCCCATCACCCGGGCCTTACCCAGTACAGACCCCGACCGTTGCAAGATCATCCGGAGATCGATGATGTATGTCCTGGTCGACGAGCGGCCTTCGGTGAATTCCGGCTACAAGGCGAGCTTCGACCGTGAGGGCATCTCCTCCCTCGGCCTCGATCCGCAGGAATTCACCCAGTGGTTCCAGTCCTCCTCCCGGGTCGACCGCGACGCGATCCAGGGCTTCCTGCTCGGCGATTTCGAGGACCGGGCGAAGTGCGCGACCCTGATCCGCAAGCTGTCGCGCGCGCCCATCATCGCGCTCAGCGACGTGCGCTCCCTCGACCAGACCCTGCAGCTCTTCGAGGCCGGCATCGACGACGTTCTGCCCAAGCCCGTCCATATCCGCGAGATCCTGGCGCGCTCCGAGGCGATCTGGCGCCGGGTGAACGCGCAGGCGGCCCCGCCCCGTGAGGCGGCGCCCGAACCCGAGCGCCTGAAGGTGCATTTCGACGGGCGCGATCCCGAGGTCGACGGCGCGGTGCTGCCGCTGCCGCGCCGCGAGCGACACATCCTCGAATGCCTGGTCCGCAACAGGGGTCGGCGGATGACCAAGTCGCAGATCTACAACATCGTCTATGGCGTCTACAGCAACGGTGTCGAGGAAAGCGTCATCGAGGGCCACGTCAGCAAGCTGCGCAAGAAGCTCAGCCAGCGCCTCGGCTACGATCCGATCGAGGCCAAGCGCTTCATGGGCTACACCTTCATCGGCTAATGCGGGTCGGTGCCGACGGGGCTCGCGTCGAGGGCAATCCCGGCGGCCGCGCGCCACCGACGCCTTCAACCGCGGAGACCTTGCTTGCACCCCCGGAGGCTTGGCCAACCGGGTCGCCGACGGCGAACGCCGTGGCGCGGAGATACGACGAAAGGCTCAGCGAGGCGAACCCCGGAGGGATCGCTCGATGAGCCTGCTTCACCGTCGTCGGCGGACCACCGGGCCGCCGCCGCCGTTCCGTCGTCGCGGTCTTCGTCCGCTCAGAAAGAACCGGTCGTTTCGACCTCGCCACCGGCGTTTGCGGTCTTGGCGGCGGTGGCGGGCATTGCCGGGGAGACGGGCTGAGGCGTGGTGGTCAGGTCTCTGACGCTCTGCACCTGCTGGGTCTCGCGTGCCTGCTCACGGAACAGCGGCGGCGTCAGGTAGAGGGCCTCGCCCGCCATGGCCGCGCCCGTGGCGAAGGTCGTGGAAGCGAGGACGGTCAAGGCGAGGAGGCGGGTCGCGCGCATCTGAGTTCTCCGGTTTGGCTGGCAACAGGCCCGCCGTTGAGAACAGAGAACCATATTTTTGTGCGCTGCGGATTGCTCATTTTGCAACGCACCATAATGCGCCAACGGATGATTTCACCCACTATAGCGCATGCCCCAGAGGAGGAGATGACGCGCTCGTCGCCAATTGTCATGTGTTCGGCGCATGGCTGAAAAAACTCGGATTCAGCTCCACAAATTAAATTTTCCGGTATCTCAAGTGTATTTTGATGCTGCCCGGTGAGATCCGGCACTTGTGCTGTTTTGACTTCGGCAAGACCGCCAATGTCTTGCGCATCCGGTTCCGACCATGCCGATCGATGTCGGGATGGGCCGACAGGAACCCGCCATCCCCCTGTCGAGATGCCGACCCTCTTCGGCGATCCGTTCACCATGACGGCGCGCTCACACAGCCGTGAGGGTCCCGACCGTTCGGTCCGGGCGTTCCCCGGGCATGCCCATGTCTCGGTCCGCTCTCCCCACGCTGCATACCCTGGCTGCCCTGCCGGCCCGTGACGCGGACATGCTGCTCTGTTCCGTGGAACGGCTGTATCGCGCCCGATCGGATGACGAAAAGCGCGCTGCGCTGCGGCGCGTCGCCGTCTATCGCCGTGTCCTCGGCCTGCCCCCGTCGATGCACCTGATCCAGGAGGAATGGCAGGAGAAGCGCGCGGCCTCGGCCTAGCGAAACCCGGCCGGGCTCCGAGCGCTCGTCCCGGAATCGGCTGGTGGAGGCGGCGTCTCTCCGGATACCGGCCCCATGACCAGGGCATCCGGCCGCTTCACCTCGATCTCGACGAAGGCGATCGGGTGGTCGGAGCCGTTCATCACATCGTGCCGGATGCCGGCCGGGCGGCCATAGGCCTGTCCGGCCTCCAGCGGGGTGTCGGTGACATGTTCGCCATCGTGGACCCGGAGGGTCCCCGCCACCAGCATCACGACGAAATAGGGCCATCCGTGCGCGTGCCAGCCGGTGACCGCGCCGGGCGCGAAGTCCCACCGCGTGATGCGCAGGGTCGCGTCGTCCTGCTGGACCGTGGCCATTGCCGGGATGGTGCAGACGAAGGCCATCGAAGTTCCTGATCAGAGCCGGGACGCGCGCAACGTCATGGACGCCAATCCGCATCCGGGGAACGTCCGAGCACCGTGGAGCGCGGACGAGGGGGTCCGGGACGGGGGCGACCACGGGGTCCGGACGCAGGACCGCTCAAGCGCCCTACTGGCAGAAGCTGCGTGCGCCCGGCGTCCAGGCGCCAAAGCCCGTGGCGACCATGTTGGTGATGACCCGGCAGACATACTGCTTCTGGGCCGGATTGTTGTTCGGCCCGGCATGGTAGCGCGCCACCGCCAGGGTCCAGCTGCCCTCCCGGGCCTTCAATTGCTTGAGGAACAGGGTCGCGTATTCGACGTTCTGGCGCGGGTCGATCATCGCCTCCAGGCTGGCGAACTTCTCGCGGTGGTAGTGGTGGTTGATCTGCATGCAGCCGAGGTCGACGAGCTTGATCCCGCTCGCCCGGGCCTGGGCGAGCTGGCTCAGCACGTCGGCGGCGCTGGTGCCGAAATAGGCGCGTCCCTGGATGTTCATGGCATAGGGCTGCAGCGAGCCGCGCTTGCCGCTCTCGGTCAGCCCCACCGCGTAGAGCACGCCCAGGGGCACGCCGTGCTTGGCCGAGGCCCCCGCCATCTCGCGCTCGCAGATATTGGCCGAGGCGGGCAGCGCCGCGGCCTTGCCCGGCGCCGGGGGCGCGCTGTTGGCGAAGCTCGAGCCGAGGCTAGAGGTAAACGCCGCTGCGGTCAGGGCTGCTCGAAACGCTCTCATGCATCCGCTCGTGGAGATCGGTGGCGGACGGATCGCCGCCCCGGGAGGACCGGCCTCCGGCCTGGTCCGGGCTGGGTCGGCCCTGGTTGGCGCCGGATTCACCCTGGCTCGGGAAGCCTTGTGCGCCCTGTCCCTGTTGCGAGCCTGGATTTCCCTGCGCGCCCCGGCCGTCCGCCGGGGTCGACGCGACCGTGACGGTCACGCTCTCCGGGCGGTATCCGCCCTGCCGCAGCAGGTCGTTGAGCACCTCGCCGCCCTCGCGGAGAAGGCGCGCCGAGTCCTCGCGGCTGGCCTGCAGACTCAGCTCGAGCTGCCCGTCGCGCAGGCGCATCCGCACCAGCACGGTCCCGAGATCGGCCGGATGAAGCTGCAGGGTGAGGAGCTTCAGCGGACCCTCCCCGGCCGGGGCTCCGGGCAGCGCACCCGCCAAGGCACCGGCCATGGCACCGGCCGGCCCGCGCGGCAGCTCCGCCAGGACGGCCGCGGCCACCTGCTGGGCCGGCGCGGAGGCGGGACCGGGCAGGGAGCCGGCGGGCAGGCTCGCTTCGCCGACATTCGGCTGGACCGGCTCGGGCAGGGTGCCGCCCGCGCGGGCGGCCGCATCGCCGGAGGCCGAGACCGGCTCCACGCGCAGGATCGGTCGCGGCGTCGCGGCGGGCCGCTCGGTCGCCGCCGGCTCCGCGAGCCCGACGGCCGACTCGGAAGCGGAGGCTGCCGCCTCGGAAGCGGAGGCCGCCCCCTCGCCCCGAGGCGATCCCGGCGGCCGGGTCCGGTCGCCGACCGCGGCGGCGGGAAGCCCCGGCACCGCGGCCGCGACGGCCGCCGCAGCAGGGGGCGAGGCGGGCGCGGCCGGGGCCGCGAGGACGGGCGCGCCGGACGAGGCGAGGCTCGCCGGACCCGTCGGGAGCGTCGTGTTCGGGGGCTCCACCCGAGGCGTTTCGGCGGCGGCCGGGAGCGCTGGATGAACGGTGCGCGCTGGATGGGCGGCGAGCGCCGCACCGCTCGGTGCGGGCGATGCGCCGGAAGTCTGGACCGTGGCGGAACCGGGCGGCAGCGCCGCGCCCGCCGCGAGCCGGGGCGTGCCCGCGAGGGCGGCATCGGCCGGAGCCGGCGGCAGGGTGGCGGGCGTCGGCGCCGGCGATCCGCCGAGGAGGCTCGGCAGAACCGGCGCGAAGTGGGTCTCGCGCTGGAGCACGGCGACGCGGGTCCGGCCCTCGGCGGTCGCGGGCTGCGGCACGAGCCCGGCCGCGACCGAGTCCGTCCCGGCCATGAGGTCCGGCGCGCCGGCCGCGGACAGGGCCGACGCGGCGGCGGCCTGTGCGGCGGGTCCGGGTGCGGGGTCCGGGGCGGCGCGGGCGACCAGGGTTTCGAGGGAGATCGCCTGCGGCTTCGGCGCCGGCATCCCGGCGGGGACGGCCGTCGGCACCACGAGGGCGAGGAGCGCCAGGGGGTCCGTCTCCTCGCCGGAGGCCCGCGGAGCGGATTCGGCCTCGTCGTCGCGGCGGCGGCCGGGCCGGTCGGCCTCGGGCGTCGCCGAATCCGGCCGGCCCTGGCCCGACAGGGCGCCCAGCACCGTGCCGAAGGCGTCGCGATCGGAATCCGGCGCATCGATGCCCGCGCTGCGGGGACCGGGCGTCTCCGGCAGGGCGCGGGGGCCGGGACTGGTGGCACCGAGGGTGTTCAACGCTCGCTCCTCCGCATGATCGCGTCGATGCGCCCGATGGCGTCCTGCGCCCGGGCGATGGATGGGGCGACCGGCAGCACGCGGGGGCCGCTCGGCTCCGCCGGGACGGGAACCGGCGCGGGCGCCCCCGCCCGGATCTCCCGGGCCGTCGACAGCGCGGCGTCCAGGAGGTCGCGGTCGGCGGGCTCGAGCACGGTGCGATCGGTCATCCGCAGGGTCTCGACGGATTCCTCGAAGCGCCCGTCCACCACGACCAGGGCCGCGGCCCGGTAGAGGCGCGCGCGCACCGCCTCCACCGAGCCGGGCTCCGCCAGGGTGACGCCGCGCTCGGCCGAGAACACCGCCGTGGCGGTCTTGCCCTGGTCGAGGGCGGCGCGGGCGACGAGGAGGTAGAGCTCGCGCCGGCCCTCGGGCTCGATCTCGTCGAGCATGGCCTGGAGGCGCCGGAAGCGGGCCTCGTCGCCGGCGAAGTCCAGGCGGGTGAGCGCGGCGGCGAAGCGCTGGCGGAAGTTGCCGGCATAGACCGAGTGGCGGAAGCGGCGCAGGTACTGCACCGCCAGGGACTCGAACTTGGTCAGGTCGTTGGCCTGGGCCAGCACGAAGATCTCCCGGCGCAGCGCGCCCTCCTCCACCAGGGTGCCGGGGGCGAGCAGGCGGGCGAGGTCGAGGAGGCGGATCGACTGGGTCGGGTCGTCGCGCACCACCAGGGCGGATTGCGCCAGGGCGAGCTGCGCCCCGAGGCTCACCGGCACCACGAGCGGGTCGATCTTCACGAGGAGCGCGCGGGCCTCCTTCTCGCGTCCCTCGAGATAGGCCAGCGCGCCGAACACCACCGGGCGCTCGGCCTCCGGCACCTTGCCCGAGGCGACGAGGTGGCGCAGCAGCGCCGGCCCGCCGCCGCCCAGCGCGAAGGTCACCGCCGCGTGCACGCTGGCCGGATCGGCCCAGGCCTCGGGCGCGAGGCCGAGCATGCGCGACTCGGCCAGGGACAGGAAGGCGCGCTGGCCGTGATGGGCCTGGGCGGAGCCCTGGGCGATCCGGTCCTGGAGCAGCTGAAGGGTGCGCACGAGCTCGACCGGCAGCGGGCGCGGGGCGACCGGCAGCGGCTCGACCGGTGCGGCCGGGGCCGCGCCGTGATCGCCGCCGCCGTGAGACTCCGCCGCCCGTGCGGCCGGGACGACGGTGATCCCGGCGAGCAGGAGGCCGGCCAGTCCCGCGCGGCGCATCACGGCGGCCCGCATCACTCGGGCCGCGCCCGCAGCAGGATCTCGATGCGGCGGTTCTCCGCCGCCTTCGGATCGGCGGGGTTGCGCGGCTGCCGGTCGGCGTAGCCCTCGATGCGCTCCAGGCGCGCATCGGGCACGCCGCCGCGCACGAGCATGTAGGAGGCCATCTGCGCCCGGGCCGAGGACAGGCGCCAGTTGTCGTAGACCTCCGAGCGGAAGGGGCGCGCATCGGTGTGGCCGCGCACGACGATCCGGCCGGGCCGGTCCTTGAGGATGCGCGCGACCTGCTCCAGCGCCCGCACCACCTTGGCCTGCGGCTCGGCCGAGCCGACGCTGAACATCGCGAAGTTCGTCTCGTCGGTGAGGCTGATCAGGATGCCCTCGCCGGTGCGGCGGACCTCCGTGCGGGGCGCCGGAGCGCCGCCCTCCATCGGGAGGACCTTGGCGATCTCGGCCTTGATCTCGGCCATCGCCGCGGCCTCGGCGGCATCGGCCGCCCGCGCGTCGGCCGATTTGGCCTCGACGATCTTCGCCTCGGCCGCCTTCGCCTCCTGCACGATCTTGGTCTCCGCAGCCGCCTTGACCTCCGAAGCCGTCTTGGCTTCCGCGGCCGCCTTGGCCTCCGCCTTCGGGTCCTTGGGCGCCTCGGCCTTGGCCAGCAGCGCCATGACCCTGGCGTCGGACTCGCCCGGGAGCGCCGAGGCGACCTTGATCGCCGCCGGCTTCGCCCCCTGGACGGCCGCGCGCACGTCGGGGCGGGTCTCCTGCGGCAGCGGCGTCACCGTGCCGGTGGATCCGGCCTGCTCGGTGCGGGTCTTGGCCAGGGGCGCGACCTGCCAGTAGAGGGGGTCGAAGGGGTCGCGGGCCGCCTCGCCGCCCTTGATGCCGGGCTCGCCGGTCTCGGTGGCGACCGCGTCGGCCGAGGCCGTCTCCGGTCCCGGTTCGAGTTCGGCGGCGAGCTTGGCGAGGACCGCATAGGGATCCTGGAACAGGGCCGCCTCGCGGGCGCGGCTGCCCGGCGGGCCGGACCCGCCCTTGCCGTCGGCCTTGCCGTCGGTCCTGGAATCCGCCTTGCCGCCCTTGCCCTCGGTGGTGCCGTCGCCGGTGCCGCCGTCGGGCCTGCCCTCGTCCGGCGCGGGCTCGCCGGGCTTGTTCTGGGGGTCGCGCAGGCCCTTCCGGTCGAAGCTGACATCGGCGAGCTTCACCGGGTTGAAGTACTCGGCGATGGCCGACTTCGTCTCCTTGGTGGTGGAGCCGATCAGCCACAGCACCAGGAAGAGCGCCATCATGGCGGTCATGAAGTCGGCGAGCGCGATCTTCCAGGCGCCGCCGTGGTGACCGTCCTCGTGGTCGCCGTGGCGCTTGATGATGATGATCTCGTGGTGGCCCTCGTCCGCCATCGGGTCAGGCTCCCCGGACCGCAGCGGTCATCAGGCGGCCCCAGGCGCCGAGCTGGGTCTCGATCACGGTCTGGTCGGCCTGCACCGAGACGTCGACGGCCTCCGAAGGCAGGAACTCGACGGCGGCGTCGAAGGGGCCGAGCTTGCCCGACACCGCGTCGAGGAGGTCGGCCGGGCCGCTCACCCGCACGGGCGCACGGGCGTCGCCGAGGATGCGGGCGAGGCTTTGGGCGAGTTCGTCGACGGCCTGGCGGCGCAGAGCCTCGGTCAGGACCGGCACCAGGAGGTGCCCGACCCGGTCGGTCAGGCCGGCGCCGAGGGCCTGGAGCGCATCGGCGAAGCCGGCCGCGAGGCGGTCGCCCTCCTGTGCGCACCAGGCCTGGCGCAGCTCGACGAGGCGCGCATCGTGGTCGGCCTGGAGGCAGGCGAGCACCGAGGCGGATTCGGCCCCGGCCTCGGCACGGCCGAGCGCGCGCCCGCGCTCCAGGCCCCGGGCCTCGGCGGCGCGCAGAAGCGCCTCGCGGTCCTCGGGCGGTTCCACGGGCCTGCGCAGCAGGGCCGCGAGCCCTTCCGGGGGACGGGGCGGCGGCGCGGAAGCCGGGGCGGGCGCGGCGGCCCGATGTGCGGGGGCGCCGCGCACCGGCGCCACGGCGTCGGAGAAGTCGGGGAGGAAGCGGGCGATCGCGGGAGCCATCACGCGGCCTCACGCATGAGCCAGCGCTTCAGGATCTCGGCGGCCTGCGCCTCGTCGGCCTCGATCATCTGCTCAAGTCTCTTCTGCGGGGAGCGGTTCAGCTTCTCGGTGAGGTCCTCGATCATGCTGGCGACCGGGTTCTGGCCGGGGCCGGCGAGGCTCGGGAGGGCGTCCGGGTCGCCGCCGAGCGCGGTGACGTTCGGGCCGGCGAGCGCCGCGTTCGCGGCACCGCCGGACAGCGCCTGGGCCTCCGCCGCGGCGGCGAGGGCCCGCGCCTCCTCCTGCTGGGCGGCCGGGATCTCCAGGATGGCGCGCATGGCCGGGCGCAGGCCGAACCAGATCAGCAGGCCGGCGACCAGCAGGATCGTGCCGGCGTTGATCAGGGTGGCCGACTGGCGCATCAGCACGTCGGTGAGGCTCAGGGGCGCCACCGGTTCCAGGGGCTGCCCGTCGTTGACGAAGCCGACGGCGGCGACCTTGACGTTGTCGCCGCGGTCCTTGTTGAAGCCGGCGGCCGACCCCACGAGCTGCTCGATCTCGGCGACCTGGGCGTCGATGGCGGCCTTGCCGGCATCCGGGCCGGCCAGGGCCGCGAGGCGGGCGCGGTTGACGAGGACGGCCACCGAGATCTGCTTGATGTTGTAGCCGTCGCTCACGGTCTGGATCGTCTTCGAGGAGATCTCGTAGTTGGTGAGGTCCTCGCGCTTCTGCGTCTCGTTGCTGGCGGTGTCGTTGCCGTCCGAGCGGGCGCGCTGGTCGGGCAGATTCTGCTGCGTGCTCGTCGGGCGCTGCGAGGCGTTGCGGTTCTGCGAGTTCTCGGTCTCGCGCACGGCGCGGGTCGAGCGCTCGACGCGCTGGTCGGGGTTGAAGATCGTCTCGTTCTGCACGGTCTTGTCGGTGTTCAGGCGCGCCGCGACGCTGACCTCGAAGTTGCCGACGCCGAGATAGGGGGTCAGGGTCCGGCGGATGTTGTCCTGGACCTCGTGGCCGATGGTCTTCTCCAGGGTCGCCATCTTGCCGGTGGGCACCGCCGAGGCATCGTCGCCCGAGAGCAGGAGCGAGCCGTCCGAGCCGATCACGGTGACGCGGTCGGGCTTCATGCCGGGCACGGCGGAAGCGACGAGGTGGCGGATCGACTGGGCGCCGCTGACGTCGTCGGCCGGCTCGGTGCGCACCACCACGGAGGCGGAGGGGGGCTGCTGGTCGCGGCGGAACGAGCCGCGGTCGGGCAGCACGATGTGGACGCGGGCGGCCTTCACGCCCTTCATGCCCTGGATCGTGCGGGCGATCTCGCCCTCCAGGGCGCGCACCCGGGTCACCTCCTGCATGAACGAGGTCATGCCGAGCGAGCCGAGATCGTTGAACAGCTCGTAGCCGGACTTCGCGCTCTGCGGCAGGCCCTTCTCGGCGAGCAGCATCCGGGCCTGGGCGGTGTGGCCGTAGGCGACGAGCACGGCCGCGCCGTCGGCGCTGACGTCGAAGGGGATGTTGGCGTCCTTGAGCACGCTGCCGATGCGGCCGACATCCTCGCGGCTGAGGCCCGTATAGAGCGTCTCCTGCGCCGGACGGCTGAGATAGAGCGCCCCGAGGCCGACGGCGAGGAAGACCACCACGCCGATCAGAGACAGCGCGGCGATCCGCCGGCCGCCGAGCGCGAGGATGTTGTTCCAGAGCCGTTCGGCGTGCTGAAGACCGGACATTCGGTGGGCTGCTCCGCTACGGATCCGCGATCCGACAGCGTCCCATCGCCCGCCAGCCTTGCGCGGAGATTGCGCCGCCGCGGGGGCCGCGCTCAGTAGGGGTGGCGGTCCGCCTTCTTCATCCAGGCTTCGTAGGCCTTCAGCCCCGTCTCGCGCTCGAAGTTCTCACTGACCCGGATGCGGCGCCGATCCCAGGGCTTGGCGAAATCCTCGTACTGGAAGGCGTCGTCGAAACCGATCTGGCTCGTGTCCTTGAGGCTGGCGGCGAAGTAGACGTGGTCGATCCGCGACCAGTAGATGGCGCTCATGCACATCGGGCAAGGCGCACCGTTGATGTAGATCTCGCAGCCCTTGAGCATCCTGGCCCGCTCGGCCACCGGATCGGGGGAGCCGGGCTCACGCGGGATCATCTCCAGGATCGTGCCCGCGCCGTAATCGCTGCCGAGCAGGGCCTTCGGGTTGAGTCGCGCGGAGGCGTCCATGATGGCGGTGATCTCCGCGTGGAAGACCGGAATGCCGGTCAACAGCACGCGATTCTGGCCGCGCCCGATGATCTCCCCGTCCTTGACGATCACGGCTCCGAACGGCCCGCCCCACCCCTTCTCGACGGATTCGATCGCGAGCCGGGTCGCCTCTTCCATGAACGCCTTCCGCCCGGGGGGAACCGGGGCGGCCTGCGCGACGGCTCCGGGTGCCATGGCCAGGGACATCCCGACCCCGACGGCACTCGCCAGAAAGGCGCGCCGGCCGAGCTCGCCCGGTATCGTGCAGTCGCCGGAATGGCTCTCCGAACAGGAACAGGACCGAAACATCAAGCATCTCCGAAGTCTGACCGCACACGCGCAGGATACATGGCCGCACCGATCGGGTGAGCGAAAAACAGAGCCTCCGCCCTGTGCTGTGAAACAGCGTTTCCATCTCGTTAGGCGAACGGGTCGGACCCGCGTTCACAAGGGAAAAGCGCCGTTCTGCGTGGGACCATGCGCTGCGGGTCTCCGCCTCAGAAGAACGATCGCACCAACCCGCCGACCAGCATGTTCCAGCCGTCGATGAGGATGAAGAACAGCACCTTGAACGGCAGGGAGATCACCGTGGGCGGCAGCATCATCATGCCCATCGACATGACGATGGTGGAGACGATCATGTCGATCACCAGGAACGGCAGCGCGATCAGGAAGCCGATCTCGAAGCCGCGGCGCAGCTCGGAGATCATGAAGGCCGGGATCAGGATGCGCAGGTCGATCTTCTCGCCGCCCTCGGCCTTGGGGATGGTGCGGCTGGCCAGATCCGTGAAGGTCTGGAGATCCTTCGGGCGCACGTGCTGGATCATGAACTCGCGGAACGGCTCGACGAGCTTGGGGATCGCCTCCTCCTCGGAGATCCTATTCTCGGTGAGCGGCTTCACGCCCTCGTTCCAGGCCCGGTCGAAGGTCGGCGCCATGACGTAGAACGTCATGAACAGCGACAGGCTGACGAGGAAGATGTTGGCCGGCGTGCTCTGGAGGCCGAGCCCCGAGCGCAGGAACGAGAACGCGATGGCGAACCGGGTGAAGCTCGTCACCATGACGAGGAGGCCCGGCGCCAGCGACAGCACGGTGAGCAGCGCCACGAGCTGCAGGATGCGCCCGCTCGCCGCCCCGTTGCCGGCCGGCAGCAGGGCGTCGAGGGCCGGAAGCCCCGTGGCCGACTGGGCCAGGGCCGGCCCCGCGAGGGCGAGGCCGGCGGCGAGTCCGGCGGCGAGGGCGAGGCCTTCGGTGGTGAGCGGTTTCATGGTTCTTCCCAGCAGCCGAGGAGGACGGGGCTCCGGCGACGGCGCCCTACTGCACCACCAGCATCTCGACGATCAGCTCGCGCACCTGCCCCTTGGTGCGCAGGGCGACGCGTTCGTTGAGGTCCTCGCGCAGGTGCTGCAGCCCGCTGGCGCCCTCGAGCTGCTTCAGGGAGACCGTGCGCAGGTAGGCGACGATGTCGGAGCGGATCTCGGCCAGCGCCACGTCCGGGTTCGGCACGGAGCCGGTCTTGAACACCACCGAGGATTCGAGGCGGACCCAGGCGTCGTTGGTGTCGGCGAGGTTGGTCACCACCGAGCCGACGCTGCGCAGGGCGAGGTCGCCGGTGTACTTCAGCACCTTGACCGCCTTATCCTCCTCGTCCTTCTTCTTGACGTCCACCGCCTTCTCGACGGTGGAGAGGAGGTACATCCCCAGGCCGCCGCCGGTGCCGATGGCGACGAGGCTGGTCAGGGCGAGCGCCAGGATCCAGCCCTTGCCGCCGCCCTTCTTGTCGTCCGCCTTGTCGCCGGTCTTGGCCGCCATGGCTGCGCTCCCGCTCCCGAGGTCTCAGAACGGCGCCAGGGTCTCGAAGACCTGCTGGCCGAAGGTCGGCGCCTGCACGTCGGAGATGCGGCCGCGCCCGCCATAGGAGATGCGCGCCTCGGCGATCTTGTCGTAGTCGATGGTGTTCTTGCGCGAGATGTCCCGCGGCCGCACGATGCCCGCCACGGTGAGGACGCGGACCTCGTTGTTGACCCGCACCTCCTGCGAGCCGCTGATCACGACGTTGCCGTTGGGCATCTGCTCGGTGACGATGGCGGCGACCTGCAGGCGCAGCACCTCCGAGCGGTCGATGTTGCCCGCCCCCTTGGTCTCGGTGGACGAGCGGATGCCGGTATCGGCGGTGGCCGAATCCTTCAGACCCGAGACGCCGTAGCCGAAATCGAAGCCGAGGCCCGATTTCTGGCTGCGCGAGCGGTCGCTCGAATTGCCGAACTGCGCCTTGTCGTCGATCAGGATCGAGACCGTGATCACGTCGCCGATGTTGCGGGCGCGCGGGTCCTGGAACATCTCGGCGCTGCCCGGGGACCAGGTCGAGTGATAGGTGCGGCGCCCGAGGGAGCCGTAGGTGGTCGGCAGCGCCTCGCGGGGCGGCTGCAGGCCCGTGCCGATCGGCGTCAGCAGCGGCGCCTGGCCGATCCGGTCCACCGGGGTGTTGCAGGCGCCGAGGGCGGGCGCCGCCAGCGCGAGGATCAGGCCGGCCCGGAACGTGTTGGACAACATCAGGATTTCTCGCTCGTGCGGGGCTTCTTGGCCGCGTCGGCCTTGGCCGCGCCGGTCTTGCCCATCTCGGTCATCATGCGGGCCAGCTGCGCGGCGCGCGCGGCCTCCATCTCGCTCAGGATCGCGCTCGCCGTGCGGGCGTTGAGCTTGGTCAGGATCGCGGCGGCGCCCTCGTCGGGCATGTTGGCGAGCTGGAGCGCGGCGGCATCCGCCCGCATCTTGGTGTAGATCGCGACCACGCCCTCGTCGGCCTTGGCCAGGAAGGCGTCGCGGCGGGCGAGCCACGTCTCGTACTCGGCGCGCTTGGCCTCCAGGGCGGCGATCCGCTCCTCGACCTGCTTCTCCAGGATGGCCAGCTGCTCCTTCTGCCAGGCGAAGCGCGCGTCCGCCGCGGCATCCGCGATGCTGGCGCAATAGGCCGGCGGCTTCGGCGCAGGCTTCGCGAGGTCGGGCTTCGCGAGGTCGGGCTTGGCCGGTTCCGCCTCGGGCGCCCGGATCTCGGCGACCTGCGTCTCGATCCCCTTGGCGTCGATCCCCTTGGCGTCGATCCCCTTGGCGTCGATCGCCCCCGTGGTCTCGATGGGCTGGGACACCACCGTGACGGCGGGGTCCGTCACCGGCTTGGCCGCGACGGCGAGGCGGGGGACCGCCGGCTTCGGGGCGGATCTCGGGAGCGGCCCCGGGTTCAGCCCCGAGATCGCGGGCCGGCCGCCCTCGGCGGCGCGGACCGGGCCGAGGCCGAACGAGGCGAGGGCCAGGGCGCCGACGAAGAGCAGCACCCGCAGGGCCATCAGCGCGAGCCAGCGCCCGGACGCCGCCGGCGGACGGCTCTGGACCACGAGGCGGGCCGGCTCGCCCGGCAGCGGAAGGCCGCTCGTCGCGCTCATTGCACCACCAGCTCCGCCTGGAGAGCCCCGGAGGTCTTCACCGCCTGCAGGATCGAGATGATGTCGCTGGGCTTGAGCCCGACATTGTTGAGGCCGCGCACCAGGGTCTGGAGATCCGAGCCGCCGATGATCGCCATCCGGCCGGCCTGCTCGTTGACCGCCACCTCCGTGCGCGGGACCACCGCCGTCTGCCCGTTGGAGAACGGGGCGGGCTGCGAGACCTCCGGCGCCTCGGTGACCCGCACCGTGAGGTTGCCGTGCGTCACCGCCACGGTGGAGATCTGGACGTTGCGGCCGATCACCACCGTGCCGGTGCGCTGGTCGACGACGACCCGGGCCGGGGTGTCGGGGTTGATGGTGAGGTCGCCGATCTCGGCCACGAACCGGGTCTGGGCGATGTTGCCGGGCCGCAGCAGGGCGATGGCGCGCTGGTCGCGCGGGGCGGCGACCCGGCGGTTGAAGCGCGCCAGGGAATAGGCGTTGATGGCGTCGGCCACCATGGTGGCGGTCTTGAAGTCGGGGTTCTTCAGCTCGAACACGAGCTCGGGCAGGTCGCGGAAGGTGCCCGGCACCTCGCGCTCGATCAGGGCGCCGTTGGGGATGCGCCCGGCGGTGGGCACGCCCTGCGTCACCGTCTCGGCCTGGCCGCCGACGCTGAAGCCGGAGACCGCCAGCGGCCCCTGCGCGGCCGCGTAGGTGAGGCTGTCGCCGCCCATCAGCGGCGTCATCAGCAGGGTGCCGCCCTTGAGCGAGGTGGCGTCGCCGAGCGAGGTCACGGTGACGTCGATGCGCGAGCCGGTGCCGGTGTAGGGCGGCAGGTCGGCGGTCACCATCACGGCGGCGACGTTGCGGGTGCGCAGGCGCGCGTCGCGGACGTTGATGCCCATGCGGTCGAGCATCGATTGCAGCGACTGCTCGGTGAACTGGGCGTTGCGCAGGGTGTCGCCGGTGCCCTGCAGGCCGGTGACGAGGCCGTAGCCCACGAGCTGGTTGTCGCGCACGCCCTTGAGGGTGGCGATGTCCTTGATCCGGGTGCCGGCCAGGGCCGGGATCGGCAGGGCGAGGGCGAGGGAGACGAGGATCGCCAGGAAGCGGCGCATCAGCGGTCCCCGGTCCGGATTCGCCCGTCCGCCATCACTGTGCCGAGCACGATGCGGTTGGTGTCGGTGTTGCGCACGCGGATGACGTCGCCGAGGCCCCCGTTCTGGAGCGGCGCGCCGACGGCGGTGATGAGCAGGCCCTGCTCCTCGAACACGATCTGCGTCGGCGTGCCCCGGCTGACGAGGCGCGGATCGTCGATGGCGTTGACCGGCACGGGCTCGCCCGGCAGCAGCATCCGCCGCGCGACCCGGCCGACGATGGCCATCGGCGCGTCGACCACGGCGGTGCGCGCCTTGAAGGTGTCCGGATAGGCCTGGACCCGCAGCATCGCGGCCTTGATCGTGTCGCCGGGATAGATCGTCACCGTCGGCACCGGCAGCAGCAGGTCGTCGGCGGCGGCCGGCCCGGCCAGCAGCGCGAGGCCGAGGGCCGCCAGGCGGCACCGGGTGCGCAGGAAGGAGCCCGGAAGGTGAATGCCCATGAGGTGGTCGCGCCCTTGGAAGGAGGCCCGGACGGGCGGCCGCGCGCGCCGGCGGGGAGCCGGTGCCGCCCGTCGCCGCCGCGCGGAGGTTGGGGATGTCGAGGTCGGGCGCCGCCGCCGAGCCGGCTCAGTGGAAACCGTTCGGCCTAGCGGATGCCCTTGGAGATCGTGCCGGCCATCTCGTCGGCGGCCTGGATCACCTTCGAGTTCATCTCGAAGGCGCGCTGGGCCGTGATCATGTTGGTGATCTCCTTGACGGGATCGACGTTCGAGCTCTCGAGATAACCTTGCTGGAGCTTGCCGAAGCTCGGGTCGCCGGGCACGCCGGTGACGGGGGCGCCGGAGGCCGCGGTCTCGCGGTAGAGGCCGTTGCCGAGGGGCTCCAGGCCGGCGTCGTTGGCGAAGTTGGCCAGGGTGATCTGGCCGAGATTCTGCGCCTGCACCTGCCCGTCCACCTTGGCGAAGACCTGGCCCGACTGGTTGATCACCACGTCGACGGCGCCGTTGGGGATCAGGACCGCCGGGTCGAGGGCATAGCCCTCCAGGGTGACGATCTGGCCGGTGTTGTTGCGGTTGAAGGCGCCCGCGCGGGTGTAGTTGATCTCGCCGTTGGGGTTGGTGATCTGGAAGTAGCCCCGGCCGTTCACCGCCAGGTCGAGCTGGTTGGCCGTGTTCGCCAGGGGGCCCTGCCGGTGCAGGTTGCGGATGGCGGCGGTGCGCACGCCGAGGCCGAGCATCGCGCCCTCCGGCACCGGCTCCTGGCCGGCCTGGTTCGGCACGCCCTGCTGGCGCTCGGCCTGGTAGAGCAGGTCGGTGAACTCGGCCCGGGCGCCCTTGAAGCCGGTGGTGTTCAGGTTGGCGATGTTGTTGGCGATGACCTCGAGGTTCATCTGCTGGGCGTTCATGCCCGTGGCCGCGATGGCGAGCGCTCTCATGGTGTCACGGTCCCGTCGGTTCGTCGGATCGGCCAGGGTTCGGTCGGGCGAGGTTCGGATGGCGCAAAGGTCAGATCGGCATGCGGCTGAGTTCGAGATAGGCGGCGACCACCTTGTCCCGGACGGCGATGGCGGTCTGCAGGCTCTGCTCGGCGGACATCACCGCCTCGACCACCTGCTGCGTCGAGGCCTTGCCCTGGATGCCCGAGATGGCGGCGGCCTCGCCGGTGCGCAGGGAGATGCGCAGGCCGCCGGCGAGCTGGGCCATGACGTCGCCGAAATCCGTGCCGGGCGCGGCCGGGGAGGCCGCCGGCAGCACGGGGAAGCTGGTGCGCGCCAGGGGCGCGGCATTGTCGGTGCGGGTGATGCCGGCGGCCCGGTCGAAGGCGGCGAGCGAGGTGAGGGCTTCGATCATCGCTCGGTCTCAGGTCCTCAGGAGGTCGATGACGCTGGCGACCATGGCGCGGGCCTGCTTGATCACCTGGACGTTGGCTTCGTAGGAGCGGTTGGCCTCGCGGATGTCGGCCATCTCCACCAGCACGTTGACGTTGGGCATCTTCACGTTGCCCTCGGCATCGGCGGCCGGGTTGCCGGGGTCGCGCTCGATGCGGAAGGGCGCGTCGTCGGTGCCGATCCGGCGCAGGGCCACGGTGGGGCCGCCGGCCGCCCGGTCCATGGCGGACCGGAAGGTCACGGTCTTGCGGGCATAGGGGTCCGCCCCGGGGGCGTCGCCCACCGATTGCGCGTTGGCGACGTTCTCGGCGGCGATGCGCAGGCGCAGGGACTGCGCCTCCATGCCGGCGGAGGCGAGACGGGTGGAGGCGGTGAGCGGGTCGATCATCAGCTGCCCCGCACCGCGGCCTTGAGCATCCGGTCGAAGGCCTTGACGATGCCCATGTTGAGGTTGTGCTCGCGGCTCACCGTGCCGGCCTTGAGCATCTCCTGCTCCAGGCTCACCGAGCTCGAGGTCGAGAGTGCGTCCCAGGCCTCCCCGGCGGCCACCGGCTTGACCGGGATGCGGCCCTCGCCGGCCGTGACGTGGGCGCTCTCCGTCATGGTCATGCCCGTGGAGGCCGTGCGGGCCATCACCTCGGCGAAGGGCACCACGTCCCGCGCCTTGTAGTCGGGCGTGTTGGCGTTCGCGACGTTGCTCGCGATGGTCGCCTGCCGCACCGCGAGGTAGCGCGCCTGCTGCGAGGCCAGGTCGAAGAGGTAGACGCCTGTCACGGCCGGTTCCGATCCCAATCGTTCATGACCGGAGCTTTAGGGCGGCTATCTTGTCCGAGGCTGGCGGGGGGTGGGAGGTGCGTGCGGGCTTCCGGAGGGCGGTGGCGCGCGGGCGGCGACGGCCCCCATACCGGGAGAGGCTTCGGGTTGCGTGAGGTGCGTATGGGGTCAGGATCGGTCAGACGCGACCTGTCCGCGGCATGGACCCCGTTCGAGATGGCGTGCCGCGGAACACGCCCGCGTTTGTCGGCCCTGCCGGCGGCTCGGGTTTCTCCGACATGACAGATCCGGTCGGATCTTCGCGACAGGTTCGGGCTCGACAAAAGTCGATGATAAAAGGCGAACTTCCGGGTGTCGGTAAAGGGATTGGATACCAGACACACCGTTCAGGTCGTTATCGGCCTATTGCGGATGAGTGAACGTCCGCTCTCAAGCTCTCGAGAAGCAGCTTAGAATGACCAGATTGGGTGGTCTTGAGACCGTCCGCTTCCGAGCAGCAATGCAGTGAAGCGGATGTCACAGTCGCGGCCGCTCACAAACAGTGGCCAAAGTTCGATTTTGCGCTTCTCCGATAAGGCGCCATTGATTTCTGCATCGTAGGGTCGAAGGGTGTGGAGTTACGCTATGCCCTCAAACTGGAAAATGTTTTGGCTTTATCCGGTCATCTATCTGTCCGGGGTTCTCGTCAGGCTTTGGCAGGGGAGCATACAGATTGCCGGAACTGAATTTCTTATGTTCTCGACAGGCTGGGTCCTAATATTCTTTACATCGATTTGGTTTGATCGCTTATTTTCTCGGATTTCTACAGATGAAATCGGTCGGGAAAAGAAGTTTATACACCAGTTAATCCAAGGCGTAAAAGACAACGCGCGCCGCCACTGAATATTTTGCAAATAATTGGTAGAGAAATGTGTTAACTAGAAAATAATTATTCGTGATTGGGACAAGCAATAATTGACTATCGAGATGAGAAGCACAAGCAGCCAAAACAAAGCGCGAGATTTGTCAATTGATTCGGGAGGATTTTTAGAGGCGGTTATCCTACGGCCGCTTTCGGGGAAGCCTGATGGCGTCCCGGACGGCGAGGTTGGGTCGGATAGAGAACGACCCCTTCCGGAAGCAAGGCCAAGGTCCGCCCGTACCCGTCTCGGACCATGTCGCGCGCAGCCATGGCTGTCAGCGAGACGAACGTTGGTCTGGCATCCTCAAGCTGCAGGACAGAGCCGAACACTAATAGCGATCCGCTTCGTTCGGACCGCCTCCTGCCCCCTCCTCGGGTCGTTCCGCTGGAGGTTGGTCCCTCCGGGCGGGCAAGGGAGCAGTGTTCTGCGGCCTTGCAGGGGGCGGCGGACTCGTCTTTCCCGGAGGACCGGGCGGACCCGTCCTGCCGATGGGTCCGGGCGGACCGGCGGCGCCCGGACGCCCCGGCTCGCCTTGTGGTCCTGCCGGACCGCGAGGTCCCGCCTGACCGACCGCCCCTTGCGGTCCTGGGGGGCCGGCCGGGCCGATCGCTCCGACGAGTCCGGCTTCGCCGCGTGGCCCGCCCGGCCCTTGAGGCCCCTCCGGGCCGGCAAGGCCCATCGCGCCATCGGATCCGGAAGGACCCTGTGGCCCAGGTAGCCCTTGCGGCCCGGATGGGCCTCGCTCACCTTTCGGACCCATCAGGCCCATGGACCCGGGTGGACCGACGGCAGCCGGCCCTTGAGGACCCTGCTGCCCGCATTCTCCGACGACGACCTCGCGGACTTGCTTTCGTGTCCGGAGTTTGATGATGCAACTCGAGGGATGGTAGATCACACGAAATTCATAGTTGCCTTTCGCATCGGTCCAGCGACTAAATTTTTCATCGAGCATGATCTCGGCACTTGGTTCGTCGACGGACCCGAGGACCCACAGTTCCCCGGCCGTGATCTTCGCGCCATCGATATGGATTTCGGCGAGGGCGGGCGCAGCAAGGCTGCACAACGTCCACGCGAGCGGCAAAGGCGAGAGCTTCCTCTTCAGCATAGCGCAGGCCTCTCCCGCGTGGCGTCCGAGCACACGATATTTACAAAATTCCAGGCCTCTAAACTGAATATCGAAGAATATCTGTGCAGACGTGAACTCGATTACATGTCGGATTCGCAGACTATTGGACGACGGCGCGCCACACGGGGGAACGGGTTCAACGAAACCTCTCGGCTTGGCCTCTACAGGAGAAGGAGAGTGACGACTTATGCCCTCACGGGTATAGATCTTTAGACGACGCAGCCCATGCAGACGGAATCTTCCTGTCGGCAACAGAATGACTCGCGGCCACCCGGCTTGGTCGGCAGCCAGCGCGCAGAGCTTTCGAGGAGCGATACTCCGCTTCCGCTTTCTTGAAAGCGCTGGCGCGACCGATGCCAGGACGCCTCGACAAGGTCGTGCGGTTTGCCTCGGCGCCCCTTCCAATGGGGACTGAAAGCCCATGGCAGCGCCATCTGCTTGACACGCACGAGCCTGCCCGCCTCAGTGCCCACACCCCGGCAAGCCCCGGGCGCACCCGACATCGGCCGGACCTCCCCTGACCCACACCCCACGCCCCGCCTTGCCGATCTCCCCGCCCGCAGCCCCCGTCCGGTCCGCCTCGTGAGCGCGCCGCTTGCGTCCGACGTCCGGTTCCTGCTGCCGGAGGCGGCCCGCTATGCCGGCGGGGCGGGCGTCGGGCCGGGGGAGAACGAGCACTGGATTCCGGCCAAGAACCGCTGGTCGCGGGTGGTGCTGCCCTTCGACGGCGTGGCGTCGGAGGGGTGGTGCCACCTCGGCTTCCGCCTCGCCTGGGCGGAGGCGGAGACCGCCGGCGGCGCCCTCGACTTCGCCCTGGTGGGGATCGACTTCCTGGCCGCGGACGGGTCGAGCCTCGACTTCGACCACGTGCCGGGCCTCGACCGGACGCTGCTGGACCCGCACGGCGCCTGGATCGCCGGCCCGTCCGCCCTGCCGCCGGAAACGCACGGGGCGCGGGCGGCACGCCTCCACCTCGCCTTCCGGGTGCCCGCGCCGGCCACCCGCCTCACGGTGACGATCCGCTCCTGGCGCAACAGCCACCCCTTCGCGGTGGCCGAGGCCCGCCTGACGCAAGGGGCGGACCTGCCGCCGGCGCCCTCCCTGATCCCCCGGATCCGGCACCGGCTCGGGCCGGAGCCGGCCTGGCGCGACCACGCCCTGGTGCCGGGCTGCGGCCTCGTGCTGCGCGGCCAGCTCCACACGCCGCGGCCGGGCGCCCACGCGGCCCTCGCCCGCATCGTCTACCGCGACCGGGACGGGGCGGCGCTCGACCCGCCCTATCCCGGCACGATCTCGGTGCCGGGCCTCGGCGCCCTCGTCGACCTCTCGGCCCACCAGCAGGCCCGGCGCTTCACCCTGGAGCTCCAGCCCCCCGCCGGGGCGGCGCGGGTGGCGGTCGGCTTCGCCACCTGGGAGGCGGACGGGCCGGAGGCGGAACTCCCGGCCCCGCCGGAGGCGGAACTCCTGGCCCCGCCGGAGGTGGCCCTGGAGGACCGGATGCGGCTGGAGAGCCTCTGCGCCGACGACCTCCTCGCCGCCCCGGACTTCCTCGCCCGCCTCGCCGAGCGCCTGTCCCTGCCCGCCGCCGCCTTCGCCGGCTGGTGCCCGCAGCCCGAGGCGGTGGCCGCCCGGCCGGGGGTGCTCGCCCGCGCCCGGGCGATCCAGCGCGGCGCGAATCACCGCGCCGCCGGCCTCGACCGGATCCTGCGCCTCGCCGGCCAGCCGGCCTGGACCCTGCCGGAGGCGCCGGACTGGACCGAGGACCCGTTCCGCTCGGTGCCCTGGCGCCTGGAGTACCAGTCCCTGGCCTGGCTCGGGGCGCTCGCCGAGGCCCCCGGCGGGGCGGCCACGGCCGTCGGCCTCGCCCTGTCCTGGTCGCGGGCCAACCCCTGGGGGGCGCCCACCGACGGCCTCGCCCTGCATCCGGCGGCGCTGGCCGCCCGCACCGAGACCGTCCTGCGGCTCCTCGCCCGGGCCGGCAAGCCCGGCGGCCCGGCCTCCCTCACCCTCACCGGCGAGGCGGTGCGCCACGGCTTCGCGCTCGCCGAAATCCTCGGCCAGAACACCTTCGGCCGCTCGATCCACCAGCTTCAGGCGGCGGCGACCCTGCGCGCCGTCGCCCGCGCCCTGCCGCTGCTGCCGCTCTCGGCGCATTGGGGCTCCCTGGCCGACGCCGCCCTCGCGGACGGACTGGCGCCGCTCCTCGATGCGGAGGGGCGGTTCTCCGACCCCGCCCTGCACCAGCGCCTCGAGCTCCTGACCCTGCTGCGCGCCCTGGGCCTCGGCCTCGACGCCGACGACCCCGCCGAGTCGGCGCTCAAGGCCCGGCTCGACCGGCTCGTCGCGGCCGGGCTCCCGGCGATCGCCGGTCTCCTCGATCCGACTGGGCGCCTGCCGCCGTTCGGGGACGCCCCCGCCGGCGAGGATGCCGCCGGCTGGATCGGGCGCCTCGGCGCGGATGCGGGACGCGCGCTCAGTGCCGAGCGCTGGTCCGAAAGCCCACGACCTCGACGCGACCGTCCTGGTATACCGCGCGTCACCCCCGAGCCCGCCGCGGGCCGCGTCGACCCGGCCTCGGGGATGATCGCGCAGCGCCACGACGCCCCCGGCCGCGGCTGGGGCCACTTCGCCTGTACCTTCGCCAGCCAGGGCCCCGGTCCGGGCCACCGGGACGTCGGCTCCTTCGTCTATGCCTGCGAAGGCGTGCGCTGGATCGTCGAAGCCGGCGGGTCGAGCCAGGTCGAGACCGGCGCCGCCCGCCACCACCTGCTCTCGGGCGCCGGCCACAACGTGGCGGCCCTCGACCAGCGCGAACCCATGGCCGGCCCGGCCCTCTACCTCGGGGCGCAGCGCCTCATCGGCGCCACCGCCCACCGTCTCGCCACGCAGGCCTACGGCCCCGGGATCGCCCACCGGCGGGTCTTCCTCGTCCTCGACGACCTCTCCGGGCTGGCGGTGTTCGACCGTTTCGCCGGGCCGGGCGCTCTCAGCTTCGAGGGCGCCGTCCACCTGTCCCCGGACATCCTGCTGGCCCTGGCGGGTCCGCGCCGGGCGATGGCCCAGGCCGGTCGCCACCGGCTCTCGCTCTCGCCCCTGGCGGTGACGGGGCGCTGCGCCGGCCTGACGATCCGCAACGGCTGCAACGGCCATCCGGGCGCCCTGCAGGGCTTCGTCGCCGCGCCCTCCGGCGGCCTGCAGCCGACCAGCGTGCTCGGCTACGCCTTCGCCGGCCAGGGCACGGTCTGCGGCGGCCTCGTCCTCGCGGCCGACGCGGATGCCGATCGCCGGCTGACCGCGCTCCTCGGCGAGACCGCCTTCGAGCGCCTGCTCACGGAGACGTAGGGCTCGGTCTCAGGAGCGCACTTCGCGCTTGGCGACGAAGTTGAACTCCTCCACCAGAACGTCCTTCACCACGTCGGAGCCGAGGCGGGCATTCACCTGCTTGCGGATCTCGGCGAGGCGCTGGGTGACGTTGTAGCGGGACAGGCGTTTGAAATCGATCGCCGGATCCGTGTAGATCTGCCGGAATGTTTCATCGACCACGAAGGCGTTGGGCGGGACGGAGAGCGTGTGCATCAACCGTGCATCGGCCGTGAAGACCAGGACGGCAATGATGTAACCCTGTACCTTGCCGTCGACAACCATGGGGACGTTGATGGGCGGCAGCTTCTGATACTGGAGACCTTCGAGGTAGGGCTCGGTTTTCTTGGCGAACAACCCCGCGCCCCAGGTCACCGCGCCGTAGCAGGACAGGATGGTGAGGCCGCAGATCCACAGGCCGGTGATCAGGATGCGCATGGCGGGGAGCGGGCCTCAGCGCCGGAGATGGCCGGAATAGGTGCCGTCGGACTCCGCCTCGCGGATCGAGTCCGCGACGATGCCGGAGATTTCGTCGACGGCCCGCAGGTGCAGACCGACCGCATCCTGGTTTCGCTCCAGGGCGCCGCGCAGGCGTAGGAGCTGGTCGAGCAGCGATGGCTCGAGGTCGGCGGGATCGAGGCCGCGCGTCAGGCGGGTGAGTTCGAGCAGGCTCTGGCTCTTGCGCCGGTTCACCGCCTCCTGATCGACGGGGCGGTGCGCCAGCAGCGCCTCGGTCTCCGCCGTGACGGTGGCTTCCAGGCGCTTCAGGGATTCGAGCAGCATGCGGTCTCAGCTCTCAGAGGTCTTGGCCGACGGGGCGATGGCGGCCGCGGGCGGATTGAGCGGGCGCGCCGCCTCGAGCATCCGGGCGATGCCGACCCCGCCGGCCTTGGCGACCTGGGTCCCGACCTGATCGGCGAGCATCGACTTCCAGATCCCGCCGGCATTGCCCTTGCCGAAGACGGCACTGGCCTTCGAGGGCATCATCGTCTCGACGAACTGGCGCAGGACGAAGGCCTCGAACTGCTTGTAGGGATCGCCGGCCTTGCCGGCGCCGGAGACCGCGTTGTCGGTCTGCAGGGCGGTGAGGGTTCCGCGGGCGTCGAGGGGCATGTGCACCGAGACGCCGGCCATGCGGTAGGCGTCGCCGAACGCCGCCGGATCGGTCCCGGGGGCCGACAGCTTGGCGGCAGCCTCCTGCACGCGGCCCGGATCGGCAGCGCGGGCCACGTCGAGGACGATGTCGGTGGGGGGCGAGATGCTCATGGCAGGCGTTTCGGCAGGTTCGAGGAGCCGGTTGCCCGGACCAATAGGCCCCGTGGCTTTCGGCAGGCTTGCATCGTGGCCTTGCCGGTCAGTCCGACGGATGCGCGCCGCGCGCGGCCATGAGGTCGAGTTGCTCGAGCAGGGCGTGCTGCTCGCGCTCGCGGTGGCGCAGCTTCAGGAGGCCGTCGGTCTGGCGCTCGGCGCGCTTCTCGGCGAGGCCGCGGGCGCACAGTATTTCAGACAGTCGTGTCGAGGTCGCGCTGAGTTCGGTCGCCTCGGCCGCGAGCGCGCGCAGCCGCCGCGCGGCGGCGTCGAGGAACAGGCCGTGCATGGTCTCGCCGGCGAGGGTGGCCAGCATGGCGGCCCGATCGGCCTCGACCTTGGCGGCCTGCGCGCGATTGGCGGCGAGGTCGCGTTCGGCGATGCCCCGCATCTGCTCCTGGACCCGGAGCAGGCGCTGGGCGCGGACGAGCCGGAGGCGGGTGGTCATCGGCTCAGCCCCGGCGCAGGTAGTCGAAGTAGCCCATGACGAACTGCGTCATGAACTCGTTGCTGATGGCGTAGAGGAGCAGCAGCCCGCCGGCCATGATGAACGGCGTGGCGATGAAGTAGACCGGGATCTGCGGCACGAGCTTGTTGACGAAGCCGGCGGCGAGGTTCACCGCCACCGCGTAGACGAGGAACGGCGCGGTGATGCGCAGCCCGAGCACGAAGGCGGTCGTGATCTGGTCCACGATGCGCACCAGGGCGGCCTGCGAGCCGATGCCCTCGCCGGGCGGGATGCGCGCATAGGAATCGATCAGACCGCGGAAGAGCTCCCAGTGCAGGTCGGCGGCGAACAGCAGGGCGGCCGCTGCCATCATGATCATCGCCTCGACGGCCGGCACCGGGTCCATGCCCTCGGCGACGGAGCCGGGCATGCCGCCGAAACCCACCATGGTGACGGCGGCGTTCACGACGGTCTCCAGGACGACGTAGTAGATCCGGCCGAGGAAGCCGAGGACGAGGCCGGTCAGGCTCTCGGTGACGATCCAGCCCAGGGTCGCGCCGGGGTCCTGCGCAGCGAGCTTGCCCTGGAACAGCGGCAGCAGCAGCGGGGTCAGGGCCAGCGAGACCGCGAGCGAGATGAGGAGGCGGACCTGCGCGGGCACGCGGGGGCTCGAGAAGCCCGGTACGATGAGCAGGCAGGCACCGACCCTGCAGAAGATCAGGAACACCCCGAGAAAGCTCTCGGGACCCAGCACGGCCAGGAGCGGAGCCGTCACGAAATGGTCCCGAGGGAGCGGATCTCGACCCCGCGCGCGATCTCCAGATGCGAGAGGACGGCCAGCGTCGGGTAGAGCCGCTCGATGATCATGCGCACGTAGGGGCGCGCGTCCGGCGCGGTGACGAGGGCGAAGTTGCGGGTCTCGCGCATCTGCCGGCGGATCGCCTCCGAGGCCTCGGTGCCGAACTGCTCCACGAGGCGCGGGTCGATGTCGAACTCGATGACCTCGCCCTTGCCGTCGCGCTTCAGGCTCTGGTGGAAGGAGAGGTCCCAGGCGCTGCCGAGGCGCAGCACCGCGAGCACGCCGTTCTCGGCCAGATCCCCGCAGATCTGCTGGGCGATGCGCATGCGGACATGCTCGGCGATCTGCTCGGCCCGGCGGGCATGGGGCGTGATCTCGGCCACCGCCTCCAGGATGAGGTGCAGGTTGCGGATCGACACCCGCTCGGAGAGGAGGAGCTTCAGCACCGCCTGCAGGCCCGAATAGGAGATCTGCGACGGACAGATCTCATCGAGCAGGCGCTTGTACTCGGGGTCGAGCCGGTCGAGCAGGTTGCGCATGTCCTTGTAGGACAGGAGGGTCGGCAGGTTGTTGTGGATGACCTCGGAGAGGTGGGTCAGCAGCACCGAGGAGCCGTCGATGGGCTCGAACCCGCCGCGCCGGACCTCGCCCGCATAGGCGTCGAGCACCCAGCGCGCCTTCATGCCGAAGGCGGGCTCGCGGACCTCGTCGCTCGGCACGTCCGGGACGGGGCCGTCGCCGACCACCACGAGGAGTTCGCCCGGCCGCAGTTCCTGGGTCGCCACCACGGTGCCGTGGATGAGGATCTGGTAGCATTTCGGCGGCACGGCGAGGCTGTCGGTCAGCTTGATGTCGGGCACGACGAAGCCGTACTGGCGCGCGAACTTGCGGCGCATCTTGGCGACCCGGTGCGAGAGCTCGGACTGGGCGCCCTGGAGCTGGGCCGAGATCTGGCGCCCGAGGCAGAGCTCGATCTCCGGGGTCTTGAGCGATTCCTTGACGGATTCGCGGACCGCGATCTGCTTCTTCTCCTCCTCCGCGAGGGCCTTGGCATCGACGAGGGCCTTCTCGGCGGCGAGCTTCCGCGGGATCGCGTAGGCGGTGAAGGCCATCAGCCCGGAGAGCACCATGAAGGGCAGGAAGGGCAGCCCCGGCACCAGGGCGAACATGAACATCAGGGCGGCGGCCACCGCGAGGGCGCGGGGATAGGCCCCGAGCTGGCCCATCACCGCCTGCTCGGCGGTGCCCCGGGTGCCGCCCTTGGAGACGAGGAGGCCGGCGGCCAGCGAGACGATGAGCGCCGGGATCTGCGAGACGAGCCCGTCGCCCACCGAGAGCTTGGTGAACACGTCCGCCGCCTGCCCCAGCGGCATGCCGTGGCGGGTGGTGCCGATGATGATGCCGCCGAAGACGTTGACGGCGATGGTGATCAGGGACGCGATGGCCTCGCCGCGCACGAATTTCGAGGCGCCGTCCATGGAGCCGAAGAAGGCGCTCTCCTCCTCCAGTTCGCGCCGGCGGCTCTGCGCCTCCTTGTCGTCGATGAGCCCCGCGTTGAGATCGGCGTCGATCGCCATCTGCTTGCCGGGGATGGCATCGAGGGTGAAGCGCGCGCCGACCTCGGCGATGCGGGTGGCGCCCTTGGTGATGACGAGGAAGTTCACCGTGATCAGGATCAGGAAGACCACGATCCCGATGACGAAGTCGCCGCTCATCACGAACTGTGAGAAGCCCTGGATGACGTGGCCGGCCGCCGACACGCCGTGCTGGCCGTTGGCCAGGATGAGACGGGTGGTGGCGATGCCGAGCGCCAGGCGCAGCAGGGTCGCGATCAGGAGGACGGTGGGAAAGGCCGAGAATTCCAGCGGCTTCTTGATCCAGAGCGCCACCATCAGGATCAGGACCGAGAGGGCGATCGAGAAGGCGAGACCGATGTCGAGCAGGATCGCCGGCACCGGCAGGAACAGGATCGCCAGGATGGCGACGATGCCCGCCGCGAACCCGATGTCCCGCTGGGAGCGGCGCTCCGGTGCGATCGTGGCGCTTGCCGCCATGGCGGATACTCAACCCCCGTGAATCTGCACCGGCTTGTCTCCCCGCAAGCTTGTGCGAGGGTCGCCTGGCGCCGGGGAGGCGACCGAACGGGCTCGGCGCGCGTTGGAATACCGACGATCCCGCCGCGCAGATGCGCGCGTGCTAAGATCTTTGTCTGCGTCGACGACGCGCGTTGGGACTTCGAACCCACCGCGCGTCGCCTGTAGCGTATCCAGTGAAAGTCGCGATCGACCCATGTCCAAGCTCCCCCTCGCACTCCTCCTCCCCGCCCTGCTCGTTCCGGGCATCGCATCGGCGGAACCCACGCCGATCCGCGAGCTGCTCAAGCTCTCCTGCACGGGGGACTATCTCGAGCATTGCAGCATGCATCCTCCCGGCGGACCGGAGGTCGAGGCCTGCTTCCGTCAGAACCTGCGCAAGCTCTCGCCGGACTGCGCTCGGGCGATCCGGACCTACCAGCGCGAGAAGAAGTCCAACCGTTGAGGGTCCGGCGGCACCGGCCGCTCGCCGACGCGAACCAGGATCCCGCCGTGCCGCAGCCCGAGGCAGACACCGTCCGGTTTCTCGATGCCGCCGAGGCGGCCCTGGTCGTCGAGTTCGGCGCCCGGGTCGATCCGGATCTCAATGCACGGGTGCTCGCCCTGGACGCGGCACTGGCGGAGGACCGGATCACCGGCCTGCTGGAGACGGTGCCGACCTACCGTTCTCTGATGATCCACTACGACCCGCTGGTTCTCGGCCGCGACGTCCTCGCGGCTTGGGTCGCCGATCGTCTCGGCCGCTCCGCGGCACCGTCGCGCACGGGGCGCAGCTGGACGCTGCCCTGCTGCTACGACCCGGTCCATGCGGAGGATCTCGCGGCGGTCGCCGACCACGCCGGTTTGACGGCCTCCGCCGTCGCCGAGCGCCACGCCCAGGGTTCGTACCGGGTCTACATGTACGGGTTCGCGCCGGGCTTTGCCTATCTCGGCGGCCTTTCCGAAACCCTGGCGATTCCCCGGCGCCAGACCCCGCGCACGCCCCATCCCGCCAACGCCCTCCTGGTGGGCGGTGGCCTCGCCGCGGTGGCGACCGTCCCGATGCCCACGGGCTGGTACGTCGTCGGCCGTACGCCGGAGCGGCTCTATTCCGAGGCGCGTCCGCAGAGCTTCCTCGTCGAGCCCGGCGATGCGCTTCGCTTCGAGCCCATCGACGCGGCGACCTTCGCCGCCCTGGACGCCCGGGCGGAGGCAGGGGAAGTCCTCGCGCGGAGGAGCCCGTGACGGCCGAGGCCACGCTCCGGATCCTCGCGGCGGGGGGCGGCGTGACCCTGCAGGATGCCGGCCGGCACGGCTTCCTGCGCTACGGCATCACGCCGGCCGGGCCGATGGACCCCCTGGCCCACGCCACCGCCAACCGCGCCCTCGACAATCCCCTGACCGCCACCGCCATCGAGGTCTCCCTCGGCGGCCTCACGCTCACAGTGGCGGAGGCCGCCATCGACGTCGCCCTGGCGGGCGGCGACCTGCGCATCGACCTCGACGGGCGCCCCCTCCCCCCGGCCGTCGCCCTGACCCTGCGGCCGGGCGCCCGGCTGACCCTCCGGGCGGGACGGGTCGGGGCCTGGTGCAGCCTCGCGGTGGCGGGCGAGATCGCCGCGGCGCCGGTCCTGGGCTCGACGGCGACCCACACCCGCTCCGGGCTCGGGGGCCTCCACGGGCGCGGCCTGCGGGCGGGCGACGGCCTTCCGGTGGCGCGTCCGCGGGCCGCGGTCGGAGAGCCCGCGCGCCTGGCCGTTCCCTGGCTGCACCGGCCCCCGGAGGTGATCCGCGTCATCTGGGGGCCGCAGGACGATCTGTTCGAGGCCTGCGGCCGCGACGCCTTCCTGGCGGGACCCTGGCGGATCGGCCCCCGGGGCGACCGCATGGCCTGCTTCCTCGAAGGTCCCGCGATCCGCGCCCGAACTCACGACATCGTCTCCGACGGCATCGCCATGGGGGCGATCCAGGTGCCGGGCTCGGGCCAGCCGCTGGTGCTGATGGCCGACCGCCAGCCCACGGGCGGCTACCCGAAGATCGCCACTGTGATCGGCGCCGATCTCGGCCGGCTCGCCCAGGCCCAGACGGGCACGCGGCTGCGCTTCGCCGCCGTCGGGATCGCCGAGGCGGTGGCGGCGCGGCGGGCGGAGCGCGCGGCCCTGGTCCCGGCCATCGCGCGCCAGCCCGTGCTGCGCACCGATTTCCCCTCGGAATTCCTGCTCGGGACCAATCTCATCGGCGGCGTGGTCGGCTAGGATCGCGCCGCCAGCGGCCGCCGGGCCGCGCCGAGCCGGGATGCGCCACGATGCCGACCATCGACCTGAACGCCGATCTCGGCGAGGGCTTCGGCGCCTATCGCTGCAGCGACGATGCGGCGATGCTCGATCTCGTGACCTCGGCCAACGTCGCCTGCGGCTTCCATGCCGGCGACCCCGAGATCATGGCCGAGACCTTCGCCCTGGCGCTGGCGCGGGGCGTCGCCGTGGGGGCGCATCCGGGCTTTCCAGACCTCGCCGGCTTCGGCCGCCGGCCGATGCCGTTCGGCCCGGCCGAGATCGAGCGGCAGGTCGCCTATCAGATCGGCGCCGCGCAGGCCCTGGCCGCCCTGACGGGCCATCGCCTGGCCTACGTCAAGGCGCACGGGGCGCTCGCCAACCGGGCGGCGGCGGAGCGGGACGTGGCCGATGCCGTCGCGCGGGCGGTCAGGGCCGTCGATCCGACGCTCGGGCTCCTGGCGATCGCCCGCACCGAGCAGGTGGCGGCCGGCGAGGCGGCGGGCCTCGCCGTCCATGCCGAGATCTTCGCCGACCGCGGCTACACCGAGGCGGGCCAGTTGATCCCGCGCGGCCGGACCGGGGCGCTGATCGCCGAGGCCGAGGCGGCGGCGGACCGGGTGCTGGCGATGGTGCGGGCCGGCGGCATCCTCAGCGCGCAGGGCACGCTGCTGCCGACGCGGATCGACTCGGTCTGCGTGCACGGCGACAGCGCGCAGGCGGTGGCGATGGCGCGGGCGGTGCGGGCGCGCCTGGAGGAAGCCGGGATCGTCCTCCGGGGTCTCGGTCAGAACCCGGTGACGATGCGCCCGTAGGTGGCTTCGGCGAAGGTGTAGATCTGCGCCCCGATGAACGAGCTCGTGACGAGGAGCACCAGCAGGATCACGACGATCTTGGGCACGAAGGTGAGGGTCACCTCCTGGATCTGCGTGAGCGCCTGCAGCAGCGCGACGGCGATGCCGATCAGCATCGCCGCGGCGATCGCGGGACCGGCGGCGACGATCACGGTCCAGATCGCGGCGCGCACGAGTTCCAGGGCGTCGACCTCGTTCATCCGGGTGGTTGCCTCGTCCTGTGGAAGGGTCGGGCCGTGTCTAGACCGGAACCCGTCACCGCGACAGCGAGATGCCCTCGGTGAGGAGCACGTCCTGGCCGCTGGTCAGGCGGGCGAGCGCGCCCTCGCTGGTGATCTTCACCGACTGGACCTCGCCGGTGGTGGTGCCGTCCGCGGAGGTGACGGTGCGCCCGATGATCTGATCGGCCTGCGAGAGGAAGCTCGACGACAGCAGCGAGTCGAGCTTCGTGTTGGTCTTGGTCGCCTGCTCCACCTGCGAGAAGGTCGCCAGTTCGCTGACATAGGCCGTGGAATCCATCGGCTTGGTCGGGTCCTGGTTCTTCAGCTGCGTCATCAGCAGGGTGAGGAACGTGTCGGCGTTCATCGAGGCGGCGATGCCCGTCGCCGTCTTGGTGGCGGCGGCGGTGGTGGCCGTCTGGGATGTGGCCGTGCTGGTGACGCTGGCGACGCTCATCGGCGGGCCTCCTGGTTCGATGGCCGGGTCAGGCCGGGTGGGTGTGGGATTTCGCGGATGCGGCCGGGAGGCCTGGCAGAGCCTCGAGGGCGACCGCACCCGCCTGCGGGGTGGCCGCCAGCAGGGCGGCCTCGCGCGGATAGAGGCCGCGCAGCAGCTTGAGCGCCTCGATCAGCCGGCCCGCCGCGACGAGCTGGTCGACGCCGAGGACGCCCTCGCGGATCTCCGGATCGGCGACGACGTCGAGGATTCCGGCCTGCAGGGTGCGGCAGAGGTCCCGGGCGCGCTCGGCGCCGGCCGGCTCGATCACGATCGCCTGGATCGCGAAATAGAGCTGGCGCAGGGGCGTCGTCGCCGCCTCCGCCTGGAGCACGTGCGTCTCGAGCAGGAAGGCGGCGTCGTTCAGAAGCTCCAGGGAGACCTTCCGATCGACGCGCAGGACCGCGCCGTTCACGAACACGCGCTCGCCGGCGCGCAGGGACAGGCGCATGGGCCGGCTCACCGCAGGCCGTCCCGGATCGAGGTGTTCACCGCGATGAGGGCCGACAGGGTCCGGTCCGGCGCGGCGATCACCGCGTTGGCCTCGTGCATGCTCCACAGGCCGATGGAGACGAGGTCGGCGCGCAGGTCCGGCGGCAGGCCGTTATCCTCGCTGTGCAGGTCCTCGATGAGCACGCCCCAGAGGCTCTGCAGGAAGCCGGCCGCCGTGGCGCGGTCGGTCTGCTGGGCATCGGGCCGGTCGGCGATGCGCAGCAGGTCGAGGGCCTGGTCGAAGGCGGCGCGCTCGCGCTCGCGCGCGATGGCCGGAGCCTCCTCCAGGATCTCGGCATAGGAAAACTGGTACATATCGGTCCTGTCCCGTGTATCCGCGGCCCGCCGCGCCGAGGCGCGGACCGGGCCGGTGAGCCGTTGGGGCCGGCGGGGTCCCTCGGGGTCGAGGCCCCGCCGCCGGGTCGTCGCGGTGCCCGGAAGCCCGGGCCGGCGCCGCGCTAGAGGTAGTTGACGAGGCTGAGCTGGCGCAGCTGAGAGGTCAGGGCGTAGGAGATCTGCACCTGCGTCGACAGGCGGTCGACCCGGGTCTTGGCCTCGGCGGTGTCCACGCCCTCCATCGCGCCGATCTGCGACTGGAGCAGGGTCGTCTGGGACTCGAGCCGGGTGTTGGCGGCGGTGATCGCGGCCTGCGAGCGTCCGAGGTCGGCCTGGAGCGTGATCAGACCCTGGCTCGCCTCGCCGAGCAACCCGGCGACCCGCGTGGTGAGGACGTTCTGCGCCGCCGCCGAGAGGTTCTGGGCGCCGAGGTCGGAGGCCATCACGTAGGCCATGGCGAGCTTGCGCAGGGCCGGTGCGTTGGCGCTCGCCGAGGTCGTGACGGTCTCGCTCAGAGAGATCTGATTCGTCAGGGGCGTGGTGCCGGCCTTGGACCAGTCGGTGCTCCACGTGCCGGCGTCGAACAGGCCCTGGAAGGCCGGTCCGTCGAGGAAGCTCGCCATGTCGGCGGCCGTGATCGCGCTCGCGCCGGGACTGTCCTGCGACATCCCGAAGGCCGCCTGGAAGGCCGCATCGACGGCGGTCTTCGCCGGGGAGGCCGGGCTGCCCGCATAGGCGGTCACCGGCGCCTCGGCGGTCCGGGTGCCGCCGAAGACGAACTGGCCGCCCGCGGAGGTGTTGAGGAGCGCGGTGAGGGTGACGAGCCCGTTCGCCGCAATGTCCTTGAGGACGCCGGCGCGCTTGTCTTCGGGCGTGCCGGTGAGCGCCGTCAGGGTGGCGTCGGCCCCGGCCTGCATCTGCTTCAGCACGGCCTGCGTGGTGCCGAGCCGCAGCGTCGCGGCGTTGTTGCCCTCGCGCAGGGCCGCCAGTTCGGCGGTCTTCTGGCGCAGCCCGACGGCGAGGCCGGTGCGGCCGCCGAGGGCGAGGCCGACATCGGCGTAGCGGCCGGTGACGAGTTCCTGGTTGGCCCGCGCCATGTCGGACTGCATGCGGGACACGCCGATGCGCGGCGTGTTCCAGAAGCTCAGGGTGGAGAGGGCGTTGGTCCGCATCGGGTCTATCGCACCGCGTCCATGAGGGTTTTCAGGAGGTCGTTCACCAGGGTCAGCAGCTTGGCCGAGGCGGTGTAGGACCGTTCGAGGGCGAGGGCCGCCGCCGTCTCGTCGTCGGCGTTGACGCCGGTGGCGTTGGAATAGGCGTCGGAGGCGCGGGCGAGCAGCGTCGCCTGGTAGGCCGATTCCGCCGTGGCGGCCTGCCGCTTGCCCGCGAGCCAGCCGATGGAGGCCGTGGCGAAGTCCTGGAGGCTGCTCCGGGTCGCAAGCTCCGAGGACGGGTCGAAGGCGCGGTCCGCCGCCAGGACCGAGGCGAGCGCCCGCAGGCGGTCGGGAAAGGCGGTGTCGCCCGATGCGGCCGGATTCGACCGGAAGATCGCGCCCGCGATCCCGCCGTCCCGCAGGAGCGTGACGTCGCCGCCCTGCTGCGGATCGACCGAGGCGCTCACCCGGATCCGGGCAGCGAGGCCCGTCTGGTCCACGGTGGTTCCGTTCGGGACCGGCCCGCCCGCCCCGGCGGTGAACAGGCCCGCCGCGCGCACCACCTGCCCGCCGGTTTCGGCCCCGGTTTCGGCGAAGGCGTCGATCAGTCCGTTGGCGATGCCGTCGAGCTGGGACTCGTAGCGGGTCGCGACCCCGTCGCGCAGTTCCGCGAGGCCGGCGATCCGGCCCGAATGCACCGGCATCGGCGAGTTGGCGCCCGTCACCGCGACGCCGTCCACCATCACGGCGGCGCCCATGGTGCCGGCCGAGAAGGCGGCGGTGGGGCTGAAGGCGACGCGGCGGGCGCTGCGCTCGAACAGGGGCACGCCGCTGTCGGTGTAGATCGCGACGTCGTTGCCGGCGCGGACCACGGTGGAGATGCCGATCTCGCGCGAGAGGCCGGCGAGGATGCGGTCGCGGTCGTCGAGGGCATCGGTCACGTCGGTCCCGGCCGCGGTGCCGCTGGTCACGACGCGGTTGGCGGCCTCGAACTGGGACAGGAGGTCGTTGATGGTCGAGACCGAATCCGCGAGGCCGGCATCCGCCTGGGCGCGGACGGTCTCGACGGCGGCCGCCCCGGTGTTGAGGCTCGTGGCGAGGTCGCGGGCGCGGTCGACCGCATCGCGGGCCAGGGCCGCATCGTCCGGCTTGTTGGCCGCGGCCTTCAGCGCCGCGTTGAGCGCGCCGAGGCGCGCGGCGGCCGAGGTGCCGTCGTCGGTGTCGCCGATGGTGCCCTGGAGCGTGTCGAGGCCGTCGAGCACGGCCTCGCTCGCCGCCGCCGAGGCGGTGCCGGCGAGCTTGCGGTCGAACAGGGCGACGTCGGTGGCGCGCTGGATCGAGACCGCGCTGCCGCCGCCCGCCGCCACGAGGTTGGCGATCTTGCGGGTGTAGAACGGATCGCTCGCCCCGGCCGTGTTGCGGGCCGAGACGGCGATCTGCGTCGAGGTCGCGAGGAGCGAGGATCGGGCGGAGTTGAGGGCGAGGGAGAGGCCCATCGGCGAAGTCCTGGCAGGCGGGCGCGGGCGGCGCAGGCCGCCGCATCGGGGCGATGCGGCGGGAGGGGTTCGCGGGGTCGCGCCGGAGCGCGGCGCGGCTCAGCGCTTGAGGTTCATCAGGGTCTCGAGCAGCTCGTTGCCGGTCATGAACACCTTCGAGTTGGCGGTGTAGACGGTCTGCGATTCGATCATCGTGGTCAGCTCGGTGCTGACGTCGACGTTGGACTGCTCCAGCGCGCTGGCCTTCACGGTGCCGAGGCCGCCGAGGCCGGCGAAGCCGACCTGGAGATCGCCGGATTCGAGCGTCGTCTGGAAGACGTTGCCGGCGCGCGGGTTGAGGTTGTCCGGGCTCTTCACCGCGGCGAGCGGGATCTTGAAGGCCCCAAGGCGGGTGCCGTCGGCGTAGGTCGCGTAGACGAGGCCGTCGGAGCCGAACTCGGTCCCGGTCACGGCCGAGGGCGCCTTGCCGTTGGCGGAGCCCTTCAGGTCGTAGGCACCGGCGAGCTGCGTCATGCCGCTCAGGTCGAGGGTGAAGGGTTCGCCCCCGGGAATCGTGAAGCTCGCGCTGGCGCCACCGCTCAGCTTGCCGTCCGCGCCGAACACGAGGGTCACCGGCGGCGCGGTCAGGGCGGTTCCGTCCGGGGCGTGGACCGAGGCGGTCCAGGTGTTGGCCGAGACGGCGGGAACCGGCGGGGTCGCGGTCGGGTCGCCCGGGCTCGCCGCGGAGCGTCCGAGATAGATGTCGAGGGTGACGCTGTTGCCGAGCTTGTCGTAGGTGACGAGCGAACTCTTCTTCGAGAAGTTCGTCGGCGACAGGGTGCCGCTCAAGGGGGCGCTGTCGGCGGACAGGTTGCCGGTCACCGCCGCCTTGGTGGAAGGCGTCGCCCGCAGGCCGAGGCTCGCCATGTTCACGGGAACGAGCCCGTCGGTGCTGTTGAGGGCGGGATTCGGGTCCTGGCCGTCGGCGAGGCTGTAGCCCAGCAGGGCGAAGCCGCCGGCATTGACGAGGTTGCCCGTCGGCCCGTCCACGACGAAGTTGCCGGCCCGGGTCAGGTAGGGCGCCTTGTTCTCGTCCTGCACCACGAAGAAGCCGTTGCCCTGGATGGCGAGGTCGGTCTTCGACGACGTGAAGGTGATCGGGCCCTCGGCGCCGATGGACCGGCGAACCGTGGTCTCGACCGCGCCGGACGTGTAGTTCGCGGTGGAGCTGCCCTCGATGAGCAGCGAGGAGAACTCGGCGGCCGAGCGCTTGTAGCCGGTGGTGCTCGAGTTCTGGACGTTCTCGGCGACGGTGGAGATGCGGTTCGATTGCGCGTTCATGCCGGAGACGCCGGTGCGCAAAACGCTGATGAGACTCATGACGTCACCTCGAAAACGGAGCTCGCGGCATGGCGCGATGGGCTGGCGGGCACTAGAGGAAGGCAGGCTTGCGCGGGGCTGGACGGCCTCGCGCGGCCGGGGCGAAACGGGGGGTAAGGGGAGACGGGCGCCATCCTCGCCTCAGCTCCGCAGGGACTGGGCGAGTTCGAGGAAGGCATCCTCGCTCGCCGCCATGCCGGGCTCCTGGCGCAGGGCCTCGTAGATCCGCGGCACGAGGAGGATGGCCTGGTCGAGCTCGGCGTCCTCGCCGGCGCGGTAGCCGCCCATCAGGCGCAGGTCGCGGGTCTCCTCGAAGCGCGCCATCATGGCCCTGAGGCGCCGGACCAGCTCGCGCTGCTCGGGCGTCCAGACCTCGGTGGCGAGGCGCGAGATCGAGCCCAGGAGGTGCACGGCGGGGTAGCGGCCCTGCTCGGCGATGGCGCGGTCGAGGACCACGTGCCCGTCGAGGGTGCCGCGGATGGAATCCGCCACGGGATCGTTGTGGTCGTCGCCGTCGACGAGCACCGAGAAGACGCCCGTGATGGTGCCGGCCCCGTCGAGGCCGGGGCCGGCCCGTTCGAGGAGGCGGGGCAGGTCCGAGAACACGCTCGGCGGATAGCCCCGGGCCACCGCCGGCTCGCCGGCCGCCAGGGCGACGTCGCGGGCCGCATGGGCGTAGCGGGTCACCGAATCGACGATGAGCAGGACGGACTCGCCGGCATCGCGAAACGACTCGGCGATGGCGAGCGCCATCTTCGGCGCCTGGCGGCGCATCATCGGGCTCTCGTCCCCGGTGGAGACGACGATGACGGCGCGCGCCCGGTTGGGCGCCATCGCCCCTTCCAGGAACTCGCGCACCTCGCGGCCGCGCTCGCCGACCAGGGCGACCACGACGCTGTCGAAGCCGGTGGCCCCGGCCAGCATCGCCAGCAGGGTCGACTTGCCGACGCCGGAGCCGGCGAAGATGCCGATGCGCTGGCCGAGGCAGAGGGGGGTGAACAGGTCGAGGGCGCGGACGCCCGTGCGCAGGGGCTTCGTCACCCGCGCCCGCTCCATGGCGGGGGGCGGGGCGGACTCCAGCGGAACCGCCCGGGCGCCCGGGACGAGGTCGCCGAGGCCGTCGATGGGACGCCCGAGGGCATCGATCACCCGGCCCTTCCAGCTCGGATCCGGCCGCAGGGTCGGGTCGCCGAGGCGATAGGCCAGGGTGCCGATGCCGGCCTCGATCCGGGCATCGAAGGGCTTCACGGTCACGCCGGCCGCATCCACCCGCACGACCTCGCCGATCTGCTCGCGGCCGTTGGCCAGGAAGCCCATGCGGTCGCCGAGGGTCAGGAACGGCGCGACGCCCGCGACCCGCGCGGCGCTGGCGGTGACCTCCTGGATCGGTCCCCCGACGCGCACCAGGGGCAGGACCTCGCGGCCCGTCGCCAGGGCCGCGCCGAGGCGGTCGAGGGCATCGCGCATCGGCTCAGCCCTGCGGGCTCAGGGAGCGGATCGCCCCGGAGAAGGTGGTCTCGGTCTCCGAGGTGAGCGTCGCCGCGCTCTCGAAGGCGCGCTGGATGGTGATGAGCTTCGTCATCTCCAGGACCGGATTGACGTTGGCGCCCTCGACGTAGCCCTGGACCATGCCCGTCCGGGTGAAGTCCTGCACCGGGGTCGCCGGCAGGCTGGTGCTGACGCCGTTCGGCTCGGCGCGGGTGAGCGTGCTCTTCGGATCCAGGGTGAAGAGCCCGATCGCCCCGACCTGGTTGATGCCCTGCGAGACGCTGCCGTCGCGCCCGATGGTGGGCGGACCGGCCTGCGGGTCGAGCAGGATCGGCGCGCCGCCGGGATCGAGCATCGGCTGGCCGGTGAGGCTGCGCAGCTGCCCGAGCGCATCCATCGTCATGCGTCCGTCGCGGGTATAGACGGGGCCGTTGGCGCCCCGCACCGCGAACCAGGCCTCGCCCTGGACCGCGACGTCGAGGGGGCTGTCGGTCTTGATCGTCGGCCCGGCGCGCCGGGAGATGTAGGTGTCGCCCGAGGAGGCGAAGGCGACGGCGCCCTTCGTCGCCTGCGCGAGGAGCGCGGTGAACTTGGTGTCCTCGGCGCGGTAGCCGCTGGTGGACAGGTTCGCGACGTTGTTGGCGACCGCGTTCAGCCGCTTGTCCATCGCGATCTGGGCCGAGAGCGAGACGTAGAGGGCGTTCTGCATGGCGGCTCAGCTCCCGGTGCGGATGCGCTGGAGACTGAGGAGCAGGCTCGCGTCGAGGCCCTGCGACGCGGAATCGGCGAACAGGTTCAGGACGGGCGCCGAGGCGGCGTTGTTCTGTGCGTCCCAGATCGCGGTGAAGCGCTGGACGAAGCGTCCGAGCTTGTCCGGGTCCTTGAAGCTCGCGAGGTCGACCCGGTCCTCGATGACCGCCGCCTGACGGGCGATGGCATCCGAGGACGAGACGTCGGGCAGGCCGAGGACGGTCTTGATCACCTGCGACAGGGCGGGATCGCCCAGCACCCCGTAGCCGGAGGAGACGGTCGGAGCCACGCGGGCGAAGTATAGAGCGAGGCGCACGCCGGCGTCGTCGCTGCCCGCGTCGGATTCCACGCTCTGGCGCAGATAGGCCGCGGTGGTGTCCGTGTTCGTGGCGGCCCGGGTGGTCGTGGTCTCGCCGTAGGTGTTGAAGTCGAAGGCCTTGGCGAAGGCGACGTAGCGGTCGTCGGCGAGGCGGTTGGCGAAGGCGGCGCGGTCGGTGACGCCCTCGGTCAGCACCTTGCGCATGAAGGCCTTCGCGTAGGTCATGTCCTCCAGGCCGTAGGCCTTCATCGCGTAGGCGTAGAGGCGCCGGTCCCCGAGGAACTCGTCGATCGACGTCACGGTGCCGATCTTCGCCTTGTAGTAGGCGGTCTCGCGGGCGACGTCGGGCTGCGCGGCCTTGCGCGCCAACGTCGCGTCGAGGTCGCGCGTCAACAGGGCGTAGCTCGTGAAGGTGCTTGTCATGGCAGGGCGCGATCGCTCGTGCGGCGCGGCGGCATCGCCGGATCCGGGAAGGACGGGTGGGACGGACGGGTGCGGAGGGCCGCGGCGCCGGGAGCCGGCGCGGGACAGCGCCGGTCTAGGCCGAATGGCTTGCGGCAGGCTGGTGCCGGCAGCGGGCGGCGCGCGGTCGTCACAGCGGCGTCGGTCCGATGATCGTCTCCGAGGTGATCACGACCCAGCCGGACCCGGTGGCGCGGATGGAGAGGATGCGGCCGGCGCCCGGCAGGATGGCACCCGGCACCACCTGGCGCAGGCCCTCGGGCCCCTCCACCAGGGCGGCCCCCTCGGTGACCCGGCGCAGGACGTAGCTGCGCGCCTTCGGGGCGGTCTCGCTCCGCTCCGCCTCGGAGGACGGCGCCACGGGATCGGGCAGCGCGCCCGTGGTGGTCGGGTCGAGATCGAGGGCGGCCTCGCGCATCGGCGCGGTGGGCCGCTTCCAGGCGAAGCCGCCGCCGACCGCCGGCAGGAACGGCTGGACCGAATAGGTGTTCGAGGCGCCCGTGATCGAATAGGCCGCGAAGCTGCCCGAGACCATGGCGAGGCCGAGGCAGATCCCGACGGCCGCGCGCTCCACGGCGGCGGCCCGGGACCGGCGCCGGAGCTCGGCTCCCGCGGACGGTCGCGTGTAGCCCGGACGTGGCGAGAGCGGATTTGCGGCGCGACGGGGGAAGGTCGTGGTCATGGCCATCGCAGAGAGAAGGCGGCGGACGAGCCGAAACTCTCCCATGTTATAGTTACCAAGATCTTAAGATCCGGCCCGGATCGACAGTCCGAGAACCCGCTGTTAAGCCTGCCCGCGGGTCACGGACGGAACGGCGCGACGATGGCGGATTGGCGAGAGGCGGTATCCCGGGGGGACCGGCCCGCGCGCATGCCCTCGCCGAAGCGCTTCCGCGTGATGCAGCAGGGCCGCATCGTCCTCGGCCCCGAGCGCCTGCTGCCCTGCATCGTCCGGGACCTCTCGCCCATGGGCGCCAGCCTGCGTCTGCCCCGACCGACCCCCCTGCCCGAGCGCTTCGAGCTCGTCATCGCCGGCCATGAACTGCGCACCGTGGCGGTCCAGCTGCGCTGGCAGCGCGCCGATTTCGCCGGCGTCACCTTCCTGCCTCGGGACTGACGACCGGCCGCGCGGAACGCTCCCCGCCGGGAGGCGGCGCATCCGGGCACAGGCGCGGGCCGTCGGCCTTAAGCTCCTGCTAATCCGGACCGGGCATAGTCCCTCCATCGGCAAGCGACTGTCCCCGATCGGGACGGAAGCCCCTCGATGCGAACGCGGTGGATAGGTTTCGTGGACCTATAGACATGATGTCGCCCCACCGGTCCGGTGAAAATCCGGGATGTATGAAGCAATATCGGATCTCTACTTGAAGAGGTCTTTAGCCCGCGTGGCGTATTGCTCGGTCACACACACGAATTCCTTGCAATTCCTGTCAACCGGACATCCTTCGCAATGACCAGCCTGCTGACCAACAACGCCGCCATGACGGCGCTGACGACCCTCAAGAGCATCACGACCCAGCTGGACGTCACCAGCAACCGCGTGTCGACCGGCCTGCGCGTGTCGTCCGCGGCCGACAACGCCGCCTACTGGTCGATCGCCACCACCGTGCGCGCCGACAACTCGTCGCTCGGCGCCGTCAAGGACGTGCTCGGCCTGGGCAGCTCCTCGATCGACACGGCCTATAACGGCATCAACAGCATCATCGAGAACGTCAAGAGCCTGCGCACCCAGCTCACCTCGGCCCTGTCCTCCAACGTGGACCGCGCCAAGGTCCAGGTCGAAATCGCGGCCATCCAGTCGACCATGAAGTCCACGGCCGACTCGTCGGTCATGAGCGGCCAGAACTGGCTCTCGGTGGATTCCTCGAACGCGAAGTTCACCGCCACGCAGAAGATCGTCGCGGGCTTCTCGCGCGACGTCACGGGCGGCATCAAGTTCTCCGAGGTGTCGATCAACGTCGGCGCGGCCGGCGGCCTGAAGCTCTACGATGCCGGCGCGAGCGCCGGTACGTCGGCGAAGGTGACCGCTCCGGCCTCCTTCGGTCCCAGCACCGACTTCACGACCGCCGTCAGCTTCACGGTCAACGCCAACGGCGGCGGTGCCGTCACCGTCACCCTCGATGCGGCGAAGTTCCCCGCCACCGCCGGCTTCGACCCGACCAAGGTGACGAACGATCAGGTCGTCGCGGAGATCAACAAGCAGCTCGCCGCCGATCCCAAGACCACCGGCGCCGTGACGGCGAGCCTGGATAGCGGCGGTCGCCTCCAGTTCGAAACGACGAAGCTCGGCGCATCCGCCACGGTCGCCGTGGTCTTCAGCGCCGCGGGCCTCGGCTACGCCGCGGCGACGCAGTCGGGCACCGGCGTCGCCGGAACCACGGCGACCCAGGGTATCCTGGACAGCGTGGATGCCATCACCGGCAAGGCGGTCAGCACCATCGACATCTCCGCCGCCACCGATGCCCAGGTGAAGGCCTTCATCACCCAGGTCGACAAGGCCCTGGCCGCCATGACCAACACCGCGACCTCGCTCGGTTCGAGCAAGAAGCAGGTGGATGGCCAGAAGGCGTTCATCGACACCCTGATGAAGGCCAACGACCGGACCATCGGCACCCTCGTCGATGCCGACATCGAGGAGGAGTCCACCAAGCTCAAGGCCCTGCAGACCCAGCAGCAGCTCGGCGTGCAGGCCCTCAGCATCGCCAACGGAGCGAGCCAGAACGTCCTCTCGCTCTTCCGGTAAGGTCGACGGCGCCCCCGGGGAGTTTCCGGGGGCGCCTCACGCAGAAAGGCCACGCCTCCGCGAGGGGGCGTGGCCTTTCTGATTCCGGGGCCGGCGCCGGAGCGGTCGGGCGGTTCGGCTCAGCCGACGAAGGTGTAGCCGGCCAGCCGCTTGGCCTCGATCGGGTCGTAGCCGAGGCGCAGGCGCAGCTTCTTGCGCAGCTTGCTGATGTGGCCCTCGACCACGCTCTCCTCTACGTCGGCGCCGTGATCGGCGTAGACGGCGTTGAAGATCTGCGTCCGGCTGAGCTGGCGGCCGCGCTGGCCGGCGAAGTACTCGAGAATGTGGCGCTCGCGACGCGGCAGGATCAGGCTGACGCCGTCGATCTCCGGGTCGCGCCCGTCGGAGAAGACCTTGAGACGGCCGCTGCGATCCTGGGCGGCGGGCGCCTGGATCTCGCCGCGGATGCCGCGGCGGCGGATCGCCTCGGCCCGGGCCAGGATCTCGCGGACATGGACCGGGCGGCGCACGACGTCGTCGATGCCGGCGGTGAAGAGGTCGAGGGTCTGCTCCAGGGAGCGGGTCTCGTTGAGGGCGATGATCGGCGCCTGGGACAGGCTGCGGATCGCGGCGGTCCGGCTGGCGCGATCGGCGCATTCGCCGAGCACGATCCCCTGCAGGGCGTCGGCCGGGTTGCCGGCGAGCCAGGCCAGGAAGTCGTCGGCGCTGCTGCCGCGCGCCGGAACAGCCTGTGCTTTGAAACCCGCCACATACTCGGCGGCGACTGCCTGTCGCTCATCGACAACGATATACATTTCAGCGCCCCGCCGAAAACGAACTGTTGTGCAAGCCGACTCGACGATCACCTTGGAAGCGGAGCGACTTCGTTGTTCACTCTTGATATCCAGGTTTTACTTGATGATGACTTCGCAGCGGCCTCTCTTTGAGGGATGTAGTCGCTGCCGTCCGTCGCTTTGCGTTGGAAATGTTTCTTTAAGGAAATGGTTAATTTTGAATTAAGCAGTCCGACGTCCTGTGATCCCGGGCCGTTTTTCGGCGGGTCCGGAGGCCGGCGACCGCCTCGGCCGAGGCCGGTGTGGCAGATCGATCACGGTTTCGGCATCGGGCCGGCGCCACCGGCCGGCGCGGCGCGAATCGCACGGGTGGGGAACGCCTCGGCCCGTCGAGCCCCGAGCGCAGGCCTAACCCCTGGGCGAACGCCTACCCCCGGGCGGTCCGCGCCGCCGAGGGTGCCAGGGTCTCGCCCAGGAGTTCGATCTGGGCGACGAGGCGGGTCAGCCCGTCGCTGCGGGGGGCCGAGGGCATCGGCGGGGGCGCGCCCTCGCCCCCGAGGCTCGCCAGGGTCGCGGTGATCCAGCCGCTCCAGGCCGCGAGGGCCTCCGGCTCCGCCGTGTCGACGGCGTAGCGCAGAGCCGTGAGGCGCGCCGAAATGCGCCGCAGGGTGGCGTCGGCCACCATGGCGGATTCCACCTGCGGGTGGCGCCCGGCCCGGGGCTGCTGCAGGGCGCGGGCGAGAGCGGCCTCGAGGTCGTTCAGCGCGAGGCCGGCGGCCCGGGCCGCCTGAGCGCGGACGCCGGTGGTCTCCGCCTCGGCTCCGGCGCAGAGCACCGCGCGGGCGAAGGCGGCATGGGCCCGGACCGCCTTGCGCAGTTCGAGACGCACCTGGTCCGGCTCCCAGATCGGCCAGAGCACCAGGGCGCTCGCCACCGCGATGAGACCGCCGAGGAGGGTGAGGAGCGCGCGCATGCCCGCCACCTCCCAGGAGCCGTGGCCGGGCTCCACCACCTCGACGAGGAGGACGACGAGGGGTGTCAGGCAGGCGATGAACACGCCGTAGCTGACCTGGCGCGCGGCGAAGCCGACGATGCTCAGGGGGAAGACCAGGGCCGCCAGGGCCAGGGGCGAGGTCGCGAAGCCGGCGAGGATGGCGCCGATCAGGCCGCCGAGCACGGTGCCGCCGATCCGCTCCAGCGCCCGCTGCCAGGTGGCGGCGTAGAAGGGTTGCATCGTCAGCACGACCGTCATGGTGAGCCAGTGGGCGAACGGCCCGGCCCAGACCAGCGTCGCCCACAGGGCGGGAGCCGCGACCACGGTGGCGCGCACGGCGTGGCGCAGGTTGGCCGACGCGAAGGTGAAGTTCGTGCCGAGCGGCCCGAGGAGCCGGGTCCCCAGGGGCAGGCTCGCCCGCCCCAGCAGGGCGCCCCCGGGCCGGTAGCCGTCCGGCGTCGAGAGCTTGGCGCCGATCCGGACGCGGTCGAGGATGCGGGTGGCGAGGTCGTGCAGGCCTCGATCGTGGGCGAGGCGCCGGGCGCTCCGGTCGATCGCCCGCTCCAGGCGGGCGAGATCGATCGCGCTGTCGTCGCGGATCGCCCGGGCGATGACGCCCAGCAGCGGCCGGAGGCGGCGCAGGAAGCGGCGCGCCATCCGGCGGCGACGCGGGTCCGGCTCGCCCTCGATGAGATCCGAGAGCGCGATGAGGGCGGCGAAGATCTGCTCGGCCGCCTCCAGGCGGATCAGGGCCTGGGCGGTGCGGTCGGAGATGCGTTCGCGGCTGCGGGCGAGGTCGACGATCACCGTGCGGGCCTGCTCGATCGCCTCACGCACGCCCCGGCGGTGGGCGCGGGCATGCCGGTCGAAGGCCTGGAGATCGAAGGTCTGGCGATCGAAGATCTGTCGGGCCCCGCCGCCGGCGTTCTTCGTCTCGGGCTTCTCCGGCCAGGCCAGGGAGGCGAGGTCCTCGAGGTCGTCGCACAGGCGGGTCAGGCGGCGCCACACCTCGGCGACCGCGCGGTGGGTCGGGCGATAGGGGTGAAGGCGCCACAGCAGCAGCGCCAGCAGCGTCGCCCACAGCCCCCCGGCGGTGAAGACCAGCCCGGCCACCAGGGCCTGGTCGGGCGTGAGCGGGCGGTCGAGGGCGAAGCACAGGACGAGGACCAGGACGTTGCCGGCGGCCTGCGCCTGCACCCCCCAGACCCGCGCATAGGTACAGCCGAAGATGACGAGGCCGGCGAGCGGCACCACCGGCACCGGCCCGAGCGGCTGCATCAGGCCGAACAGCCCCCAGATCACGCCGCCGAGCAGCGAGAAGACCGTGAGCACCAGGAGGCGCGAGCGCATCGGCCCGCCCGCATCGGCGAAGCACGCGAGGTTCGCGGCGAGCGCCACGGTGAGGAGCGGCGGCCAGGGAAACCATTCGTGCAGCAGAATGACGAGGCCGAAGGCCAGGGCCGCCCGCACCCCGTCGACGAGGCTGAGACCGCGCGGATCGAGCCCGATCGGCAGGCGCGTGAGGTCGAGGCCCGGATTGGTCAGCGTCCCGCGTCCGCGCAGGAAGGCCGCCGCACCCAGCCGCCGGCGCAGTCCGGCCTCCGGAACGGACCCGGATGGGCCAGCCTGGGGCGGCGCCGCGGGCGGAGCCGACCCGGAACGGTCGGACCGCGCGGGCGAAGCAGGCTTGGCGGGAGGATCGGACCTGGCGGGAGAAGGTGACATCGCGGGCGCGGCGGGCTCCCGGAGGACGCAGGGCCTCCGTACCTCCGCGATCTAGGGCGCTTCGGCGCGCCGCGGAACCGCCAGGGTTGGCACGGGAGCCTTGCATTCCGCGGGAGCCTTCCGGTCCGCGGGAGCCTTCCGGTCCGCGAACGCTGCGGCCCAGCCCTTCGTCAGATCGCGCTTCCCTTCTCGATCACCCGCGCGTCGACGACGTCGGCGGGCTCATAGAGCCAGCGCGCCATCGCCCCCGCCGCCATCGCGCCGACGATCGGCGCCAGCCAGAACAGCCAGAGCTGCCCGACATACTCGCCGCCCGCGATCAGGGCCGGGCCGGTGCTGCGCGCCGGGTTGACCGAGGTGTTGGTCACCGGGATCGAGATGAGGTGGATCAGCACCAGGGCGAACCCGATCGGGATGCCGGCAAAGCCCGTCGCGGCGCCCTTCGAGGTGGTCCCGACGATGATGACGAGGAAGAAGAACGTCGTCAGGAACTCGATGACGAGGCAGGCGGCGAGGCTGTACTTGCCCGGGCTGAGCTCCCCGTAGCCGTTCGCCGCGAAGCCGTTCGGCACCCAGCCGGGCTTGCCCGACGCGATGGAATAGAGAACGCCCGCGGCCAGGAGCGCGCCCGCCACCTGGGCGACGATGTAGGGCAGGACGTGCCGGTTGGCGCAGCGCTGTGCCGACCACAGCCCGAGGGTCACGGCCGGGTTGAAATGGCCGCCGGAAATGTGCCCGACCGCGTAGGCCATCGTGAGCACGGTGAGACCGAAGGCCAGGGCGACGCCCAGGAAGCCGATCCCCAGTTCCGGGAAGGCCGCCGACAGGATCGCGGCGCCGCAGCCGCCGAAGGTCAGCCAGAATGTGCCGATGAACTCGGCGGTCGCCCGCCGCATCGTATCGTGATCCATGACGATGCCTCCCGCTCGTACATCCGCGAGGCGCACTTCCCAGGGCGGGTTCGCCGCCACCGCTCGGCACGACGCGAGATCGACATTCCTGCGCCGGACTCAGATCCGCGCAATATTCGAGCATTGCACGACCGTCAGTCGACAGCAACAACGGGAGCCGATCAAATTGACGGACAGCGCGGCAATGCCGAAACCTGCAATTCCAGGGATCGGAATGCTCGGTGCCGGGCCGAGAACTGATCGAATCGAACCGACGGGACGAAAGGCCCATGAGCCTCGGGCAGGCCGCCGCGCGGCGACGACCCCACGCGGCGGGACGCGCGCAGGACCTGGCCCGCGCGCGTGCCGCCGCCATGGAACTGGCGGGTCGTCCGAATTCGAAAACGCGGATCGGGGCTTAGAACTTACCGCCGAGACCGACGCTGCCGCCCTGGCCCATCTGGGGTGCGAGGCCGCCGGAGCTCGAGCGGGACGTCGTCTCACCCTCGATATCCTCGCGACGGATGCGGCGCTCCTCGTTCGCCGCCGCGCGGGTCTGGCCGCCGCCGGCGGTCGGCACGTTGAGCCGGCGCGTCGGGGCCGTCTGGAGCGGGGCACCGTCGGGATCGGCCGCGGCGGAGCGGCCGCGCTGGGGCGCCGGCACCGAACCGCGCATGGACGGGGGCGGCCCGATTTCCGTCTCGGGCATCACGCCGCCACCGCCGCCGAGCGCTTGGCACCCGGCGAGCGCGGCGGCAACGAGCGCGACGGCGCAGGCTCTGGACGGAAGGGACATCGGCTCTGGTCCTTGGGAAAAACGCCGGCGACCGCATCGGGACGCCCACACATCTATCCGCCTCTGTACGACGGGGTTTTGTCGAAAACCAGACACGCTCCGGTGCGCGAGGGGGATTGCGGCCACGCTTGGCCCGGTGCCAGAGTGCCGCGCCAGGAACCGCGACCGGCGCCAGCCCGGTCCATTTCTTGCGCGACCGTCGTGCGCGACGTGGCGACGTCCTGCTTTCGCCGGGGCCGGGTCTCCCCGGCATCGGCGATCGGAGGCGGCCGCCGCCCGCGCGTCCAGCCCTCTCGTCCATCCACAACTTCGCCTTGGTCCACGCGCAATGAGGCCGGACCCGCCCTTCAGGCGGAACCCGCCGCCCAAGCTGCCATTGTGTCAGGCCGGCGAGACGCACCACTCGGGGAACGCGCGTGTTCAGAACTGTCCGGATGATCGCCGCCGCGACGATCACCCTGTTGGCCGCTTCCGCGGCCGCCGAGACCCCGGCCGCCCCGGGCAAGGACGCCGCGCCGAGCCCCGGCGAGGCGACGACGGGTTCGCCCGCCTCGACGCCGCCCGCGACGCCGGCGCCGGCGCCGGTGCCGGTTCAGCCGCCTCCGGTTCCCGCACCGACCCCACCGGCAGCCCCCGGCACGCCGCCCGTCGCCGGCACGCCGTCTCCCGCCCCGAGCGCTCCCGCTCCCGCCCCCGCCCCGGGCGCGTCCGCGACGGGAACGCCCGCCACCGTGCTCGACACCCAGGATTACGAGGGCGTCCTCGGCAAGGCCGTGCGCAGCTCGACCGGCGAGGACATGGGCCGGATCATCGACATCATCCTCGACAAGGACGGGCGCCCGCGCGCCGCGATCATCGATTTCGGCGGCTTCCTGGGCGTCGGCTCCCGCAAGATCGCGGTGGACTGGCGCGCCATGCGGTTCACCAACGACGGCAAGGCCAGCCGCCCCGTGCTCCAGCTCAGCCGCAACCAGGTCCGCGTCTCGCCCGAGTACAAGCCCGGCGACCCCATCGTGGTGCTCGGCCCCGCGAGCCCGGCCGCGCCGGCCGAGGGCGAACAGGCGGCCGCCCCGGTCCAGGGGCCGGTCGCGCCTCCGTCGGCCCTCGCTCCCCCGCCGGCCTCCGCTCCGCCGGCGACTCCTCCACCGGCGGCCGCGCCCGTGTCCGTGCCGGCATCTGAGAAGGCGCCGGACAAGCCGGCCGAGAAGTCGCCGGATCGATGACGGTTCCGCTCCCGAAAGATCGCCGGGCGCTCAAGCCGCGGGAGGTGGCGCGTCCGGAGTTCCGGCCGCGGCCGGTCCCGCGCCGCGATGCCCTCACGGACGACGCCCCGCCGGCGACGGCAGCGGAGAACCCGGCCGACATGAAGGTGATCTCGCGCCGGAGCACGCGCGGCCTCGACGGGTTCGCATTCTTCGTGGCGAATCTGCAGACCGGCTTCGGCCCCTTCCTGGCGGTGTACTTCACCCAGGCGAAGTGGACGCAGTCCGACATCGGCTTCGCCCTCACCGTGGGCAGCCTCGTCAGCCTGCTCGGCCAGGTGCCCGGCGGCGCCTTCGTGGACGTGGTGCGCTCGCGCCGCTTTGCCGCCGGCTTCTCGGTCGTGGCCATCGCGCTGAGCGCCTTCGCCCTCGCCATGTGGCCGAACTTCCTCATCGTCCTGCTGGCCATGGCCGCGCACTCGGCGGCGAGCTGCATCCTTACCCCCGCCATCGCGGCGATCAGCATCGGCCTCGTCGGCCATGCCCGGGCGGGTGAGCGCCTCGGCCGCAATGCCAGCTTCTCGGCCCTCGGCAACGCCGTGGCCGCCGCCGGGATGGGGGCCTGCGGCTACTATCTCTCGAACGACGCGGTGTTCTACCTCACCGCTGCCCTGATGGTGCCGACCCTGATCGCGCTGTCGCGGATCCGGCCCGAGGAGATCGACGGCCCGGCCCAGGCCAGGCACGCCGGAGGCACCGCTGCGCCGCCGGGCGGGGCCGGCCTGCGCGCCCTCCTCACCAACCGCGCGCTCCTGTGCTTTGCCGCCTGCATGACCCTGTTCTTCCTCGCCAACGCGGCGATGCTGCCGCTGGTGGGCAGCATGCTGACCCTGCGCGCCAGCGAGACCGCGACCGCCCTGATCGCCGCCTGCATCGTGGTGCCCCAGGTCGTGCTGGCGGTGTCGGCCCCCACCGTCGGGCGCCTGGCCGAGCGCTGGGGCCGGCGACCGCTGCTGCTCCTCGGCTTCGCCGCCCTGCCGATCCGCGGCCTGCTCTTCGCCTATGTCGACAGCCCCGAGCTCCTGGTGGCGGTGCAGGTCTTCGACGGCATCTCGGCGGCGGTCTTCGGCGTGATGGTGCCGCTCGTGGTCTCGGACGCCACCCGCAGGACGGGGCACTTCAACCTCGCCCTGGGTGCCGTCGGCACCGCCATGGGCATCGGCGCCGCCCTGTCCACCTCGCTCGCCGGCGTGATGGCGGACCGGCTCGGCAGCCACACCGCCTTCCTCGGCCTCGCGATCGTGGGCTTCGCCGCCTTCGCCCTCGTGGCGCTCATCATGCCGGAGACGCGCCGCGAACCCGCGGCATGACGGGGAGGCCCGCGAAAACGAACCTCGGGCGGCATCGAATTCGCTTGCCGCTCAAGCGATGTTCAGGTTTGCCCTCTAAAACGCGCAAACCTCTGCCAGACACCGCAACGCCTGCGTCCGCTTCGCGTTGCGAGTCCGGGGGGCTCAAGATCGTGTGTGGGGCACGCGCGGGAAACCAGGGTCCGTGAGGACGCCTTACCAGAAGCCGGTCCACCCAAGTTCCGGGCGGACCCTCGAAACCGGGACGGTCACCGCGATGGAAGACCTCTGCGTTTATGCCGATAGGCCGTTCGCCTTCGTGGGACGCTATCTGCGCCGACGCGCCCTGCCGCACATCGTCATCCTCTGCGCCGTCCTCGGCGCCGTGGGCTTCTCCGTCAGCACGGACTACGCGCTGAAGGGCGTCGTCGATGCGCTCAGCAAGGGACCCCAGTCGGGCCTGATCTGGGGGGCGCTCGCCCTCCTGATCGCCTTCATCGCAGCCGACAACATGCTCTGGCGCGTGGCGAGCCTCGTCGGCTCGTTCACCTTCGTGGGCGTGACCGGCGACATCCGGCGCGACCTGTTCCGGCACATGACCGGACACTCGCCGACCTTCTTCGCCGACCGGCAGCCCGGCACCCTGGCCTCGCGCATCACCGCGACCTCGAACGCGATCTTCACGGTCGAGAACATGTTCGTGTTCAACGTGATGCCCCCCTGCGTCGCCGCCTTCGGCTCGATCCTCTTCATCGGCACCGTCAATCTCACGATGGCTCTGGTGCTGGCCGGCATCTTCGCGGCCGTCGTGCTGCTGATGTTCAAGATGGCGGCCGCCGGAAAGCCCCTGCACCACGACTTCGCCGCCAAGGCCGCGTCCGTCGACGGCGAGATGGTCGACCTCGTCGGCAACATGCCGCTGGTGCGTGCGTTCTCGGCCTTCAAGCGCGAGTACACCCGCTTCGACGGGACGATCGGCCAGGAGATGCGCTCGCGGCGCTCCTCGCTGCTCTACCTCGAGAAGCTGCGCATCGTGCACGCCATCCTCACGGTGCTGGCGGTGCTCGGCCTGCTCTACTGGGCGATCACCATGTGGGAGGCCGGTCAGGCCACGAACGGCCAGGTCGTGCTCGTCTGCACCCTCGGCATCCGCATCCTCGCCGCGACCCGCGACCTCGCCGTCGCCCTGGTGGACGCGACCCAGCATACCGCCCGGCTCTCGGAGGCGCTCCACACCCTGCTGCAGCCGCACGACCTGATCGACCACCCGGAGGCGGAGCCGCTCTCCGGCACCGGCGCCGAGATCACCTTCGACCACGTCGCCTTCTCCTACCCGGACGGCCGGAGCGTCTTCACCGACTTCGACCTCGTCCTCCAGCCGGGCCAGCGGGTCGGCCTCGTGGGCAAGTCGGGCGGCGGCAAGTCGACCCTGTTCTCCCTGCTGCAGCGCTTCTACGACGCGCAGGGCGGCCGCATCCTGATCAACGGCCAGGACATCCAGCGCGTCACCCAGGAATCGCTGCGCGAGGCCATCACGGTGGTGCCGCAGGACGTCTCGATGTTCCACCGCACCCTGCGGGAGAACATCCGCTACGGCCGACCCGACGCCTCGGACGAGGATGTCTGGAAGGCTGCCGCCGCGGCCCATTGCACGGACTTCATCGATGCCCTGCCCGAGGGCTTCGACACCATCGTGGGCGACCGCGGCGTGAAGCTCTCGGGCGGCCAGCGGCAGCGCATCGCCATCGCGCGAGCCATCCTGAAGGATTCCCCGATCCTGCTCCTCGACGAGGCCACCTCGGCCCTCGACGCCGAGTCCGAGGAGGCGATCCGCCACGCCCTCGCCAACCTCATGAAGGGCCGCACCGTCATCGCGATCGCGCACCGCCTCTCGACCCTGAGGGACTTCGACCGGATCGTGGTGCTGGAAGGCGGCCGCATCATCCAGGACGGCTCGCCCGACAAGCTGACCCATCTCGACGGCTTCTATCGCGAGTTGATGAAGAAGGAATCGATGTCGATGGCGCTGGCCGCCGCCTGAGGCCCGGAGCGCAGCGCGCTCACCCGGAGGAGGCCGCTCCTTCGCGGCGGATCTCGGGCCGGCCCAGGGCTTCTCGCCTTCGCGGGGAAACGTTGCCGGCGGGGCCGGTCGGGGTGACTCTTACACCTCCGGTAGGGCGGAACGTGCGAGCGCGGCCTCGCCTCCGGCGACCTGGAGCGGCGGTCCTGTTTGTGAAGCGACCGCCCTGCGATGCGGGAGCGGCGCGCGTCGGTCCGACGACCGCTCAGTTGTGCGACTGGATGAAGTTGCGCACCAGCGGGTAGGTCTGGCTCTCCCACTTGCGGCCCGAGAACACCCCGTAATGGCCGACGCCGGCCTGGAGGTGGTGGCTCTTCATGTGGTGGGGCAGGCTGGTGCAGAGGTCGTGCGCCGCCATGGTCTGGCCCACGGCGCAGATGTCGTCGCGCTCACCCTCGACGGTCATCAGCGCGGTCTTGCGGATGGCCGCCATGTCGATCGGGTTGCCGCGATAGGTCAGCTCGTTCTTGGCCAGGGTGTAGTCCTGGAACACCGTCTTGACGGTCTCGATGTAGAACTCCGCGGCAAGATCGAGGACGGCGAAATACTCGTCGTAGAAGCCCTCGATCTGGCGCGCCTTCTCGGTCTCGCCGTTGGCGAGGTGCCAGAACAGGTCGGCGTGCCCCTGGATGTGGCGCTTGGCGTTCATCGAGACGAAGGCCGAGACCTGCATGAAGCCGGGATAGACCCGCCGCCCGGCGCCCTTGTGCCGGTCCGGCACGGTGGCGATCAGGTTCTTCTCGAACCAGGCGATCGGCTTCGAGGTGGCCAGGTGGTTCACGGAGGTCGGCGAGATCCGGCAATCCACCGGGCCGGCCATCAGCGTCATGCTGCGCGGCTGCGCGGGATTCTTCGAATGGGCCATGACGGCCGCTGCGGCCAGCGCCTGAACGGCCGGCTGGCACACGGCGACGAGGTGCGCCCCCTCCCCGATCGCGCCGAGAAACTGCACGAGGTGGTCGACATAGTCGTCGAACCCGAACGGGCCGGCGCTCAGCGGCACGTCGCGGGCGTTGTGCCAGTCGGTGATGTAGACGTCGTGGTCGGGCAGCAGGGTGCGCACCGTGCCGCGCAGGAGCGTGGCGAAATGGCCCGAGAGCGGCGCCACCACGAGGACGCGCGGCTGCTCGGTCTCGATGTCCTTCTTGAAGCGCAACAGGGTCCCGAACGGGGTCGCGAACGCCACCTCCTCGGTCACCGGCACCTCGCGGTTGCCCACCGTCACGCTGTCGATGCCGTAGGCCGGGCGCGCGAACGTCAGTCCGGCGCGCATCATCATGCGCGCACCGGCCGACCACCAGTTCAGGGGCTCCCGGTAGCCGGCAGCCGTCCACGGCGAAACGGCGTCGTGGACGAGGCGTCCCCAGGCGCGCGTCTGATCAGCGAGGTCCGACTGTGCATCGAAGGCACGATAAAGCATGCAGCCCGAACTCCTACGCGAACGGTCAAGTCGCAGAACGTCCGCGGCGAGCGGGCGCGCCGGCAGCGCCGCCGCCGCCGACGGAGGGCTAGGCTGCGGCAGGCCGGCCCCGGACGCAACGGGCCTATCGCCTGATATCCCGGTGTTGTTGTGCTTATGCATCACCGGGGAAATGTCGCACATGGCATCGGAATAACAGTGAACATCGTGTCGCCGCAGGCCGTGACTGCGAAAGGTCAACCTACGTGCTGGAAAAAAGCTCCCTCGTCGGCGGAGCAGGCGCTCGGACGAACGGAAACATCCGGTATCGTGACTTGCCCCGGCGGCACGAGTCTTGGATCACGTGTTGGCGAGGAAACACCAGGAGGCCCACGATGCCTGCGGCAACACTGACGATTTCAAGCCGGAATTACTCGTCGTGGTCGCTGCGGGGCTGGCTGGTCTGCCGCATGGCCGGGCTCGACTTCGAGACGGAACTCCTCTCCGGAAACGACGCCTCGACCCGGGCGGAGTTGCTGCACCTGTCGCCCTCGTTCCTCGTGCCCCGCCTCGTCCACGGCGAGATCATCGTCTGGGACACTCTCGCCATCGCCCAGTACCTCAACGAGATCCGGCCGGAGGCCGGGTTCCTGCCGCGCAACGCCGTGGCCCGGGCCCATTGCCGCTCGATCTCGGGGGAGATGCATGGCGGCTTCATCAACCTGCGCTCGGCCCTGCCGATGAACCTCAAGGCGCGCCACACCAACTTCAAGATCTTCAACGGCGCGCGGGGCGACATCGACCGGGTCGTCACCATCGTCGACGAGTGCCTGGGGCGCTACGACGGCCCGTTCCTGTTCGGCGAGGCCCCGAGCCTCGCCGACGCGATGTTCGCGCCCGTCTGCACACGCTTCCGCACCTACGATGTCGGCCTGCCGCGGCGGACCGCGACCTATCGCGACACCATCCTGGCCTGGCCCTTGATGGAAGAATGGGCGGCCGAGGCGGCGCGGGAGCCCGAGGAGATCGAGGAACTCGACATGGAGTTCTGAGGCTTCGCGTTCCGAGCCTCCGCGGTCCCGGAAAACCGACGCCGCGCGGCCGCGTGCGCGGCGGCACGTCGTTCGGGCAGGGCGCTTCCCACATCGCTCTCATCGCAGTCGAGACGCAGGGATAGACAGTCCCGGTCTCACATTGGAGTGATCGTTTGCCGATGAAACATCGTCTCTTCGTCCTCGTTGCCGCGACTGTTCTTGCCGTTGCGGCCCCGGCGACCGGAAGCTTCGCGCTCGACCGCGTCGTGCCGGCCTACGGCGATGTGCCGGCCTCGCGCTACGACGACATCACGACGGGCTCGATCCGCTCCTACGATGTCCCTGTGCCGGGCCGCTGCGCGGGCAACTCGGCGAGCCAGGGCAACGCCAACCAGCAGAACTTCCCGGTCCAGCAATACGGTCAGACTTCGGGCGGCCCGCGCTGCTGACGACGTGACGCGAGCCGGCGCGGCGACGCGTCGGCATTGGAGGAAGGCCGGCCCGCGAGGTCCGGGCCTCTTTCGCGTCGTCGGCACCCGTCTATCGAACCGCGATGAGCCCGACGCCTCGACATCACTCGGCGGCGGCGCGGTGGCCCGTGTCGCCCGCGGCTGGCGGCGGGGTCGCCGGGGCCGCGACCGCCCGCGGCAGCTCGATTCGCGCGGTCAGGCCGCGCGGCGACCGGTTGCGCAGGGTGAAGCGGCCCTCGTGCGAATCCACGATGGCGTGGACGATCGAGAGTCCGAGGCCGAAGCCGCTGGCGGTGTCGAGGTTGCGCGCCCGGTCGCCGCGCACGAAGGGCTGGAGCATCGCGTCCCGCTCCGCCTCGGGGATGCCGGGACCGTCGTCGCTCACCTCCACGGCGACGCCGCGCTCGGTCTGCGTCACCGTCAGCCGCGCCGCGCCACCGTACTTCACCGCATTGTCGACGAGGTTCACGATCGCGCGCTGCAGCTCGTCGGGCCGGGCCTGGACGAGGATGTGGCGGGTCTCGGCGACCCCGACATCGGCCCCGATGTCGGCGAACTCGTCCGCGACGGTCTGCACCACCGAGGCGAGATCGACCAGGGTCTTGGCGCCGCCCTCCGGACCATGGCCGTCGCGCACGAAGGACAGGGCCGCCTCCACGAGGCCGTTCATCTGGTCGAGGTCGCGCAGGGTCATGGTCCGGGCGTGCTCGTCCTCGATGAACTCGGCCCGCAGGCGCAGGCGGGTGATTGGCGTGCGCAGGTCGTGGCTGATCGCGGCCAGCATCTGGGTCCGGTCGTCGACGAGGCGGCGCACGCGGGCGCGCATCCGGTCGAGGGCCCGGGACAGGGTGACGACCTCCCGCGGGCCGTTCTCGGGCAGGTCCACCAGGTTCATGCGTGTGCCGAAGGCGTCCGCCGCCTCGGCGAGGCGCGCCAGGGGCGCGGTCAGCGCCCGGGTGGCCCAGAGGCAGATCAGCGAGACGGCCACCCCCAGGAACACGAAGGTGAAGATGATGGCGCCCTGGCGCATCGGCGGGCGGTCGTCGTCGGGCACCAGAGCCGAGAGCCGCGCGCCGTCCGGCGTCACGATGCCGATGCGCACGCCCGCGGGCGCCTCCGCCGGCCGTTTGGCCCCCCACAGGTCGGTGATGGCGAGGGGGCGGCCGAAGCCGTCGCGCAGGCGCTGGACGACGAAATGGTCGCCGATCCGGTCGTCGCCCGCCGGCTCGGGCGCGATGGTCCCGGCAGCGGTCTCCTCCCAGGGCTCGATCCGCAGGGTCGGCAGCATCCGGGCGGCATTGGCGAGGAGCGCCGGGCGATCGGCCGGACTGGCGCCGTCGAGGAGGCGGGCCACGGTCGCGAGGCGGTTGGCGGCGACGCCGGGATGGTCGTCGGGTCGCCACGGCTCGCGCAGGGTGAAGAAGGCCAGCGTCGCCATGGCGTGCGCCAGCACCACGGCGGCGACGATGAGCAGGGCGATCTGCCCGGCGACGCTCGACGGCAGCAGGGTGCGCAGGCGGTTCCAGCGGGTCCTCATGTGCGGGTGACCTCGGGCGTGAAGAGGTAGCCGCCGGAGCGGATGGTGCGGATGATCTCGGGGTTGCGCGGGTCCTGTTCGATCTTCTGGCGGATGCGGCTGATCAGGACGTCGATGCTGCGCTCGAACGGGCCGGCTGCGCGCCCCTGCGTCAGGTCGAGGAGCTGGTCGCGGGAGAGCACCCGGCCGGGACGCAGGCAGAGGGCATGCAGCAGGTCGAACTCCGCCCCCGTGATGGCGATGCGCGCGTCCTCGGGGCTGAGGAGCTGGCGCAGGGAGACGTCGAGGGTCCAGCCGAGGAAGTGCAGGCGGCGCACGCCCTCCTCCGCCTCGGCCTCCGTGCCGGAGCCCCGCCGCAGGATGGCGCGGATGCGCGCCAGGAGTTCGCGCGGATTGAAGGGCTTGCCGAGATAGTCGTCGGCGCCGATCTCCAGCCCGATGATCCGGTCGATCTCCTCGGCCTTGGCGGTGAGCATGAGGATCGGAATGCGGGACGTGGCGCGCAGGCGCCGGCACAGGCTGAGGCCGTCCTCGCCCGGGAGCATCAGGTCGAGAACGACGAGGTCGACCCGGGCATCGGCCAGCACCTTGTCCATGGCCGCGCCGTCCCCGGCGAGGCTGACCCGGCACTCGTTGGCGCGCAGGTAGCGGGCGACGAGGGCGCTGATCTCGCGGTCGTCCTCCACCAGGAGAATGTGCGGATGGGTCGTGGTCGTCTGCGTCATGGTCCCGAGCATCGCGGCTCCCTCCGCATCCGGGACGGGAGCCCGGACCCTGTGCGGATCTGTCAACGCGCGACTATGCGCCCGGGTGCGCGGAGTTCGAAGGGGCGGCGCGGCAGGGATTTGTAAACGCCTGTTTCGCGCGCGCCCACCGGACATCACCGGAAACATCCGTGCCCTCGACATCTTGGGGACACCGCAGCCTCGGCGCGGATTGCCGGAGCGCGCGGGGATTCTTATGTCGTGATGCGAAGGCGCCGGTCTCGTGGCCGTCACGGACGGATGGCGGCCTCAATGCTCCGGGAGACGACGATGCAAGGCTCGAACCGGCTGTTCGACGATTTCGCCCGCCTGATGACCGACGCCGCCGGAGCCGCGCAGGGCGTGCGCCGCGAGGCGGAGACGGTGTTCAAGGCCCAGGTCGAGCGCCTGATCCGCGACATGGACATCGCCTCCCGGGAGGAGCTCGACGTGCTGCGCGACCTCGTCTCGGCGCTGCGCACGCAGAACGACGCGCTGGCGGCCCGGGTCACCGCTCTGGAGGGGAAGCTCGGCGCCGAAGCGGTGGCCGGAGCCAGCGAGGCGATCTGATTCCAGGTTGATTCGCGGGGGCTCCAGCCCCGCCACGCTTGTGCACAGGAAGGAACGGTGGACGGTCGCTTTCCTGTTCACCGGCTTCGCGGGCCGCTTTGAAACGCGAGTCCGGCACGGTCTATAGTGGGTCATGACCTGATTCGCTCCCGACCCGAAGCGCCCTGAACCGAACAGAATCGCCGCTGGCCAACACCCCGTCCGGGTGTGTGCGGCGCAAGTCCGGAACAGGGTGCCGCGGGTCTCGGAATCGAGTTTCACAACGACTTCGCCGATCTTTCGAAGATCGACACACTGGACCGCCATGACCCAACTCCACATCGAAGATCACGATCGGCACGAGCATCCGCTGGACATCGTCGAGCGCCTCGCGTCGCTGCGCGACTGGATCTTCGACCGGGCCGAGACCGACGAGATGTCGGTCTCCGTGGCCGGGCGCTGGGCCGACTACCATGTGGCCTTCACCTGGATCGAGGACGTGGAGGCGCTGCACGTCGCCTCCGCCTTCGACCTCAAGGTGCCCGAGCGCCGACGCACCGAGATCCTGACGCTGGTCTCCCTGGTCAACGAGCAGCTCTGGGTCGGCCATTTCGACCTCTGGTCCACCGACAACGTGGTGATGTTCCGCCACTCGCTGCTGCTGACCGGCGGCGCGGCCCCGACCCAGGGCCAGTGCACGATGATGCTGAAATCGGCCGTCGATGCCTGCGAGCGCTACTATCAGGCTTTCCAGTTCGTGCTCTGGGCCGGCAAGTCTGCCCGCGAGGCTCTCGACGCGGTGCTGTTCGAGACCGAAGGCGAGGCGTGAGCGCGCGACCCGTCTCCGCCCTCCCCGCCTCCCTCACCCTGGTGGGAGCCGGCAAGATGGGGGGCGCCATGCTCGCCGGCTGGCTCGCGGGCGGCCTCGATCCTGCCCGCACCACCATCCTCGATCCCCAGCCCTCCCCGGAGATGCAGGCGCTCTGCGCGGCGCGCGGGCTCGCCCTGAACCCCGCCGCGCCCGCGGTGTCCGAGACCCTGGTGCTGGCGATGAAGCCGCAGGGGCTGGAGGGCGCGGCGCCGGCGCTGGCGCCGCTCGTCGGCCCTCGGACCCTGGTGGTGTCGATCCTGGCGGGCAAGACCATCGCCAACCTGCGCGACCGCCTGCCCGGCGCCCGCGCCATCGTGCGGGCGATGCCGAACCTCCCGGCCAGCATCGGACGGGGCGCCACCGGCGCCGTGGCCAGCGCCGAGGTCGATGACGGGCAGCGGGCCCAGGCCCATGCGCTCCTCGCCAGCGTCGGCCTCGTGGAATGGCTCGATGACGAGGCGCTGATCGACGCCCTGACCGCCGTCTCGGGCTCCGGCCCGGCCTACGTCTTCCTCCTGGCCGAGGTGATGGCGCAGGCGGGCGCCGCCGCCGGCCTGCCCGCGGACATGGCCGCGCGCCTCGCCCGATCCACTGTCGCGGGGGCCGCCGCGCTCCTCGAGGCCGATCCCCGAGAGGCCGGGCTCCTGCGTCAGGACGTGACCTCGCCGGGCGGCACCACCGCCGAGGCGCTGGCCGTGCTGATGCGCAGCGGCGGCCTGCCGGACCTGATGCGCGAGGCCGTGGACGCGGCGCGGCGCCGCGCCGGGGCCCTCGCGGGCTGACCCGCCCTGACGATCAGCCCGCCCGACCCTACATGAAGGCCTGATTGGACGAGGATCGCACGACCATGGCCAAACGCCCCGGCACTCCCAAGCCCGAGATACACGAGACCGAGACGGATTCCGCCGACACTCTGCCGGTGGCGGTCGCGTCGCCGGAACGGACGCTGCCCCCGCGCGAGGCCACCGTCGAGGCCTTGATGCGGCTCGCCGCCGAGCAGCCGTGGAACGACATCGAGGTCGGCGACATCGCCCGGGAGGCGGGCCTGTCGCTCGCCGAATTCCGCGACCTGTTCCCATCCAAGGGGGCGGTGCTCGGAGGCCTATCGCGCCTCATCGACCGCAAGGTGCTGGAGGGCGACAACGCGGATCTGGCCGACGAGCCGACCCGCGAGCGCCTGTTCGACGTGCTGATGCGCCGGCTGGACGCGATGACGCCCTACAAGGACGCCCTGCGCCGGATCTCCTACGCCCTGCGCGGCGATCCGCTCTCGATGCTGGCGCTGAACGGCGTCGCGCTGAACTCGCACCGCTTCATGCTGGCCGCCGCTGGCATCAACACGGAGGGACCGCTGGGTCGCCTCAAGCTCCAGGGCGTGGTCATCGCCTTCGCCCGCACGGTGGAGGTCTGGCTCGACGACGACGATCCGGCACTGGCCCGCACCATGGCGCGCCTCGACAAGGAGATCCGCAACGGCGAGCGCTTCATGGAGCGCGCCGACGACGCCCGTCGCCTCACCGCGCCCTTCCGGGCGCTGGGCCGCTCGCTCCTCGACCGGGGCGGCCGCTCGCGCCGGGCGCGCCACGCGGCGGACGAGCGCAACGAGGATGCGGGAAACCCCCTCGGAGGCGACCCGGCCGCCGCGATCTGAACCCCTACCCGCCCGCCAGCGGACCCGTCTCGCCCAGATGGACGGCGAGCCAGACCGTCGGCCGGGTGGGATCGGTGAAGGTGACGCGGTGCTCGGTCCCGGCCGCAATGAACAGGGTGCTGCCCGGCGCCAGTGCCGTCTCCGTGCCGGCCATGGCGACGCGTGCCGCACCGGCGAGGAGCAGGACCCACTCGTCATAGGCTTGCCGGTACGGCTGGTCCGGAGGCGTGACCTGACCCTGCGAGACGATGCGCTCGATCCGGCATCCGGGCCGGGCGAGGAGTTCGGTGAAGACCTCGCTCGCGGACGCGTCGGGGAGGTCGGCGAGCAGGTTGGCGTCAGGCGCGAGGCGGCTCATGCGGCGTGTCCTCGTCAGTCCGGGTCCGCCTCGGTGACGATCAGATCCATCGGCCGGTCGTGGGCCTGCGGATGGATGCTCGCGAGGCGCGACAGGCTGTAGCCGATCCCGATGCAGAGGGGCTTGGCCGGCATGGCCGCGATGGTTCGATCGTAGTAGCCGCCGCCGTAGCCGAGACGATAGTTGCACCCGTCGAACCCCACCAGCGGCGCGAGGAGGATGTCCGGCGGGACCGGGTCGCCCTCGGCCGGGATCGGGATGTCCCAGACGCCGCGCGTCATGGCGATGCCCGGCCGCCATTCGCGAAACTGCAGCGGCTCCGCCTTGGCGACCACGACCGGAAGCGCGAGGCGGACGCCCTGCTCCAGCAACCGCGACAGGAAGGCCCGGGCATCGTACTCGCCACGGAACGGCCAGTAGAAGCCGATCATCGGCTTGGTCCGCGCGGCGAGGAGGGCCTTCAGCCGTTCGGTGATCCGGTCGCTCCAGGACGTTCGATCCTGGGACTCGATGCGCTGGCGCTGCGCGATGAGGTCGGCCCGCATCGCCCGGCGCCATTGCCGGATGGCCGGCCAATCGGACCCGGTCGGCGGAGAGGTCTCCGATGCCATGAAGGTGTCTCCCACCTCTACCCTCCCGTCCACGCGTGCCGGCTGAGATCGGGCTCGGCGAATCCGAGCCGGTCCTAACTAACGCGGCTGGCGGCGGGATGGTGACGGGTCGGACGGCGTCCGATGGCGGGATCAGCCTCGCCCGAGCATCCGATGGACCTGCCAGGTCAGCATCATGCTCGCGACCATGAGGGTCGCGTAGAGGAGGTGCAGGAGTAGCGGCGCGTCGTGCATCGGCTCGAACCCGTGGGGCTACGGTGCGAGGGAGCATGTTGCCCTGCAACAACCGCGCCACGGGCCGGGCGATGCGTCGCCGGCCCATCGGGTTCAGGAGGCCTCGGCGGCGCTCAGGTCGAAGGTCTTGGTCGAGACGAGGCGCGTCAGCACCGCGAGCAGGTCGGTCTGGGTGATGATCCCGACGATCCCGTCATCCTCGCCCGTCACCACCACCGCATGGGTGCGGCCGTTGGTCAGGGGCTCGACGAGGCTGACCACCGGCTCGGCCGCCCTGGCCGTACGCGCCTCCGACATCACCTGCGCGATGTCGCCCTCTCCGCGCAGAGCCAGTTCGCGCAGACCCAGGGTCCCGGCAAGGCGGCCCGCCGGGTCCACCACCGGCAGGGTGCGGATGTTGTGCCGAAGGAGCAGGTCGCGCGCCCGCGCCAGGGGCTCGTTCAGCCCGATCGTGATCACGTCGCGGGACATCACGGCGTTGCAATCCAGGCTGCCGTGCGCGCGCACGAGGGCCTGGCTCTCGACCTCCCGCAGCAGGCGGTCGAGGTCGCTGCGGTCGATGTCGAGAGTCTCGCGAAGGCTGAGGAGCGCCGCGTCCACGTCGCGGGCGTTGAAGCCGACCCGGATCGGAGCCGGCAGGTCGGTCGTCCCGTGCACGTTCGCCGGCGGTGGCGCCGGCACGTGCGGATACTTGCGCCCGGAGATCCGGTGGAAGGCGATGCCGAGGCTGACCAGGATGATGGAGTTCAGGCAGACCGGCACGAACGGAAACAGGAAGCCGGAGGAGGCGATGGCCGGCCCGCCGATGAGCGCGGTGAGCGCCGCCGCCCCGCCCGGCGGATGCAGGCAGCGGGTGAAGGACATCACCGCGATGGCGAGCGAGACGCCCACCCCGATCGCCAGGATCGGGTTCGGGATGAAGTGGGCGGCGGTGACGCCGATCAGGGCGGAGATCGTGTTGCCGCCGATGATCGGCCAGGGCTGAGCGAGCGGACTCGCCGGCACCGCGAAGAGCAGCACCGCCGTCGCCCCCATGGGCGCCACGATGAGCGGGATGTGCGGACCCTGACCGACCATCCAGCCGCTCACCAGACCCGTCAGGGCGATGCCGATGAGAGCCCCGAGGCAGCCGATCAGGCGCTCGCGCAAGGTGGCGCCGGCCAGGATCGGCCGGAACAGGCGGAAGCCGGACCAGGTGTCGGCTCGGCGGTCGGGACCGGCGGTGTTGGACATTCCTCTGCCCTCGCTCGCGCAGCGCCCCTGTGGCGGGCGAACGCTGAAAATGCAGGCTGACGCCTCTGGTATACCAGACGGATCTTAGAGGGCGAGGCCTAAATTGCAAACGGCATGAGCAGAATGCCTTGCACAAAGGCAGGCACGGGGCGCGGGCCGCCCTTCCGCGGCGGCGCCGGGCGGCTGCGAGGCCAAATCGGAGGTCATGTGGCTCAGCCCAGGCTCAGGCCGGCGGGTCGGACCGGCCCGGCTCGACGATGACGTTGGGCGGCGTGGGTCCCGCGCCGTCGAGCACCTTGCGCAGGGCGCGGGCGCGGGTGCGGCCGGCATGCCGGCGCGTCTCCGGCACGGTGCCGTATTCCCGCGCCACCTCGGCAACGCCGGAGGGGGCGATCAGGCCCTGCTCGGCGGCGTGCTCCGCCATGGCGAGGCTGTCGGCGGCCAGAACCAGGCTGCTGCCGGCGGCCTCCACCGCCTCCGCGAGCTTTGCGATCTCTTCCAGCCGCCCCGCGTCCCGCGAGACGTTGCGGATGTAGACCGCCGCCACCCGGCCCGGATGGGCGGCGACGATCTGCGCATAGACCTCGGGATCGTGCTGGCCGCTGTCGCCGATGAGAACGAAGGGCAGGTCGTGGTAGAGCGCCAGCATGTGGTCGATGAGGTGGCGCTTGTGATCTTCGGCCCGGCGCGGCAGCGGGCTCGTCCAGGACAGGCCCCATTCCCGCAGGAACAGCACCGGCCCCACGGGAATCCGGTGCATGACGAAGAACTCGCTGAGCATGTCGTAGAGGCCCCAGGGTGCCCGCGAGACGTAGAGCATCGGGTTGCCCTCCGCCCCGCACGGACCCGCATAGAGCGCCCGGTACAGGGCGGCGGCGCCCGGGAAGGCGACGCGGTTCTCGGCATCCTCCACGAACAGGCGCCACAGCATCTTCACCTTGTTGGCGACGCCCGTGCGCATGACCGTGTCGTCGATGTCGCTGATCACCACCCGCCGGCAATCGGCCGACGGGATGAACACCTGCCCCTTCGCCCGCACCGGCTCGGGCCCGGCCAGATCGAGTTCCATGCTGTGCCAGGAGGCCTGCGGGGGCGCGGGCAGGTTCGGCCGCAGGTGGACGCGGAAGTAGCCGTCCCGGTCGGTGACGACCTGTTCCTCGCACCCGAAGAAACGGGCGGTGAGAACCGCGCCCGCCACCTTGCGGCGGGTGATGCGGCGCCGGATGTCGCGCAGTTCGGCCGCCCAGCCGTCGTCGGGCGCATCGGCCGCCCGGCGCGACTGGCGGAAGACCCGACCGATGAGGAAGACCTCGTCGCGCGAGCCGTAGCCCCGATAGGTCTCCACCACCGTTCCGGCGCGGCCCTGGGAGCGGCGGACGGGCTTGGCCAGCAGGCGCAGCGCCCGCAAGATGCCCTTCGCGAACCGGGCGGCTCCCTGTCGCCCGGTCATGGCTGGATCGTCATCGTGGTCGGGTCCCGTCTCGGCATCGCCGGTTCAATGCCCGGCGCCGGCAAAGGTTCTGCGTGGAGGCTCCGCCCACTCCCGCCCGAACCTGTGGAGCAGGGGTGCCATGCCGTCGCGCGAACGGAACTCGGCCATCCGGGTCCGGTTCACCTCGGGCACCCTGCGTTCCGGGTGCTGTCAGCGTCGAGTCTCCATGTATCTTCCCACCGACGACAGCGGCCATCCCCTGGCCGTGCGATTCCAGGACTTCATCCGAAGCCAGCCCTTCCCCTGCGTCGGCGCCAAATCCGCCCTCTCCAAGGGCCAGATGAAGATCGTCGTGGCGCGCAGCATCGCGTCGACCTGGGACGACCCCCGGCTCTATCCGGCGCTCCTCGCCTTCATCTGCCGCTACCGCGCCAAGCCCGACCTGTTCCAGAGCTTCGCCGTCATCTTCGAGGATCCGACGGATCTCGGCGAGGAGGCCTTCGAGCGCCACCTCTGGGACCGCGTGCAGTCCCTGTCGGACAAGGACGCGTTCCTCGGCCAGCGCTACGACGCGCGCGTCGAGGCCGATCCGAACGATCCGCACTTCTCGCTCTCCTTCGGCGGCGAGGCGTTCTTCGTCGTGGGCATGCATCCCGGCGCGAGCCGCCCCGCCCGGCGTTTCCCGCATCCGGTCCTGGTCTTCAACCTGCGCGCCCAGTTCGAGCAGTTGCGCGCGGAGGGCCGCTACGAGAAGCTGCGCAGCGCGATCCTGTCCCGCGACGAGGCCCTGGCCGGCTCGATCAACCCGATGCTGGCCCGGCACGGCGACGCCTCCGAGGCGCGCCAGTACAGCGGCCGCGCCGTCGGGGCCGATTGGATCTGCCCGTTCCGGGGCCGCGCGCCGGAGGCCCAGGATGCCGCCTGAGAGCCCCACGCACGCATCGACCCTGCACGAGATCGCGCCCCGCTCCGGCGTCGCCTTCACCCTCGACAAGGGCGAACGCCTCACCGTGATCGACCCCCAGGGCGAGCAGGTGGCCGACCTCCTCGCCTTCGTGCGCGGCGACCTCGACGAGGTGATCTCGTCGGGCCGGACCCTGGACTATGCCAGCCGGATCTATCTCACCACGGGCGACCCGATCTATTCCAACCGCTCGAACGTGCTCCTGCGCATCGTCGCGGACACGGTGGGCCGCCACGACTTCCTGCTCACCCCGTGCTCGGCCGACACCTTCCGGATCATCTACGGCGACACCCATCCGCACCGGGGCTGCTTCGGCAACCTCGCGGCGGCGCTGGCGCCCTACGGCGTCGTGCCGGACCGGATCCCGGTGGCCTTCAACGTGTTCATGAACGTCACGGTCGACGCGGGCACGGGCGCGCTGAAGGTCGAGCCTCCTCTGAGCCGGGCGGGCGATCACGTCACCTTCGAGGCGGCATGCGACCTCGTGATCGGGCTGACCGCCTGCTCGGCCCTGCAATCCAACAACAACAGCTTCAAGCCGATCCGCTACCGCATCGATCCGGCCCGCGCCTGAGGCGGGTGCCCGAGAGAACCACGGCCGTGCTATGGGCGGCGCCCGGATGCCCCGGCGCCGCCCCGTCTGCGGGACGGCGCGTCGTGAACAGGTCGAAGCGAGCCCCATGCGAACCATCGTCTATGCCGACGGCGGATGCGATCCCAATCCCGGCCCCGGCGGCTGGGGCGTGGTGATCGAAGCCGAGAGCGGCCGGATCGAGCTCTGCGGCGGCGACCGGGCCACCACCAACAACCGCATGGAGCTGACGGCCGCGATCAACGCCCTGCGCCACTTCCCCGAGGGCGCGCAGATCGAGATGCGGTGCGACAGCCAATACGTCATCAAGTCGGTGACCGAGTGGATGCGGGGCTGGAAGGCCAAGGGCTGGCGCACCGCCACCGGCCCGGTGAAGAACGTCGAGCTGATGCAGGAGCTCGATGCCCTGGCGGCGCGGCGCGACGTGCGCTGGACCTGGGTGCGGGGCCATGCGGGCGAGGCCGGCAACGAGCGCGCCGACCGGCTGGCGGCGCAGGGGCGGCGCGAGGCCCTCGGCCTGCCGTCGCGCCCGGAGACCGGACCGGCACCGCTCACCGGTACCGCCGCCCTGCGCGCGGCCGCCGCCCCGGCCGTGTCCCAGGCGGCCCTGGCGACCGCGCCCGCCGCGGCCGAGCCGACCCCGGCGCGTACGAGCGCGATCCCCCTCGATCTCGGCCTCGGCCTGGAGGTGTCGCGGGCCGCGAAGGCTTCCGGCCTGACGCCACAGGCCTATGTCGAGCGGGCGGTCCGGCTCGCCCTCGACCTCGGACCCGAGGGGCTGGAGCGCGCCCGCGCCGACCTGCGCGGCGCCAAGGGCGCGAAGGGCGCGTCCACCTCTTGAATGCGGCGGGCGACCCCGTCGGCGCGCCCCTCGCCACCGGCTTCTTCACCCGGCCGGCGGCGGAGGTGGCCGCCGCGCTGATCGGCTGCGACCTGCGCGTGGACGGGATCGGCGGGATCGTCGTCGAGACCGAGGCTTATGACCGCGGCGATCCGGCCTCGCACAGCTTGAACGGCCCGACCCGGCGCAATGCCAGCATGTTCGGGCCGCCGGGGCACGCCTACGTCTACCGCTCCTACGGCATGCACTGGTGCCTGAACCTCGTCTGCGAGCCGGGCAGCGCGGTGCTGATCCGCGCGCTGGAGCCCCGCCACGGGCTCGCGACGATGGCGCAACGGCGCGGGCTGTCCGATCCGCGCCGCCTCTGCGCCGGGCCCGGACGCCTGTGCCAGGCCCTGGCCGTCACCCTCGCGATGGACGGCCTGGCCCTCGACGCGCCGCCCTTCGCGCTCGCCGCCCCCGAGGCGGCCCCGGCCTGGATCGCCGATCGCCGGATCGGCATCTCCCGCGCGGTGGAGACGCCCTGGCGCTTCCTGCTCGCCGGCTCGCGGGCCGTGAGCCGGCCGCCCTCGCGCCACGCGATGCCGGGCAACTTCCTCACGCCGCCCGGACCGTCTCCAGGAAGCGCGTGACCTGCACCGTGAGGTGCTCCGACTGGGCGGTCAGGTCGGAGGCCGACACCAGCACCTGACGGGCGGCGGCGCCGGTCTCCTCGGCCGCGTGGGCCACGCCCGAGATGTTCTCGGTGACCTCGCTGGTGCCGCCGGCGGCCTGGCCGACGTTGCGGACGATCTCCTGCGTGGCCGAACCCTGCTCCTCCACCGCCGCCGCGATCGTCGTCGTCACCTGGCTGATCTCGCCGATCCGGCCGCTGATGGTGCGGATCGCCCCCACCGCCTGCGCCGTCGAAGCCTGGATGCGACCGATCTGCTCCTCGATCTCGTGAGTCGCGCGCGTGGTCTGGTTGGCGAGTTCCTTGACCTCGGCGGCGACCACCGCGAAGCCGCGCCCGGCCTCGCCGGCCCGGGCCGCCTCGATGGTGGCGTTGAGCGCCAGCAGGTTGGTCTGGCCCGCGATGGTGGTGATGAGCGCGACGACGTCGCCGATCCGCGCGGCGGCGGTGCTGAGGTCCTCGACGAGTCCTGCGGTCTGGGCCGCCTCCTCCACCGCCCGCAGGGCGAGGTTCGCCGAGCCGTCGACCTGACGGCCGATCTCCTGCACCGACGAGCCCAGTTCCTCGGCCGCGGCCGCCACGGTGTTGACGTTGGAGGCCGCTTCCTCGGCGGCGGCCGCCACCGTCACCGACCGGTCGGTGGTGCGGGCCGCGTTGGTGCTCATCGCCTCGGCGGTGACCTGCAGCGCGCCAGCCGAGGCCGAGACGGTGGCGATGATCGTGCCGACCGCAGTCTCGAAGCCGTCGGCGAGCTCGTACATGGTGCGCCGGCGCTTCGCCGCCGCCGCGTCGTCCGCGATCTGACGGCGCTCGGCCTCCTCCGAAGCCTTGCGGGCGACGAGGGCGCGGATCTCCTCCACGGCGCGGCCCACGGCGCCGACCTCGTCGCGCCGGTCGCGCCCGAGGATCGCCGCATCGCTATCCCCGCGGGCCATCCGGCGCAGGGCCTCGACGAGCTGGCCGATCGGCCGGGTGATGCCGAACACGGCGACGACGCCGGCCGCCGCCAAGCCGGCGAGAAGGCCGAGGCCGCCGAGCAGCAGGGTGTTGGTCCGGGTCCGGTCCGTCAGTGCGGCGAGGTCGCGCGCGCCGTCGTCGACGAAAGTGCGGATGTCCCGGCCGAGGGCGCTTCCCTCCGCCACCATCGCGTCGAAGGTCGGGTCGACGGTCTGGTGCAGCAGGGTGACCGCCTCGGCCTTCAGGCCGCTGCTCGCGAGGGTACGCGCCTCGGAGCTGTCGGCGATGAAGCGGTTGACCTTCTGCTTCAGCACGTCGATGCGCGGCCCGAAGCTGGGCGCCGAGTCCCGCAGCTCCGCCAGGACCTTGTTCAGGCGCTCGCTGGCCTCGTCGAAGCCCTTGTCGGTCCGCTGCATCTCGCCGGGGCTGGTCTCGGCGATGTTGCGGAAGTTGAAGTAGCTCAGCGTGAAGACCAGCCGGTTGACCGTGCGCAGATCCGCGATCGCCTTGGTGTCGTGGGAGATGAAGCGGCTGTAGGCGCTGTCGATCATCGCCATCTGGGTGGTGGCATACCAGAGGCAGCCGCTAACGATGATTCCGATCAGGCTGACCACGGCGATCAGTTTGGTGATGATGCTGAAGCGCGCGAGCAGAGCCACGGGAGATCTCCGGAATGATGTCGTGGCCATGCTACGAACCGGAAGATTAAAGCCTGACTAAGGGATTTTTCGTGCTCAAAACTTGCGCTGTAGCACGTAAATTCAGCATTATAATTACTTGTAAGATCCGTGCTGATCTTCTTTCTATCCACGATCGGTCCGTGATCTCGTCAGGTCACACGATCGCGATTACGCGCCCAGGGGCGACGTTCCGAGAGCGGAAGGCAAAGCCGATCGGGTCGATCGACCCGAAAAAAACCCGCCGCGGCAGAAGCCGGGCGGGCGTGAGGTCATCGAGCTTGGGTCGCCGGTGTAACGGCCGGGCGGCGCTATGGTTCCGGATTGCGCCGCTCGAACTCTGGGCCGGCGGTTCGCGTTTCCCCGGCGAGCCTGCCCCGTCAGGCGATCCGGACGCGCCGCGCGCCATCCGCCAGGGAATGACCATGCCCACGACCGATGACCGGAAGACCCAATACCTCGTCGAGCGCGAGCGCCTGATGCAGGACCTCGCCGCGCTCGGGCAGGACGCGCACACTGAGAAGCGCCAGTTCGAAGACGGCTACGCGCTACGCGACATGGACGAGAGCACCCGCGAAGGCCTTCGCCTGCGGATCGGAGAATTGACCGCGTTGATCGAGAAGATCGAGACGGGCGAAGCCTGACGGCGCCCTGGCCATCCAACGCCGCGACCAAAAAAGCGGCCCGCAGGAGCTGTGCCCTGCGAGCCGAGACGGTCCGAAACCTTGGAGATGCTCAGGCTAGGCCGTACCCCACGGCCCGGCATCCCCCAAATGGGGGATGCCGTGACGGTCATCAGGCCTTCGCAGATGCCGGCTATGAACCGGGCTCTGCCGCTGGGTCGGCTTCACGCCGGCATCGCCTCCCGGATGATCGGCCTGCTCCACTCGAAGCCCTGCGGACCGACGCCTGCGCTGTTTGAGCAACAGTCGCGCCGATCCGAGACGGGCTCGGATTAAACCATATTGTCACAGTTATAGCATCGTCTATACCGCGTCTTCGGAACGGAGGCCCGGGGGCGACATGACGATACCGGATCGCGATCGGCGCCGCGGCTGCAGGCGGAGCGCCAGCGCCGCCCTGCTCACCCTGACAACCGTGTCCGGTGCGCAGGCCGCCGATCTCGCACCGTCCCGGCCCACGCCCGTGATGCCGGCCTTCGTCGACTGGTCGGGCCCGTATCTCGGCCTCGCGGGCAGCGCCGGCAATTCCTACGGTGCCTACGATTTTCGCGACACCACGGTCGGCGGCCGCCCGGTCCGGGGCTTCAGGACGGGCGACGCCACCGGGCGGCCGGACCTCGGCCGCAACGCAACCACCGCCGTCGGCGGCCTGTTCGGCGGTTACAACTGGCAGACCGGCCCCTGGCTCTACGGGATCGAGGCCGACGTCGCGAGCGCGAACCTCAAGCGGCCCGTGCTCCTGCCCACGCCCGGCTTCGTCGGAGACGGCGATCCGGGCCTCGGCCTGATCCGGGCCAAGACGGACGTCTATGGCACCCTGCGCGGGCGTTTCGGCTACGCGTTCGAGCGGTCGCTGGTCTATGCGAGCTTCGGGCTCGCCGGGGCCAATGCCCGCATCCTGGCGAGCTATCCCGACCCCGGGACCGGGCTCGTCTCCACCGCGCGGCGCGATCTCTCCTCTCTCGGCTTCACCCTGGGAGCCGGCGTGCAGTTCGCCATCTCCGAGAGCCTCGCACTCGGGATCGACTACCGCTACCTCGATCTCGGCGGCAGTGGCCGCTTCGACCTCGGCGCCGTCCCGGGCCTCGGCCCGGTGACGACGCGGCAGGATTCCTTCACCTCGCATCAGATGATGGCGCGCCTGTCCTGGCATCCGAACGGCTTCGTGCTGCCGCCCGAGGCCGACGAGGCCGCCCCGCACGATCCCGGCAGCGGCTTCGGCGACCGCTTCTCGCTCCACGGCCAGACCACCTTCATCGCCCAGGGCGTGCCGGGCTTCCGCGCGCCCTATACCGGCCCGGCGAGCCTGATCGGCCGCCAGGTCCAGTCGACCACCACCGCCACCGCCTTCCTGGGGCTCAAGCTCTTCGAGGGCACCGAACTCTACTACAACCCGGAATTCTCCCAGGGCTTCGGCCTGAGCCGAACCCTCGGCGTCGCCGGATTCGTCAACGGCGAGGCGCAGAAGGCGGGCGCGCCGTTCCCGAAGCTGCGCTCCAACCGCTACTTCGTGCGCCAGACCTTCGGCCTCGGCGGCGAGACCGAGGACGTGCCGGACGGCCCGAACCAGGTCGCGACCCGGCGGGACATCGAGCGGATCACCGTGGTGGCGGGCAAGTTCGCCCTGGGCGACTATTTCGACGGCAACGTCTACGCCCACGATCCGCGGGTCGACTTCATGAACTGGGGCATCTGGGCCTCGGGCGCCTACGACTTCCCCGCCAACCTGCCCGGCTTCACCCAAGGCGTGATGGTCGAGTACAATCAAGCCGCGTTCGCCATCCGCGCCGCCTACACCCAGGTGCCGAAGGAACCCTCCAGCGACGTCCTCGACCCGCGCGTGTTCCGGCGGGCCGGCACCACCATCGAGTTCGAGGAGCGCCACGTGCTGCCGGGCCTCGACCAACCCGGCAAGCTGCGCCTCGGCTTCTTCACCAATGTCGGCAACACCGCCGATTTCCGCGAGGTGGTGTCGCTGACCCAGGCCGGCGTGTTCGGCGACATCAACGACGCGGCCGCCGCCACCCGGGCCGCGCGGCGCAAGACGGGCTTCTACCTCAACCTCGAACAGGCCGTGACGCCGGACCTCGGCGTCTTCGCCCGCTTCAGCGCCAATGACGGCCGCACCGAGAGCCTGTCCTTCACCGACATCGACCGTTCCGTCTCCGGCGGCGTGTCGCTCAAGGGCACCGCCTGGGGTCGGCCCGGCGACACGGTGGGCCTCGGCACCTCGATGAACGCCATCTCGCCGAGCCACCGTGCCTTCTTCGCCAATGGCGGCGTCGGCCTCCTCATCGGCGACGGCCGCCTCAACTACGCTCCCGAGCGCGCGGTCGAGGCCTACTACGCCTTCGCCCTGAACAAGACCCTGACCCTATCGGTGAACTACCAGCACGTGGTGAACCCGGCCTACAACCGGGACCGTGGGCCGGCGGACTTCTTCGGCACCCGCATCCACGCGGATTTCTAGACGGGAGAGGCCGGAGCCGATTCAGGAACGCGGACGCTCGGGCTGGTCGCAGCGATAGGCCCGCCCGTTGACCGAGGCGACCGGGACGAAGCGGCCGCCCGCGGCCCGGCACTCGGCCACATGCGCGTCCATGGCCCACTTGTCGGCGAGCGCGAGGCTGAGGGGCACCACCGTGACCACGAGCAGGAGGGCGACCACGGCGCAGACCGCCCAGCCGGCGCCGCGGGGCGGCGGCTCCGGAAGATGGAACCGCTCGGGCGGGAGCGGCGCCAGGAACGCCAGCGTGGTGAGCCCGAGGAGAGTGGCGGCGCCCATGGTGATCCCGCATCGGTCAGGCGCTCCAGACTAGCCGATGCGGCCGCCCACGGGAGGCGACCATACGAAGCAGCGCCTCGGCCGGGTTCGGCGCTTCCAAAGCGCCCAGGCGTCAGGCCCAGCGCGCCAGCGCCGCCTCCGCTTCCCCGGCCTTGTCGCGGATGCGGTAGACGGTCTGCCGGCTGAGGCCTGTCGCGGCAGCGATCGCGGCGATGCCCCGGCCTTCGCTGAGCGCGCCGCGCACGGCCTCGTACTGCGCCCGGCTGAAACTCGGCTTGCGGCCGCGATAGGCGTCGCTGCGTGCCCGCGCCTGGGCGATCCCGGCCTTCTGCGCTTCCCGCATGGCTTCCGCCTGGGCCTGAGCGGTCGCCGCCATGAAGCCGATGAGGGCGTCGCGCACGGCCTGCTGCATCGGGTCCGCGGCGGCGCCATCGAAGGTGAGCCGGTGGATGACCGTGCGCACCACGACGCCGCGCCGCATCATCTCCCGCAGGGTATCGCAGACATCCGCATAGTTGCGGCCGAGGCGGTCGACCCAGCGCACCACCAGGACGTCGCCCCGGCGCAGCAGATCGAACAGACGGCGTCCCTGCGGTCGCTCGCGCAGGCCGGTGCCCAGGCCCGACACGCCGTCATCGGCCACCACCTCGTCGACGGCAAAGCCGGCGGCCACGGCCTGCGCCTGCTGGTGCGCGATGGTCTGGTCGCCGGTGGACACCCGGGCGTAGAGGATGGTCTTCATCGGTCGTGGCCGCCTTCGCAGATCCGGACAGCAGGACGGAGCGAAGGTGGGTGTCTGTCAATCCTCCCGAGCAGACCCCCGCCTCCGCAGGCAGCGAGCCTGTATCGGCGCACGCTGCGACGACCAGCGCCATCACGAGATCTTGGGCTTCGCAGGAATCGGGATTCAGGAGCGCGAGCGAGGCCGATCTCGATACGTGACCGGACGGAACAACCACGAATCCGCCCGGTCGTGACTTGTCCTGACCCGACGTTTTCCTCGACGATCCAACAGCCGCGGCCGGGATCAAGTTCATGCGTCCGCCCTCTACGGAACATACCGCAGCGTGTCTGGCCGCGATTCGACGAAGCCGAAGACCAGGGCCGATGCCGATTGTGGATCTACAGGAAGGACCCGCCGGATCGGCGATTTCGGACCTGTGAATATCGCGGACATTTGATTGTGGAACCGGGTGACATCGCTTAAAGTTGTCGCCCGTGCAGGAAGTGCCTGCCGGTTCAGGGCTTTGGGTCAATGACCAGACGTTACGCGGCCCTCCTCGGAGCAGTCGTCCTCGCGGGCCTCTCGGCCTCCGGCGCTTCGGCGGCGACGGACGGATGCATGCCGTCGCGCTCGCCCGAGACCGAGGCTTCCGCGGAGCGTTTCGCGGCCGATCCGGCCTCCCTCCTCACCCAGTTCGGCGAGGGCGGCGGGACGATGGCGATCGAGGTCCGCAATGCGACCCTTCGGAGTCCCGATCTGGTCGACCGGCTTCTGACGCTGAACGGCAAGGGAACCGCCGACCAGATGCGGGCGCTCGGCACCGGATTGGGTGCGGCGGCGGTGATCTGCATGCGGAGCAACCCGACCATCGCACTTCGGATGCAGCGCGCCGTGGTGGTCGCCGGCAACCAGGATGTTCAGCGCGGCTTCGAAGGCGTCGCGGGGGACATCGTGACGGAAGCCGTTCCGGTCAATCCGCCTTCCGTGCCGCCGGGCGAAGTGGCCGACAGCGTCCCCGGCGGAGGCGTCTATCCGCGCGCTCCGCTGGAGAGGAGCAGCGGGGTCCTTCCCACAGGATCCGTCTACCTCCTGAGCGGAAACTTCGTTGCAGCGGCCGGCGCGGGCGCCCGCGGCTCGTCCAACGGGGATCCTCTGTCCAGCCGATCCGGCTCGGTCAGCGCGTTCCGACCCTAGACCCGGCAAAAAAACTTCCCACTCGCGTCGTGGTCGCTGCGGCGCACAAATTTTTAAGGACCAGCACCTTGTAAGAGGAGGGGCTTGGTCTAAAGTCCGCCTACGGAGCCAGCCGCGACCGGGACTGCCGTGTTGCAGCGCGCAGGTAGGAGGTTGCAGTCTTGAGGGCAGGTCCAAAGACTGGATGGTTGGACTGGTTTCTCTCAAGACCGCCGGTCGGCGCGACGTCCGGACGCGTCTCGGAGATTCGTTCACGCCCTCGCTCTGCTCGCATCGCCTGCGATGGCCCCTTCGTTCGTTTCGTCGGCGGCGCGCCGATCTGCTGCACCGCATCAGCTCGCTCGAATGTGAAGAGCGGAACGGCACCGAATCTGCTTCGGATCCCCGGCGGTCGGGTCCGCGAGATCTGCAATCCTCCCGGACCCGCGGGTGTCGGCATGACCCGCGGCAACGCAGCCGCGAGGGGCGACCAGATATCTGGAACATCGACAGCACCGACGCGGACGGTCCCAGTGCCGATGCGTCGGCTCATCGAAACCCGAGGCCTCCGGCCGAACTCGCGGAGGAACGGCGGCACAATATCGGGCCTTCGTCCTCAAGGTCCGGCGCGACCCGATGGTTAGGCGGAGATGCCTTTCTAAACACGCATTGCCGGCCTAATCCGGCGATAGGCTCCATGTGGGCTCCAGACACTGAGTCTGCCTGATCGATCTCGGATAAGGCACCTTGTTACATTGTCTTCGAACGCACCAAATGACCGGTGGGAGAATATCGGGATGCTGAAGCTGCTGGACCAGACGCGTCCCATGCCCGAAGAGCCACAGGAACGGCCGGCAAAGAAGCTCGACCTCAAAGATATGGTCATGATCCTGCGCCGTCAGTGGCCTGTGATCCTGGCCTGTACGCTCGTCGGCATGTTTCTGGCCGTGGGTTACGTCGCCACGTCTGCGCCGCGCTACACCGCCTCGGTGAAGTTGCTGATCGACACCCGGAAGAACAACGTGATGTCGAAGCAGGAGGTGAACTTCGGTGGCCCGGTCGATGCCGGTGCCGTCGAGAGCCAGGTCGAGATCCTGAAATCCGAGGGGGTGGCGCGGTCCGTGATTCGCGACCAGCAGCTGCTCAAGGACCCGGAGTTCGTCGGCTCGGGCTCGCCGTCCCTGATCGGCTCGCTGCTGTCGCTGTTTTCCTGGGATGACTCGGAGCCGACCGTGCGCTCGCAGGAGGACATCGAGCGGGATGCGATCCAGGCTTTCGTGAAGCGCGTCACCGCGAAGCGCGTCGGCCTGACTTACGTGATCCAGGTCGATGTGCAGACCACGAACCCTGAGAAGTCGGCCCGCCTCGCGAACGCGATCGCGGACGCCTACATGGTCGGCGAGCTGGACGCGAAGTTCCAGGCCACCCGTCGTGCCAGCCGGTGGCTGCAGGAGCGCATCACCGAGCTCAAGGCGCAGGCGACGCAGAGCGATCTCGCCGTGCAGGCGTTCAAATCCGAAAACAACATCGTCGACACGAGCCGCGGCCTGATGAGCGAGCAGTCGCTGGCGGACGTGAACAGCCAGCTCATCCAGGCGCGGGCGGTCACGGCGGAAGCCAAGGCCCGCCTCGATCGCGTCCGCGAGATCAGCAGCGGAAATCTGCCGGATGCGACGGTCGCCGACGCGCTGCGCAACGACGTGATCAACCGGGCGCGCGCGCAGTACCTCGACGCCGCACGCAAGGAGGCGGATTGGTCGGCCAAGTATGGCCCCCAGCACAGCGCTACGGTGAATCTCCGCAACCAGATGGAGGAGCTCAAGCGCTCGATCGTCGACGAGGTCCGGAGAATCGCGCAGACCTATGAGAGCGACTACAATATCGCCCGTGCCCGCGAGGTCTCCCTCGAGACCAGTCTCTCCAAGCTCGTCGACCAGGCCGGCACGAGCAGCCAGGCGCAGGTCAAGCTGCGCGAGCTCGAGAGCTCGTCCCAGACCTACCGAAATCTCTACGACAGCTTCCTGCAGAAGTTCGAGGAGGCGACGCAGCAGCAGACCTTCCCGATCACCGATGCGCGCGTGATCACGCCGGCGACGGAGCCGTCGGGGAAATCCGGTCCGAAGACGATGCTGATCGTTCCGGCGGGCACGATCGCGGGCTTCATGATGGGGGTCGTCGCGGCGATCGGCCTCGAACTCCTGAACAGCTTCTTCCGCACCCCGGCCGAGATCAAGCAGCAGACCGGCCTGGAATGCATCGGCATTCTTCCGTCGGTCCCGGATTCCGGCGCGAGCCTGCCCTCGGCGATCAACGTCACGTCGAAGGTCGCCCTCGGGAAGGGCAGTCGCTTCCGGCACGTCGTCGATACGCCGTTCTCGCGCTATACGGAGGTTCTGCGCAACGTGAAGGTCTCGATCGACATCGCGCGCCTCGGACGCGAGGTGCGGGTCATCGGACTGATCTCGTCCCTGCCGAAGGAGGGCAAGACCACCGTGGCCGCCAATCTGGCGGAACTGGTGGCCCAGACCGGTCACCGGGTCCTGCTGATCGACGGCGATCTGCGCAACCCGACCCTCACCCGCAATCTCACCCCCCATGCCGAGGTCGGCGTCGTCGAGGTTCTCCGCCGCGCGGTAAGCCTCGCGGACGGGGTCTGCCGCGACACCGAGACCGGCCTGGACTTCCTTCCGGCGGTCGTGCCGCAGCGGATTCCCAACACGGCCGAACTCCTCTCGTCGATGGCGATGGCTCAGCTTCTGTCGGATGCGCGCGGGACCTACGAGTACGTCTTCGTCGACTTCGCGCCGATCATGTCGGTGGCGGACGCCAAAGCCGCCGCTCACCTCATCGATGCGTTCGTCTACGTCGTCGAATGGGGCAAGACCTCCCAACACGCCGTCGTCGAGGCGCTCTCGAACGCCGGCGCGATCCACGAGCGGACCCTCGGCGTCGTCCTCAACAATGCCGACATCGCCGCCTTGAAGCGTCTCGAGTTCTACAAGGGACGCTACTACAGCGACTATTATCACGAAGAAGCCGCCTGACCTTCCCCGCACCCGGGCGGCGACGTCGACGTCGCCACCCAGGTGCCTCCGCCCAGCAGAAGGGCCTCGACAGCCCTCAAACCGTGATGGCCAGGGATCCGGCGTGCAGAAATCCGCCGGCCTTCGAGCCAGCATCCGGGGCGAGCGAACCGGACAGGGCAGACGAGCAGCGCTTGTGACCTGAGACCGAGGTTCGGCATCGTCGGCCCCTCCCCGCGAGCCTCGAACGAGATCCGTCCCGGACGACCCGGGGCGATGGCCGTCCGGCTCGACCCCGAGGACGGACTCGGCGGCGGGCAACCCGGCCTGCGCATGCGATAGACACCGCGCAGGGCGTTTCCAGCAGAGCACGCCCTGCCACGCGATTTCCGCACGATCCCGTCGCCTCGGAGCTCTCGAACCGGCGCGGGCACGGAGGCTTATACGGGTGGCGACCGGCAGGCCGATTCACCTCGGGCATGTCCCGACCGGGATTCGCAACCGGCCCCAGCCCCGTGATCCCACCCAAGCTCGTGATCCTGCCAGCGCCCGTCCGCTATCCGTCCGAAGTCGGACAGGTGAAGCCCGATGAAGGAAAGCGCATCGCGCGTCTGCTTGCGGTCGCCGCCGTCCTCTCCTGCGCAGCGGTTGAGGCACGCGGCGCATGCGGTCCTTTCGGGTGAGCGAGGCTGCGCATGCGTGCGGTGCGACCGGCGGGTGCAGGTGCGCTCCCGTCCGAAAGTCCCGCAGCGGAGGATCCGACGGATCGAGACGGCCCCGGCGCCTGGGAGGCGTGTGGACCGTCCCGGCGGGTGAAGGTCATTTTCCTTTCCGATGCGGCAGGCTGAGCTGTTCGACCCAGACATCCTGTCCCCTCGGACGCGGTTGCGGCCGGAGCTTCTGCGGGATCCGGCTGCCGCGGGGCCGGCTCGTGTTCCCGTGGGCCGCGGTCGATCGGGGCAGCCGCGGACCGGCTTTCGACAGGGGAGGCACGGCGGCCGCGGCTGGCTCGAATGTGCCGTCGCCCGCCGGGATCGGGCGCCCGTTCGCATCCGTCCCGCTCTCCAGCGTCACCGGGGGCGGCGTCCGCTGTCCTTCGAAGCGCAGGATGCAATTGCGCAGTTCGGTCGGGTCCTGGATCAACGTGCAATCGTTCACGTTCCCGGCCGTCTGCGCGCGCGCCAGCGCGCCGGAGAGCCCGAGGACGGCCGTCGCAGCCCAGAAGATTCGGAGCATCAGTGTCGTCACGTCAGGTCACAGGTCGATTGCGGCACGGGATCGATTTCCAATCGTGGCTTAACTCACCGGAAAGACAGATGCCCTACTGATCTCAGGATCTTAAGGGCTGCCAGGATTACAGACAATGCGCAGATTTTCTCGTCCAGCCCTTTGGATGACCTGCGCCACGGCGCTCCTCCTCGACGGCATGCTTCCGGCATGGGCGAACGAGATCTGGATCGGCCAGGTTTCGCCCAGCGCGATGCGATCGAACCCGCTGGCTTCGGCGGCCCCGTCCCCTTCGCGGCGTATGGGGCCGGAGTCCCATCTCCTGAACCCGAGCGGCGGGGCTCATGCCCTCGACCTGCAGCAGACCGGCTCGGACAACCGACTCGCGATCCATCGGACCGGGTGGAACCACAGCATCGCCGCAACCCAGAGCGGTGGGAACAACACCATCGAGGCGGTGACGCTGGGGAGCCAGAACGCCCTCGTGCTGCAGCAATCGGGGTCCGATCAGGCGATCGTCGCGATCCAGAGCGGATACGGAAACCGGATGTCGGCAGTGCAGGTCGGCCAGGGCAACGTCCTGCGCGTGGACCAGCGATAGACTCAATACACGGCCGCGACGATGCAGCCGGTGCTGCGCATGCCCTCGCACAGCGCCGCCTCTCCCGAGACCGGGCGGCCGACCCTCCGTCCCGGCCGCGCAGCCGCCTGAGCCGTCTGCGCAGGCCGGGACGCGGCAGGCTTGGCGAAGGCCGAATTCGCAGCCGCGGAGGGCAGGATCGTGAGGGCGAAGGCCCATTCCGGGGAGATGCGGGCGGACGCTCCGGTGAAGGCGGATCTGCGTGCCGCCGGCAGGGAAACCGGCACCAGGATCGCCGAAAGGTTCGCCGGCGCCCATTCCTCGGCCTCCCGGCCGGTGATCGCCCGCACGTAGTTGCGCGTCTCGAGCGGCAGGCCGCCCTGGCCCGACAACCAGGCGCGCACGCGGCCCTCCCCGGCATTGTAGGCCGCGGCCGCAAGCCCTTCGTTGCCGAGGCGCCGGTGCAGCGCGGCCAGGAGTTCGGCGGATTTCGGCAGGGCCTTGGCCGGGTCGAACGGATCGTCCAGGCCCATCATCGCCGCCGTGCCCGGCATGAACTGGGCGATGCCCTGAGCGCCCGCAGAGCTGACGGCGTTGGGGTTGTAGCCGCTCTCCTGCCGGATCAGACGCTTGAAGAAGTCGATCGCGATGCCGTGGCGATGGGCGGCGGCCTCCACCAGCGGCGCGAAGGCGACGGGTCCGGCCGCGCTCGCCTGCAGGAAGCGCGGCGTGGCGGACCCCTGCGGGGTCAGGGTCGAACCCGAGGTCGGCATCAGGAACTGGGAAGCCGTCGTCCCGGAGCCGGCGCGCAACTGGGCCAGGAGTTCGGCCTCGCCGCCGGGTGCTTGCGGCGCGGCGCCGGCCTCGACCGCGACGATGGACAGGAGAGCGACGAGACCGACACCGATCGACCGCATGAGAAACCCTCCCCCGGGGGTGCCGCCGCGTTTCCCGGGCTGGCCCTTGATCTTGTGGATGTTTGCACCGACCGTAAGACGCCGCCGAAGTGACGTTCGTGCCATTCTAGAATGCCGATGATGTTCGATCCGTTATGGGATCAGCGCACGGTCCCGGGCTTCGGTGTCACCTGGCGCACTTCCGTCATCGTCGGTTCGCCGACCTTGAGGCGGCCGGCTGGAGGGGGGACCGCCGCAGCGACGGGGGGAGCCGCGACCATGGCGGGCGCCGGCCTCGCGGCCTCGGGCGGCCGAGCGCCGGACATCGGGGCCGTCGCCACGGCGTTCGGCTTGCCGAGGAGGCCGATCCGGACCTTCACGGCGATCACCTTGCCGGCGGCCGCGTCCCAGCTGCACTCGTAGATGATCCGCGCCCATTCCCTTTGCGGGCTTAGGAAGCGGATGGAATCGCCCCGGTAGCGCACCACGGAGGACGTCGGAACCTCCGGTGGATCGGCTTCCTGGAAGATGCCTCCGTAGGGTCGCGAGATCCAGTCGAAGTCGTTGGGAGCCTGCGCTTCGATCTGAGACGCACAGGGTTGCAGCGCCCGGTCGGCGTTCGAGCGGACACAATCCGCGTTGCAGGCCGCTGCGGGCGCCTGTGCCTGCGCCGTCGTCGCGGAGAGGACCGGGACGGCGAGGATGGCGAGAGCCGTCGTGGCAAGGAACCGGATCATGAGCCGCTCTGACAGGACGATGCGCTATGCGACGTCGACGCTCCGATGGCGGATGCCATCGCGCTGATCCGAACGCCGCCTCGCGCGGAGAATGCGAAAGCTGTGAAACCGCAGGCGAAATGCTCGACGCGGCGACCGACATCCAGGGGAGGCCGGTCGCCGCGTCGCGCAGGGAGCGCTTACTGGCGGACCGTGGCGATGTTGCCGGCGCCCGACTGGCTGAACGTCGTCGTGTTGAACGAACCGTTTTGCGACATCGTCATCACGTTCTGCCCCCCGGGGCCGCCGGACTGCATCTGCATGCCGTTGACGGTGTTGTTGTTGCCGGACTGGACGATCTCTGCGTTGTTGCCGGCGACGCCCGAACCACCCTGCACGAGCTGCACGTAGTTGGTGTTCCCGAACTGGGTGATCAGAGAGATGTCGTTCGTGCCCGATTGGGTGTTGTAGATCGTGTTGGCGTCGCCACCGTACTGGTACAGCCTCGCGTTTCCACCGGTTCCATTCTGAGTGTTGACGATCAGGTTATTGGTGCCACTACCCTGATAAGTGTCGGCGAAAACACCGTTGCCACTCTGCGTATTGTAGATCTGGCTCTGCACACTGCCGGCATCCTGGATGCCGATGAAGGTGTTGATCGAACCGCCCTGCACGTTCTGCACGTAGCCACGCTCGCCACGCTGCACGATGGTCGCGTCGCGACCGTTGCCGCCGCCTGTCGACTGGAGATTGTAGGTTCTGTTCGAGACACCAGTCTGGTCAACGGTGAGGTTTGCCGTGCCGCCGGTCTGATAAGACTCGACCACATGCGAACCGCCGCCGCCCTGGAAGATGCTTGCGTTGGTCAAACCTGTCGTCTGAAGCGCATAGGCCTGGTTGTTGTTCGACTGCTGATTGACGACGATGGACGAGTACTGCGCCGAACCAGTCCCCTGAGTCTGATCGGTCGTCGCCCGGTTCTGATTGCCGACCTGGGTCACCGTCGCGGTCGCGAGCGTCGCCGTCTGGTTCACTCGAGCCTGGTTGTCGTTACCCTGCCCCTGGAACACGTTGGCGGTGCCGCTGTTGTTGCCGCCATCGGCGAAGCCGCCCTGCGTGATCTGGATGAAGCTGTTCGTGGAGCCGTTGCCCTGCGTCGCCGTCGCCGAATTCTTCGCCGCGGTATTGCCGCCGACGCCCTTCTGGTCGACGAAGATCTGCCCGTTCTCGGAGCCGCCGGCCTGGGTGGCGTCGACGGTGTTGCTGGTGCCGTCCTGGTTGACGCGGATGTATCGGGTGCCCGCGGAGCCATCCTGCTGAGAGGTCGTCGTCCGGTTATTCGTTCCACTCTGGGTCAAGTCGACGGTATTGCGATCCCCTGCGAAAGCAGACGTCGTCAGGCCGATTGCAGCAACGCCCATGGAAAGAGCGAGAAGATGCTTATGCATAATGGCTAAACTCCCGTGCGGAGTAGAGGCTTCCGCCTCCTCCCAAGTGTCGATGAGCGGACTTGCGCCGCCGTTTATGTCAAAGGATATACTCGGTTGCCCCGCCGGGCATTCAATCCTTAACGATCTGTTAGCTACACAGTGTCCGACCGATCCACATCATCCAATTGGATGACAATTTAGAATTTGTTTAGGACGATGTCGCGATGGACACGACGATGGCAGATTAGGGTTAATCATCCAAACAGATGATGCGCGTCGATCGACTTAGGCGCTAGTTACTGTGCCTTCAGCAGGCACTCCGACCTGTTCTTTCGATTGGCCTTCCGCCGTCATGCCGTACGTGACATCTCAAGTGATCAGAGCGGCGTCCTCCTTCGAGCACGAGAGCGCCTATCTGATCTGGGTTCACGGTCGTCTGGTCGCGCTCCTCGTCGAGGCGGAGAGCGGGTGGTTCCTGCAGCTCGGGCTCGGACCGTTCGAGGCGGAGGGGCTCATCTTCGCGTCCCTCGGCGACGCGGAGAACTGGGTTCGCAGTTGCATGCCGTCGAGCTGGCTGATCAGCCCATGACATCGTGGAACCCGCACCGGTATCGATGTCGCACTGGAGTGTTGCAGCGCAATATCACGCCGCCGATTCTTTCGATCGAACCTGCGCAATGCGCACTCCGTAATTTCAACCCGGTACGCCGGAGAGATTTCGGACAAAGCTCGGTTGTAAAAATTAATCGAAATTCGCTACAGATGCTGAGCATCTTGAAAGCGTTGCGGAGTCATCGTGAGTTCAGGTCAGCCCTTGCTGCAGTTGCTCGACAGGATGAGCTGCGGCGCTGTGGTCGTCGATTCCGAAGGGGATCCGATGGACCTGAATACGACAGCCGCATACATTCTCGGCCAGCAGGAACTTGGATCGCTGGGCATTCCGTCTCCGGAGGGAAGCCGGCGCGCGCTACGCAGCCTCCTGAAGCAAGCCGGCCAAGCTTTGCAGATCGAGTCCGAGACCTGGGTGACGGTTTCCCGGTCGACCGGCGCTCCCCTGGTGCTGCATACGATCCCGCTGGCGCAAACCGGATCGCCCGGGTCGCGAACGGTCATCATCCTGGTGGATCTGCGGCATTCTCCGCGTCCAACGCTCAACGTCCTTCAGAAGCTGTTCGACCTGACGCCGGCCGAGGCGCGCCTGGCGATCGAGATCGTCAGCGGCCGAACCCTGTCGGAGGCCTCGACCAAGATGGGCCTCAGCAGTGCGACGCTCCGGACCCAGCTTTCGGCCGTGTTCACCAAGACCCAGACCCGCCGACAGGCCGAACTCGTCGCGCTGCTGACCCGGGTCGCGATCTTTCCATGAGGCGGACAGCACGCGCGTCCGTCGGCGCACTCCTCGGCGCCCTCCTTCCCCTCCTCTCGATCGGAGCCCACGGCATGGAACCGGCAGCCGGATCGCCCGCGGAGGGCGCCCTTCGGTGCCGGATCCAGCGGGAGACCTCAGGGCCGCTCACGACGCTGCGCGGCATCGCGCTGGCGCGCCGCGACGTGGTGGGCACCTACACCTTGCTGGTGGTCAAGACCGGTCCCGGCGGCTCGTCCCGCGTGTCGCAGGGCGGGCGGTTCGAGGTCGCGGCCGGTGGCCAGGCCGGGCTCGGAGAAGTCCGCCTCAGCCTGGAGCCCGATGCGGGATTCGAGGCGACCCTGACGCTTGATGTCGACGGCCAGCGGATCGGCTGCGAGGCCAGTTCCGCGACGACGACGCCCCTATGAGGTGCCCCATGACTCTCCCCGTCACGCGCGCCCTGGTGGTCGCTCTGGGGCTCGCCTGCGGCACGCCCCTGGCCGCCCAGCAGAGCGTCTATATCGGCCAGATCGATCCAACGGCCGCGACCTCACCGCGGCGGCCGTCGAACCAGGCCGCGATCGAGTCGGCGCTCGTCAGCGCGGCTCCGGCCACGCTGGGCCTGCCGGCCGCATCGCGGGCCACGGGCGGCCTGTCCGAGACCGTCGCCGCGGCCGGCCGGTCCGGGGCGGCGGGGTCCGCGCAATCCGGGAACATCGCGATCATCGATCAGACCGGCACCGTGAACCGCAGTGCCATCACGCAGACGGGCGTCGGCAACACGGCTCGCGCCAGCGTGTCCGGGACGGGCAACGTGACCTCACAGACCCAGGATGGGGCGCTGAATCAATCGACCCTTGGCCTCCTGGGCGACAGCAACGCCCTCGTGAACAGTCAGGTCGGATACGGAAACGCCTCGAACATCAGCGTCGTCGGCTCGGGTTACACCATCACGAATACGCAGAACGGTTCGAATTTATCCTACGGCCTCTCCATTACGTCATCGAATTCCGGTGATAAAAATATCACTGTGGATCAGAGAAGTATTGGATCAGCACTCGCAACAAATCCGACCGGGTTGCCGCCATCAATGGGTGGGGTAAACTCGGCCCGTTCTTCGCGATGATGTCAGGCCTGCGCAGATAGGCTTATCGCCGCGGATGGTTAAAGGGAGGCGGCGATGCCGGGGCGTGGATTTATCATTTTTACATTCGCGTTGCTGGGGCCGCTGTTCCCGGCCGCGGCGAGCCCGCTCAACTATCAGCCCGTGAACCCCTCCTTCGGTGGCTCGCCGCTGAATGGGAACTGGCTGCAGTCGCAGGCGACGGCACAGAACATCTTCGTTCGCCAGAAGCAGATCGCCGACGCGATGGCCCAGCAGATCGCGCAGCAGCAGCAGCAAACCCGGAACACCCCCTCCACGGCCTCGAACTTCGCTGCGGTCATCAATGCGCGCCTGCTGGCGGCGGTGGCCGACCGCATCACCAATGCGATCTTCGGAGAGAACGCACAGCAGAGCGGGACCTTCGTCGTCCAGGGCACGACGATCCAGTTCCAGCAGCTCGGCCCCAACGTCCAGATCTCCGTGAACGACGGTGCGACCGTCTCCACGGTGACGGTCCCGCTCGGCTTCTGACCTTCCTCGTTCCTCGCGTGAGATCTCGCCCTCGCTCTTCGAGGACCTGCCGGATCCCACGGAACCGCGAACCGCAGCTCCGCCCCGGGGTCCTCAGTGCCCCGGACCGGACGGATCGCTGCCATCAATGCCTCCCGGTGCCCTCGGATGACCCTGTTCCCCAAGCGCTTGCTCGTCGCCTGCCTCGCCTGCCTCGCACTGGCCGGATGCGAGACCGTGTTGGGCCAGCGCGAGCCGCTGGCGGAAGCCCCGGTGATCACGCCCGCCTCTCCCACCGGAATCGGTCTGGAGACCCTGCCGCCTCCGGAGCGGGCGATCGACGTCGCCATCTATGCCTTCCCCGACCTCACCGGACAGAACAAGCCGAGCGACAACTTCGCCGAATACTCGCGCGCCGTGACGCAGGGCGGCTCGGCCTTCGCCGTCGACGCCCTGCGCAGGGCCGGCGGCGGCAAGTGGTTCAACGTGGTGGAGCGCGGCGGCCTGCAGTCGCTGCTGCAGGAGCGCCAGCTCATCCGCGCGACGCGGACGGAGTTCGAGGGCGTGAACGCCAAGCCGCTCCCGCCCCTGCGCTTCGCCGGGCTCCTGGTGGAGGGCGGAATTCTGGCCTACGACGCTAATACGGTGACGGGGGGCCTCGGCGCCCGCTATCTCGGGGTCGGCCTCGATACCAAGTACCGCCGCGACATGGTCACGGTGGCCATGCGTGTGGTCTCGGTCCAGAGCGGGCAGGTGATCCTCAGCGTCACCACCACGAAGACGATCTACTCGGTCCTGGTCTCGGGCAACATCTACAAGTTCGTGGCCCTCGACCGGATCCTCGAAGCCGAAACGGGCTTCTCGCGCAACGAACCGACGCAGCTGGCCGTTCGCGAAGCGATCGAGCTCGCGGTCTACTCCCTCGTCATCGAGGGCGCCGAGCGCAAGCTGTGGAAGTTCAAGAACGGCGGCAGCGCCGCCGCGTTAATCGAGCGGTATCGCGGCGCACCGGTGGTGGGTGCGAAGGCCGAACTGGCCGAGCCGGTGCCGCCGACCCAGTATTCCCGTCTCGAGGCGTCCCCGCCGGCCGCCGCCGCACCCGCGTCTCCGCCCGAGGCGCCGCTCCGCGCCGGCGACACGCCCTCCCGATAGGTCGCCGCGCCATGCCCGCCCCTCTGCCGATCATCCGTATGCTGCGCCTGACCCCTCACGCCTGCCTGGGCCTCGCCCTGGCCGGATGCGTGTCCACCGGCAACCAGCCCCCGCCGGTGGCGATCGTCACCGATCTCGCCGCGGTCACGACCTGCGCCTTCATCGCACCCGTCGGAGCTCCGACCTTCGTTCCAGGCGCTCGCCCGCCTTCGGGCTACGAGGCGTTCCAGGATGCGCTTCGCCGGCGGACGGCCGCGCTCGGGGGCACGCACCTGTACCTCACCAATCCGTCCGCAGGCTGGGGCGGGGCGAGCGCGATCGGAAGCGCTTATCGGTGCAGGCAGGCGTCGTCCGATCCGCGCAGCGAGGCCGCCCGGTGGATCGCCTCCGCCTGAGGCGGAATGCGCAGGGCACCCGGGTGCGGAGTGTCGACGTCGCCGCGCGTCGCGGCCCGATGGCCGGATGCGGCCCCGCTCTCCTGGAAGCCGGCCCGTCCCTGCGCGATGGCGGGCGAAGGACCGTCCGAAGGCGTCCGACACCGGATCGCCGATCTCGGGTAGCACGATCCGGCCCGGCGGCGCCCGGGCCTAGAGCCTGAGGATGAACTCGGGTTCGACGCGTCCGACCACGGCGTGCCACAGACCCAGCAGGTTGCCTCGGAGACGCCCGCGTCGATCGATGTAGGCCTCCGGGCGGACGCTCTTCAGGACGTTGGCCAGGAGGTTCCGGAGGATCAGGCGCAGGCCGTACAGCGCCGGCATGGTCCCTTTCCGGATGAGGTAGAGCGGATTGATGACCTGCGAGTAGCCGAAGCGGAGTCCGCTCACGCGGCCCGACTTATGGCCCAGATGGACACCCGTCAGGGTGTCGATCTGCACGACCTTGCCCTTGCGCCAGAGCTGATGCGTGAAATCGATGTCCTCCTGCCAGCCGTAGAGAACGAGGCGCTCGTCGAAGGCGAGCCCTTTGACGGCCTTCGTACGCACCGACATGTTGCAGCCGTAGGACCCCGTCTGCAGCGTGACCGTCATGGGCATGCCCGCTGGGTCCCGGGCGTTCGCGAGGCGGAGGAGCCCATCGTCGAAGCTGAGGCCCGGTCCGCCGATGCCGTCGTAGAGCACGTGGCCCATGACGGAGACCCAGTCCGGGTTCCCGGCCATCGCGACCAGGAGCGCTTCCAGGTAGGTGTCGGCCGGAATGAAATCGTCGTCGAAGAAAGTCACGACATCGAAGGTGTCCACGACCATCCGCAACGCGCGATTGCGCTGGGCGCACAAGCCCTTCGGTCCGTAGATGAACCGTACCGGGAAGGGATAGGACCGGGTTTCATCGATCCCGTCCGGGTCGACGGCCGACACGACGACCGCATCGGGAAGCCGTCTCTGCCGGGCCAGATGCGCGAGGAGCCGCGAGAGGAGATCGTTTCGACCGAGGGTCGGGATCACGACTGCCAGTTTCATGTCACGCCACCTGAAGCGAAGGGTCTGACGGTCTCAAGTCGTGGCGAGGTTTGCGATCCGGCCGACCCCAGGACTTCCCGCGTCGGCGTCGCTCCCGCCGGAGAGTCCTGCGCGCACAGCCCCCGGAGCGGCGTCCAGCTCTGGCCGCAAGCCTGCGCGGCCCTGCGGCCGCTCGCCCGATCCGCGAATGCGGGGAGACCGCCGGCAGCCGCGGTCACGCCTCGGCCCTTCCGGCGTCCATCTCGGCCATCAGCGACAGATAGGTCTCGGCGACGGCACGCCAGCTAAACCGCTCGACCCTTCGCTGGCCAGCCGCGACGAGACGCGCCCGCAGCTCCGGGTCGGCCGCGAGGCTCAGGATCGCGGCCACCCAGGCGTCGGGCTCTTCCGGGTCCGCGTAGAGGGCGGCACTCGCGCAGATCTCCGGGAGGCAGGGCGACGTCGAAGCGATCACCGGACAGTTCCAGGCCATCGCCTCCACGGCGGGAAGGCCGAAACCTTCGAAGCGGGAGGGCAGGAGGAGACAATGGGCCGTCCGCAGGGTCGCGGCCAGCGCGTCGTCGTCGAGGCGTCCCAGATATCGCAGGTTGGCCGCCTCGCCCATGAGCGGGCGCAACTGGTCCGGGTTGCCCACGACGGCGAGGTCGAAACCGGCGGCATCGAGGGGCGCGGCGATCGACCGGACGAGCTCCGGGTTCTTGTGGGCCTGGGTTCGGCCGATGCACAGGACGTAGGGCCTCGGCGCGGCCTGAACGCCGGCGCGGTCGGGCTGCCAGCGAAGGGCGTGATCGCTGCCGTTGTAGCCGACCGAGATCTTGCCGGGCACGGCGACCCCGTAGGTGGCGAGATGTTGGCGCGAGGCTTCCGACACCGTGACGATGCGAGCGACCCGGCGCCCCAGCAGCGGCAGCATCACGCGATGGATCCACCTGAACAGCCGGCCGTAGCTCTTCGGCGTCAGACGCGTCTGCAGATCGTGGATGCAGACGATCTGGCGCGAGACCGCGAGCGGCGCGAGGTTGCAGAAGCTCAGAAGGCCGTCGCTGACATGACGTGGCAGCTGAAACTGCACCCAGACCTGCGGAAGATGCGGGCGGATGGCTTCCGGAACGACGTGCACCGGGATCGTCTGCAGGCTGAACGATTCGGGCGGTGCGATCGGCGAGACGATCGTGAGGCGCAGCCCCTCCGTGAGCGGATGCCCCTCACTCACCAGGGAATCGAGCGCCCGGACCAGTTCGCGCGCGTAGCGCGCGACCCCCTCCGGATTGAGGGTGAGGAAATCGCCGTTGATGGTCCAGGAGCGGGTGGACGCATGTCCCCGCGGCCGCTGCCTGGACGTGTCGGGGATGGCGGTCGCGTGCGCCGCAGCGGTCCCGCCGGCATACGACCGAAAGGCGGCCCCTTTGACGACGCTGTTGCTCATGGCCTGGCCCGTACTCACGTTGCAACCGGTCGCATGCCCGTCAGCCTCGGCGATCGCGCCCGGCGGACACCGTCCGCCCCGTCGCGCCTCCGCCCGTGCATCCGATACGTGCGGCATCCCCGATGCCACGGGCAGTCACCCAAAGGACGGATCCCCTCCACGCTTTCGCACATCCACCCGACCCTTCGAGGTACGGTGCGGACCGCGATTGCCTCTGACGGCGCCGGCGGGCCGATGCTAGTGCGGAACCGGTGGGGAGGCGGCCGGCATGCGGCAGCGATGGACGATCAACGGCCGCTTCTTGGCGCAGCCCATGACCGGCGTACAGCGTTACGCGCGCCAGATCGTGACCACGCTGGATCGCCTCGTCGGCGAGGGCGGTGAGTTCGCCGATGCCGTGGAACTCGACCTCGCCGTTCCGCGCGGCGCCGGCAGCCTCGATCTGCAGCACATCCCGGTTCGCACCATCGGCCGGCTCACCGGCCATGCGTGGGAGCAGGTCGAGCTCCCGACCTGCGTCCGGGGCGGCCTCCTCAGTCTCGGCAACACGGGGCCGATCGCGATCGCGAACCAGATCGTCTGCATCCACGACCTGAACCCGCGGATCTGCCCCGAAAGCTATTCCCGCTCGTTCCGAGGATTGTACAGGATCATGCAGCCCCTGATCGGGCGGCGTGTCCGCGCGATCACCACGGTGTCGAAGTTCTCCGCCCATCAGATCGCGACCTTCGGAATCGCGCCGGCAGAGCGGATCTCCGTCATCCCCAACGGTCATGAGCACGTCCACGCCTGGCGACCCCGGATGTCGCGGGCGGTCGCGGAGGCTTCGGGGGCGGACACGATCGTGCTCCTCGGCAGCGCGGCCCCCCACAAGAACGTCGGGGCGATCCTGGGGATGGCGGATCGGCTCGTGCGGGACGGCTTCCGGATCGCGGTGGTGGGGCAGAGCAATCCCGGAATTTTCGCGCAGCAGATGCCTCACGTGGCGGGACCGGGCATCGCCTGGCTCGGACGCCTGGAGGACGCGGAACTCGCGGCGCTGCTCCAGCGCTCGCTCTGCCTCGCCTTCCCCTCGCTCACCGAAGGCTTCGGACTTCCACCGCTCGAAGCCATGGCACTCGGCTGCCCGGTGGTCGTCTCGGACCGCGCCAGTCTGCCGGAAATCTGCGGCGATGCCGCGCTCTACGCCGATCCTACGCGCATGCGGCGCTGGCATGCGCAGTTCCGGCTTCTCCGTCGCCATCCGACCTTGCGCACGGCGCTGGTCGACAGAGGCCTGGCTCAGGCCCGGTGTTTCAGCTGGCAGCGATCGGCGGAACTCTATCTGCGCATGCTGGCGCGTCCGAGCGGCGCCCGGGGACCGTCCGTACCGGCGGCTGCCGGGTCGTTCCCGTCCACGCCGGCGGTGCGGTAGGGCAAGCGGCTGCGGCGGACCCGACCTCGGAGCGCGCCGGCATCGCCCTTCATGTCGAGTGGAACGCAGCCTCCGCAAGCCTCGAAATTCAGGGTGACGGCAGCTTCACGAAGCGCCCGGACAGGGCGCCAGGCAGCGTGACGGAGCCGTCTTTCGTACCGAGACGGGCGGACAGGAACGCGACGATCAGGCCGTTGATGTCACGCCACATCTGTACCCGATCGATCGGTCGCGGGTTCAGGAAGTCCTGAAACGGCGGCATGACCAGGCGATCCGAGAAATCTGCGTGGACCGCCTGCTTCACGCTGAGTGCCAGGCTGTCGCGCGGAAAGTCGGGACGTTCGTGGAGGTCGTAGGTGTCGCGCGTGGTGATGCTCTCGAAGCGAAAGGCCCGATCGTCCGAGGCGAGGTCGGCCGCGCTCGGGTAGGGAAGATCGCTCGTGAGGAAGAGATAGGGAACCGTCGGCGGCCATGCTTCGGTCGCGATCACGTCACCGTCCAGGTTGATCACCGCCCGGAGACGACCGGTCTCCCGCGACATCGCCGCGGCGATGCTGCCACCGAACGAGTAGCCGAGCACTCCGATGCGGGCGGCATCGATGCGGGGTCCGAGCAGGGGATGGGCAATGACGGCGTCGATCGTCGCCGACGCGGCGCGTGCACCGAGGACGGCCCGTTGTCGGGACACCGCGCGGGAGGTGGCGAAGGCGGCCTCGGAATTCATGTCGAGCGATCCGAGTTGCGCGATCCGATCCCCTCCCGACAGGGGCGAGCCATGGACGAAATCGTCAGCGGCCGCCACCACGAAGCCGTGGCTCGCGAGATTGGCCGCCATGAACGTGTTGACGTCGCGCTCTGCGAACCAGGAAGGCAGCAGGAGGATCAGCGGATGCGATCCGGGTGCCGGCGGCGCGCCGCATGCCACGGCCCGGGTCGGCCACAGAATCATTCGCAACAGCAGAACGGCGCGCGCGACGAGGCCGGAGCAGCCCCCCTCGGCCGGATACCAGAGTTCGACCTGCGCGCCACCGACGGGACGGAAGGCCGCCACGCCCACGGGATGCTCACCGGTGGGGGACGGCCGCTGAGCCGCCAGGAAGACCAGAGCGCGGACGTGCTCCGTCGCGATGAAACTCATGGCGACGCAGATTGTCAGGAAACAAACCGCCACGGCAGCGAGCGCCCGCCATCGGCGCTCGGTGCCGTCGATCGTCATCGAACCGCGCGCTCCGTACCGGAGATCTCCGAGAGTCCGCCGTGCAACCGCCTGAGCAGGTCGTTCAGCGTTCCGTCTGCGAAGGTGCCTTGGAATTCACCTCCGACATCCTGCACCAGGACCGACCCGGTCAGCGTGCCGGTCCAGCCCAGGATCGGGTCGAACCCCCGCCCACGCGGCGCGTCCATCCCGAGGAACTGAACCACGCGTCCCGGATAAGGCTTGGGCCGATAAAGATTTCGCGCGTTCATCAAGTAAAGTAGCCAGCCGTCGGCAGTCTCCGACCCGGTGCGTGGTGGCACCCGATCGATCAGCTTCAAGGCAACGGCCGCCCTGAGTATCCCGATTTTATGCGCAAGCGAATAGTTGCTGAGAAACTCGGCGAACGTCTTCTTTCCGGAGAATACCAGCACAAGACTCTCCTGGACGTGCTTGAGACGGATTTTAGATTTGTTCAACAAACTCAAGCGCTGAAAATAGTTCGGGTGCCAGCCGTTGACGAAGGCGAGGACCTCGACCTCGTCTCCGGCCGACCGCAGCTGCTGCGCGACCTCGTACCCGATGAGACCGTGAACGCAGAGCCCGAACAGGATGTAAGGCCCCTGCGGCCGGATCTTACGGATGAGGCGGACGTAATCCGCGGCGATCTCCTCGAAGCCGCGCCCATCCGCAGCCGGCGTCACGTGCGCGTCGAGGGTTTGCACGCTGTAGAAGGGGTGGCCCGAACCGATGGCGCGTGACAGGTCGTAGTACGAGAGCAGGTGATTGATGGCGATGATGGGCGTGCCGTCGCCGTCGGGTTGCACCACGACGATCTGTCCATCCGTCGCATCATCCCTGAGCGATTCGACATGGCGAACGAAGGCCGTCAGCGTCGGCGAGCGGAACAGGGACACGACGTCGACCTGTCGTCCCAGTCTCCGGCCGACCTGAACGCACATCCGCACCGCGAGGAGCGAGTGCCCGCCGAGATCGAAGAAGTTCGAGTCGGGATCGATCGCGGTGACGTCGAGCACCTCCTGCCAGATCGTCCGGATGGCCGCTTCGATCTCGGATGGAGGGCCGGCCTTCGCCGGAGGCCCGGCGACGGAAGCGGGCGGATGTGGGAGCGCCGGCCGGTCGATGGCGCCCCCGGCCGTCCGCGGCAACGCGAGGAGCACGCTGATGCCAGCCGGCTGCGTCTGCAGCCGCGCGTCCCGCGCGAGACGCCCCATGAGCGTCGCGGGCAACGTTTCGAGGGGCTGGCGGACATCGGCGGCGGGCACGACATAGGCGTAGGGTGCCGGCGTGCCGTCAGGGCGTGAATGCGCCACGACGGCGGCTTCCGAGACGAGCGGATCGAGGAGCAGCACTTCCTCGACGGCGGTGCATTCCTCGGAATTCGCCGCCGTGCGGAGGGCGATCGGCAGGGCCGAGAGCGGCCGATCGGCGTCCAGCAGGAAGCCGTCCAGGGCGGCCCGCCAGCCGGCCAGGAGATGCTCGGCCGTCTCGAGTTCGAAGAGGTCGGTGTTGAATTCGAGAGCGAGGCGCCAGCCGCTCGGCCAGTGCACGAGGAAGAAGTTCAACTCGTAGAGCGAGCCCGGCGAGAGCGACGGCTGCGCCCGAAGATCGAACCCTCCGTAAGTCTCCTCCCGGATCACTTCGTGGAGAACCGCGAAGTTGATCGAGATGAGCGGTGTCCGGGAGGGGTCTCGCGGCGGATTCAGAAGCTCGACGAGGTGGTCGAAGGGCATCTGCTGGTGGATCAGCGCGTCCTGCACGGTCCGGTTGGCGCGCTGGAGGAAGTCACGCAGGCTGAGGTCGCCCGAGGCCGCGACGCGCAGGACGAGGTTGTTGAGGAAGACGCCGACGATCTTCTCGAGGTCGGGGTGGTGACGCGATGCGAGTTGCGTTCCGATGACGAGATCGGTCTCGCCGGTGACGCGATGGAGCCCGGCCATCGCGGCGGCGTAGCAGAGACCGAACAGCGTCACGCGCTCCGTCTTCGCGAATGCGTCCAGGGCGTCGCTGAAGTCCTGCGGAAGCATCTGCGCGATGATGTGGCCGTTCGAGGACGGCACCGCCGGCCGCGGAAGGTCCGGGGCGACCTCGAAATAGGGCGCGCCGGCCAGCTGGCGGCGCCAGTAGGCGGCCTCGGCCTCGAAGCCGCGGCTGCTGAACATCGCTTTCTGCCACGACGCGTAGTCGCCGTACTGCATCGGCAGTTCGGGCAGGGTCGGAACCGAGCCGGCTTGAAGAGCCGCGGTCACGAGTCCGAATTCATGCGCCAGGAGGCCGATCGAGATCCCGTCGAAGGCGATCTGGTGGACCGTGACCAGCAGGGAGCCCTGGTTCGATCCCGTCCGGATCAGCGTCACCCGGATGAGCGGCGGACGATCGAGCTGGAAGGGTGCCTTCGCCTCGCGCTTGGCCAGGGCGACGGCCTCGTCCGCCCGGGTCGCCTCGGGCACCATGGTGAGGTCGACCTGCGAAAGCTTGAAGCGAAGCTGCGGCAGGACCTCCTGGACCGGCTCGCCGTCGCGCGCGTAGAAGCGGGTGCGCAGGATCTCATGCCGATTGATCAGGAACTGCAGGGCCCGCTCGATGACCGGGGGACTGAAATCCCCTTCGAGCTCCCAGCGCAGGGCGATGTTGAGGATCGTCGAGCCCGGATGAAGGGTGTCGATGAACCAGCAGCGCCGCTGCGACGACGAGCAGGGGAAGATCAGCGGCTCGGCGACCGGGAGGGCGCCGGTCGCGATCTCGTTGTGAAGCGTGGTCATCGGGCGACCCCATTCAGGGTGGATCCGCGTCGGAAGGACATGAGCGACGGCAGCACCGTGCGGGACGCGCGGGTCTCCGACGCGTCGGCGGCACTCGCGAGTTGGGCGATCGTCGGATTCTCGAAGACGTGCTTGGCTTCGAGATCGATCTTCTCGTCCATCAGGCGGGCGGCAATCCGGAAGATGTGCAGCGAGTCCGCGCCGAGGGAGAAGATGTTGTCTTCGACGCCGATGTCGTCGACCTTCAGCACGTCCTTCCAGATCGCCGCGATCTGAGCCTCACGGGGATTGCGCGGCGGGACCACCGGGCGCGCGTCCCGCCTGGCCCCGGCCTCGGGCTCGGGAAGCCGCTTGCGATCGAGCTTGCCGTTGGCGGTCATCGGCATGGCGTCGAGGCGCTGCCAGAGCGTCGGCACCATGTAGTCCGGAAGCTTGGCTGCCACATGGGCCGCCAGGGCAGCCGCGGTGACGGTTCCGCTCGCGTCCGTGAAGTAGCCGACGAGGCTGGTGCTGTCGCCGCGCTGGAGCAGAGCGACCGCGCTGGCCACGACGCCCGGATAGGCGCGCAGCACGAGCTCGATCTCCTCCAGATCGATGCGGAAGCCCCGCAGCTTGATCTGCTGGTCGGCACGCCCGAGCAGGCGGATCGTACCGTCCGCGGCCCGGCTCGCGAGGTCGCCGGTCCGGTAGAGGCGCTCCGGGCCCCGGCCGGGAACGGCGATCTCGCGGAAGGCGGCCGCCGTCAGGTCGGGACGGTTGAAGTAGCCGTGCGCGAGGCCGACGCCACCGATGTAGAGCTCGCCCGCGACACCGATCGGCGCCAGCGCGTCGTCGCGGTCGAGGACGTAGAGCTGGGTTCCTGCCACCGGCCCGCCGATGGTGACCCGGCCCGGCCCGACTCGGCCCGCGCTCGACCAGATCGTGGTCTCGGTCGGTCCGTAGAGGTTCCACAGCTCGCCCCCGTTCGCCAGGAGGAGGTCGGCGAGATCCTGCGGCAGCGGCTCGCCGCCGCAGAGCATCTTGAGGTCGGTCCCGGGCTGGAAGCCGGCTTCCAGCAGGACCCGCCAGAGCGAGGGCGTGGCCTGCAGGACCGTCGCGCCCGAGGTCCGGATCCGGTCGACGAGGCCGAAGCCGCCGCGGACCTCGTCCCGGTCCGCGATGACCGTGCGGCCGCCGAGGATCAGGGGCAGGAACAGTTCGAGGACGGAGATGTCGAAGGTCGTCGTGGTGACGGCGAGGAGCGTGTCGGCCGCGGTGAACCCGGGCTCGACCGCCATCGACCGGAGCAGGTTGACGACCGAGCGGTGGCCGACCTCCACGCCCTTGGGGGTACCCGTCGAGCCGGAGGTGAAGATGACGTAGGCGGCACGGTCCGGCCTGCCGGGATCGGCGGCCGCGACGGACGGCGCATCGGGCAGTGGCTGGTCGAGCTGAAGGACGGGCAGCCCCCCCTCCGCAATCGCGGCCGTCGAGGACCGGTCGCAGAGGAGCAGTGCGGCCTCCGCGGCCGCGAGGACCTGGCGCGACCGCGCGACCGGCTGGGCCGGATCGAGCGGGACGTAGGCATGGCCCGCCTTCATGATGCCGAGCATCGCGGCGACCATCTCGGGGGAGCGTTCGACGGCGAGGCCGATCCGCGTGGGCTCGGCACCGGCCAGGGCTCCGACCGCGAGGGCGATCCGGTCCGCCCGATCGGCGAGTTGCCGATAGGTCCAGCGCGCGTCCCCGCAGGCCACGGCGACGGCGTCGGGCGTCCGCTGCGCCTGGAGGGTGACGAGTTCGTCCAGCGTCGCCTCATCCCGGGCGACGGACGGTGCCCGGTTGAGATCCTCCACCAGCCAACGGTGCTCGCCCTTGGTCAGCAGCGGAAGAGCCTCGACGCGCCGGGCGGGATCCTCCGCCACGCTCGACAGGACGGACCGCAGGTGTCCGATCCAGCGGGCGATGGTCGCCTCGTCGAAGAGATCCGTGCTGTAGTCGCAGTCGATCTTCAGGCCATCGTTCGTCTCGGCGATGTTGAGGAAGAGATCGAAGTTGACGAAGGCCTTCGGATTCGAGGTGAAGGACGCCTCCAGTCCCTCGAAGGCGAGCTTGTCGTTGAGCCGTTCGAGGTTGAACTGGATGCTGGTGAGCGGCAGCCGGTTGAGGTCGCGCGGGATCTCGAGGCGCCGCACCAGCGTGCCCAGCGTCGTGTCGGGCTGCTCGAACGCACTGAGGACCTTGTGCTTCACCCGCTTGAGGTGGTCGGCGAAGGGCTCGCCCGCCGCGAACGCCGCCCGCAGGGGCAGGAAGTTGACGCAGTGGCCGACGAGGATCGCGTCGTCGAGCCCGTTCTGGGCTGCGCTCGGGATCGCCATCACGACGTCCTGCGTCCCGGCGAGCCTGCCGAACACGACCTGGGAGGCGGCAAACAGCGCCACGAACAGCGTGCACCCCTCGCGCGCGGCGGCCGTCTTGACGGCGCGGGTCAGGTCGCCGTCGATCCAGGTCGTGAGCGTCGCGCCGCGGAAGGATCTCGGATGGACCGGTGCGCGGTCGACCGGGAGGTCGACGGGCTGGGGCAGGACCTCGAACTCCTTGCGCCAGAACTCGGGAACCTCCCCGGTGTCGCGGCTCGAGAGGTCGAGGGCGTATCGGCGGAACGGGAGGGGCGCGGGCAGGTCCGCGCTCCGGCCCAGGCGATGCGCGGTGTAGAGGGCGCACAGATCGCCGGTGAGGATGTTCATCGACCATCCGTCGCAGATGATGTGGTGCGCCGTGAGAACGAGCACGTGGCGATCGGGGCCGAGGGCGATGAGCCGAGCCCGCACGAGCGGTCCGGCCTCCATGTCGAAGGGCGTGCGGGCGTCCTCGTCGAGGAGTTCCGCCATGGCCGCCTCCGGATCGGGGGCGGAGGTGAGGTCGGTGCGAGGCAGCGCCAGCGGCAGGGTCTGGACGACCTGCATCGTCGCGCCGCCGCGTCCGATCCGCGCCCGCATCGCATCGTGACGGGCGACGAGACCGTCGAGGGCGGCCGCGAGGGCGGCGGTGTCGAGCGCACCGGAGAGATGGAGCGACACCGATTCGTTGAACGCGCAGGACGCGCCGTCGCCGAGCTGGGCAGCGAGCCAGACTTCGCGTTGAGCCTCGGTCAGCGGGACCTCGGCCGGAAGGCCCGCCTCCACGTCCGGCGTGCTCTCCTCGGTCACGGACATCACGGGCATCGACGGCCGCAGGAGGCCGGCGTCCTGCAGATCGTCGAGTGCGCGGGTGAAGGCCCGTTCGATATGCGCCAGATCCGCATCGGAATGGGCCGTCGTGATGAAGCAGGGGAACCCTTCGAGGATGTGGACGCCGTGGAGGCGCAGATACGGGAAGATCAGGGTCGCGAGGCGGTCTTCGCGCGCCATGTCCAGGTAGTACCAGCTGCTGCAGCGCTCGATGGTCGTCGCGAGGCCGCGCCGCGCGAAGTCGGCGTTGAGGCGATCCACATGAAGGCGGCTGCGCTCCGACAGGGTCTCCTGGAGAGCGGGGCCGTGCTCCTTGACGTGCAGCAGGACGGCGTGCACCGCGGCCAGGACCAGGGGGTGGCGCACGAAGGTGCCCGCGAAGAAGGTCGGGGCCACCTCGGGGAACGAGGCGTCGCCGTAGCTCCACTGCCCGCCGTCGAGCGCATCCATGAACTGCGCGGTGCCCGCGAGGATGCCCACCGGCATGCCGCCGCCCACCACCTTGCCGTAGGTCGCCAGATCGGCGCGGATGCCGAGAAGCGCCTGCATGCCGCCGGGATGGACCCGGAAACCCGTGATCACCTCGTCGAAGACGAAGGCCGTGCCGCTCTGTTCGGTGATCGCCCGCAACTCACGCAGGAACGGTCCTGGCTCCACGCTTGGGTGCCGGCTCTGCACCGGCTCGACGATGACGGCGGCGATGTCCTCGGCGTTGTTCCGGATCCAGGCCAGGCTCTCGGGTGCGAGGTACGGCAGCACGACCATGTTGCTGACGGCCTCCGACGGGATGCCGGGGGCGACAGGGACCGACGCGACCGCACCGGCCCGCCCGGAAGCCTTCACGAGGACCTCGTCGAACTGACCATGATAATCGCCCGTGAAGATCACGACCTTGTCCCGGCCCGTCACCGTGCGGGCGACCCGCATGGCGGCCATGACCGCCTCGGAGCCGGTGTTGCAGAACGTCACGCGCTCGTTGCCGGTGATCTCGGCGAACAGGGCCGCCGTCTCCCCGGCGAGGGGGCTCTGCGGGCCGATGGCGAAGCCGCGCTCGAGCTGCGCGACCAACGCTTCCGTGACGAAGTCGGGCGAGTGGCCGAAGGCCGTCTGTCCGAAGCCGTTCACCAGGTCGACGTAGTCGTTTCCGTCGATGTCCCAGATATGCGAACCCTTCGAGCGCTCGCAGACCACCGGATAGACGATGTCCTTCCATTCCTGGCGGAAGCCCGTGGCGCTGCGCGGGTCGGCCAGCACGGACCGATAGGCCTGAGCACGCGCCTTGGAGAGGGGCGTGCGCGCGTTGTAGCGCGCAACGAGGTCGTCGATGAAGGTCTGCTGGCGCGGCGTGATCGCGCCGACCGCATTCGCGCCGGGCCGGTAGAGCCGGATGCGGGCGGGGGCCTCGTCAGCCGATGTCGGAACCGCCGCGGCAGCGGAGGGGGTCGCCGGTTTCGCGATCGGCGCGGCGCCCGCGTTCGCCGCTACGGCTGCGGGCATCGCCGGGGCGGGACGGGCAAAGACCGCCTGCGCGGGCGCGGTCGCCGGCATTGCGGCGGGAGCCGTGCCGAGCAGCCCGCATTGCTGGCTCAGCAGGGACTGCAACGTCTGGAGCTGGGCATGCAGGAGGCTGTGCAGAGCGCCATCGGCCGGGATCGCAGCGGCCGGTCCGAGCAGCGCGGGAACCGCGATGGGGCTCGGGACGGGGGCAGGCATCGGCACCGCGACTGACGGCTCGGCGGCGACGGCGATCCCGGGTGCAGCGGGCGCCTTGACGCGGATTGCCGCGATGTGATCGGCGAGCGCGGCCATCGAAGGCAGGTCGCTGGACAGCTGCCGGAACGTCAGCTTCACGCCGTACTGCTTGCGGAGCCGGGTCACGAACTGGGCCAGGAACAGGGAATCGAGTCCGTGCTCGAGGAAGGTGCTGTCGAGGTGGTCGGCGTCGATCGAGACGCCCGAGAGTTCTTCCACCATCGCGATGAGCTCCGACACGAGCTCTGTCCGTGCCGCTACGGAACCGTGATCCGACGTCTGCCCCATTGTCGTCTGCGCCTCATCGTTGTTTGTCGAAGGCCTGATGAAAGGATCGTTCGGTCGCGGGTCGCCCGTCTGATCGACGGGGGCCGCCGCGGGCGGCGCGATGCGCGCCGGCGCGTCGATCCAGTGCCGCTGGCGGTCGAACCGATAGGTCGGAAGAGACAGGCGCCTGCACCCGGGACGCCCGACGGCCTCCCAATCGGGCGTGACGCCGGCGGTCCAGAGTTCGGCCAGTGCCTCGGCCGCCACGATCCGGCCGTCCGCCACCTGAGCCGGATCCGGCATCGAGTTGATCACCGCGCGGGCCGTGCCACGCGGCAGGCCGGCATGGGCGAAAGTGGAGAGCGTGCGGCCCGGCCCGACCTCCAGAAGGACCGATCCGTCCTGCGCGACCGTCCGGAGGGCGTCGGCGAAACGTACGGTTTCGCGACAATGGCGTGCCCAGTAATGCGCGCTCGTCGCCTGTTCGGGGGTGATCCAGCCACCGCTGACGCTCGATGCGTAGGGCCGGTTCGGAGCGTTCAGCGTGATCCGTTCCGCGAGCTTGGCCAGCCCGTCGACCACGGGATCCATCATCCGCGAATGGAACGCGTGCGACGTATGTAGCCGTCGCGCGCTCACCTCGGCCGCGAGGAGCCCGCTCTCGAGCTCCGCCACCGCATCGAAGGACCCCGCGGCGACGCAGAGGTTCGGTGCGTTGACGGCTGCGATGTCGAGGCCCGCCGGCAGGCGCGCGCGCAGCTCCGCCTCGGGCAAGCGCACGGCCAGCATGGCGCCGCCGGGTTCGGACTGCATGAGGCGCCCGCGCTCGACGACGAAGGCGAGGGCATCCTCGAAGGTGAGCACGCCCGCGAGGCACGCCGCCGTGAGTTCGCCGACGCTGTGCCCGACCATCGCGGCGGGCCGGATCCCCCAGCTCATCCAGAGGGCGGCCAGGGCGTGCTGGGTGAGGAAGATCGCCGGCTGCGCGACGCCGGTGGGCGCGGGGCCGCCCGTGGTCTCATCGGGCCTGTCGCCGTCCAGGAACGCCCTGACGTCGGCCCGGCTGGCGGAATCGAGGAGATCGAGGCCGCGATCGATCGCGTCGCGGTAGACCGCCTCGCCCCGATAGAGATCCCTGCCCATACCGATGTGCTGGCTGCCCTGGCCGGGGAACATGAACACCACGGAGGTCGGTCCGCCGACCTCGCGGCGGGGCAGCTTTCCCCGCAGGCCCGCGATCGCGCCGGGCAGGTCACGGCACACGATGGCGGCACGGTGCTGGAACGCCGTACGGCCCACCTGCAACGTGTGGGCGACGTCGGCGACGTCGAGGGTGGGCGTCGCCTCGAGGTGCTCCGCGAGGCTCGAGATGGCCGCGTCCAGGGCGGCGCCCGTGCGTGCGGAGAGGGGGATCACCGACGCGGCGGGCCGGATCGGCGCGGCGCGCGTGACGCGGGGCGCCTCCTCCAGCACGACGTGAACGTTCGTGCCGCCGACGCCGAGGGCCGAGACGCCGGCCCGGCGCGGACCACGGCGCGCCGGCCATGGCGCGAGGCGCGAGGCGACAGCGAAGGGCGTCGACGCGAGGTCCAGGAGGGAATTGGGGGTGCGGAAGTTCGCCGTCGCCGGGATCGTTCCGCTCTCGACGGCGAGGGCGGCCTTGATCAGACCCGTGACGCCGGCGGCGGCGTCGAGGTGGCCGACATTGCCCTTCACCGAGCCGATGAGGCAGCGCTCCGCGACCGCGATCGGCCCGAACGCCTTCGCGAGTGCAGCGATCTCGATGGGATCTCCGAGGGGCGTCGCCGTCCCGTGGCACTCGACGTAGCCGATCGTCTCCGGGTCGATGCCCGCGATCGCGTGCGCCGTCGCGATGACCTCGGCCTGCGTATCGACGCTCGGAGCGGCGAACCCGACCTTGGACGCACCATCGTTGTTGACGCTCGCGCCGCGGATGACGGCGTAGATATGATCGCCGTCCGCCACGGCATCTTCCACCCGCTTCAGGAGCACGGCGGCCGCACCCGCGCCGAAGACGGTGCCGTTGGCGTCCGCGTCGAACGGCCGGCAGACGCCGTCGGTCGAAACGATGCCGCCCTCCTGGCTGATGTAGCCGCGCCGCTGCGGCAGGCTGATCGACACGCCGCCGGCGAGCGCCATGTCGCACTGATGCAGGAGAAGCGCCTGGACGGCCTGGGCGACGGCGGTGAGCGAGGTCGAACAGGCCGTCGCGATCGACATGCTGGGACCTCGCAGGTCGAGCTTGTAGGAGACGCGGGTGGCGAGGGCGTCGGCGATGGCGCCGGTCAGCGCCTCGTAATTGCCGACCTGGAACTCGGAGGTGAAGCGCTCGGCCGCGCCGGCCTCTCCCAGGACATGGTGCAGCAGGTAGGTGTTGAGGCTGCATCCGGCGTAGACGCCGACCGGGCGCCCGGGTGCCAACGGTGGATAGCCCGCATCCTCGAACGCCTCCCAGGCGACCTCGAGGAAGACCCGGTGCTGCGGGTCGGTCAGCGCCGCCTCGCGGGGGCGCATGCCGAACAACGCGGCGTCGAAGAGCTCGACATTCTCGAGGACCGGTCGCACCGCCACGTATTCGGGCTGCGCGCGCTCCTCGTCCGTGAAGATGTCCTCAAGCGCTTCCGCGGCGAGGGGCGCGACCATCGAATCCCCGGCGCACAAGCGGCGCCACAGCTCGGCCGGATTCGCCGCGCCAGGGAAGCGGCCCGCCATGCCGACGATGGCGATCCCTTCGATCGGCGGCTCATCCGAGCCGGCGCTTGGGTCGGGTACGGTGGTCATCGCGCATGCCTCCCCAAGGTGCCGAGACGCTTCAGCGCTCCGGCCTGTCGCAGTCCGCGGGAACTCACGCTCGCGCTCACCGCAGTTTGGTCCGCAGCACCGTCGATGAGTTCGGCGAGGGCGCGGATGGTCGGCCGGGCGAACAGGTCGATGACCGAGACCGCAGCGGCCCCCTGCTCCGTCAGGCGCTGATGAACCGCCAGGAGCTTGAGCGACGAGCCGCCGAGTTCAAAGAAATTGTCCTCGATGCCGACGTCCTCAATCGCGAGGACATTCCGCCAGACGGAAGCGATGCGCCGTTCCGTCTCCGTCCGCGGCGCGGCGAAGGCCCGAGGCCTCTCAGGGCCTCGCGAAGCCTCGGCCGCCAGGGCCGCCAGGGCGGAGCGATCGACCTTTCCGTTCACGTTCAGGGGCAGGTGCGGCAGGCCTTCGAGCGCGGCGGGACACATATGCGCCGGCAGGCTCACGGCAAGCGCCGCGCGCAGGGAGGCGAGGTCGAGGGGCGAAGGGCCGGTGTTCACCACGAAGGCGTGAAGGCGCTTGCCATACGCATCCGTCTGCACAGCTGCCACGGCCGCGTCGCGCACGCCCGGAAGTCCGCGAAGGACCGACTCGATCTCCCCGAGCTCGACGCGCTTTCCATCGATCTTCACCTGCGTGTCGACGCGCCCGAGAAATTCGATCGCGCCGTCGGGCCGGCAACGAACGAGGTCCCCCGTCAGGTAAAGCCGGCCGCCGGGAACCGGGGACTGGATGTCCGGCCGAAAGCGCTCGGCGGTCAGGTCTGGCCGGTCGAGATAGCCGATCGCGACACCCTCGCCGCCGGCGCAGAGCTGGCCGGCCTCGCCCGCTGGGACCGGCTTCAACGCGTCGTCGAGGATGCAGACGTGCGTTCCGCGAATGGGGTGTCCGATCGGAATCGCCCCTGCCGGTTGATCCTGCGGGATCGTGAAGCAGCAGGTGATGGTCGTGTTCTCGGTCGGTCCGTAGGCGTTGATCAGGCGGCAGTGCGGAAGGGCATCGAGCACCTTGCGGACATGGGTCGGGGAGAGCACGTCACCCCCGGCCAGCAGCTGGCGCAGCCCCACTAGGTCGTCGAGCGCTTCGTCCACCATCAGGTGGAAGAGGCCAGTGGTGAGCAATAGGTTCGTCACACCGAAGGTGCGGACCATGGCGCCGATCTCCCGGAGCGAGGGCCGGCGCCGATCGGGAAAGGCGAGTTGGCCACCGTTCAGGAGCGGCGCCCAGATCTCCCAGGTTGCGGCATCGAAGGCCAGCGGGGCGATCTGAAGGTAGACGTCGTGGGCGCCGAAGCTGGCATAATCGGGCTGATGGACCAGCCGGACCACCCCGCGATCCGGAATCATCACACCCTTGGGGCGGCCGGTGGAGCCCGATGTGTACATGACGTAGGCGAGATCGTCGGGACCGCGCATCGGAAGGGGGACGCCTTCCGCCATCTCCCCCTGCACGCCCCCGGTCGCATCCATCCGGACGGTCGGCCCCGTCCACGCCAAGCCATGGGGAACGGGCTCGGCCAAATCCACGATGAGTGCGGCCGGCCGGCAATCCGCGATCATCGCAGCGAGTTGCGCGCAGGGATAATCGAGATCGAGCGGCACGTAGGCCGCCCCCGCCTTCAGCACCGCGAGCAACGCACAGACCGCGGCGGGCGAACGCTCGACGAGCAGCGCCACACGATCGCCCGGTGCGATGCCGAGGGCCATGAGCCTGCGGGCGAGGCGATCCGATCGGCCGTCGAGCTGGGCATAGGTCCAGTCCTGGCCGGTCGCCCGCAGGGCGACGGCGTCGGCGAACGCGCGGGCGCGCTCGTCGAAGAGCGCGACGATGCTTCCCTTCGCCGCTCCGGTCGGGTCCTGCTTGGCGTTTGAAGTCAACAAGATCGCCACCTCAGTCTTGAGACCCGGACAACGGCACAGGGCCGGCGGGAGTCAGACTGATAGGACGCGCCTGTTTGTTTCAATTCCTGCTTACGACTGCGACCCTACGCCTTTTGAGCGGTCCTTTGCCCTTTTAAACAGGAAAGACCGGGCCGGAAACTGGATAAGATCCGATTTCACAACGTCAGATTGATCCGAAAGTTCGGGCCGTGATGTCATTCATGAGATCCATCCGTCGGACTGCGGCACATTCAGTCTTGAATCTCTTCCTCCTGACTTCGAGTCTCCACGCCGAGGTCCTCTGGGGAGTCAACGGGCATCCACTCGTTTCTTATCCGGGCGTCACGTTCGATGAGCAGCTGGTGATCCTGAACGACCTGGGTGCCAAGTCGTACCGGGTCGACGTGACGAGCCTCGACAAGGCCGATCAGCTCGCGGCGCTCATCGCGGCCGCGAAGCGACGCGCGATCACGATCCTGCCCATTCTGGTTCCGCCCGTCTCCCTCTCGGCGGAGTCCGAACAGGAACTCTACCGGAAGAGCTTCGAATTCGCCGAAACGTTCGTGCGAAGGTTCGGCCACGACATCCCGGTCTGGGAGCTCGGCAACGAACTCGAGAACCACGCGATCATCCAGCCTTGCGAGCGTCGTGACGACGGGACGCAATATCCCTGCGAGTGGGGTCCCGCCGGCGGGTGGGGACCGCTCGAATACTATGGACCGCGCTATCTCAAGGTCGCGGCCGTGCTGCGCGGTCTCTCCGAAGGCGCGCGCTCCGCCGATCCGGGCGCCGTCCGCGCGATCGGGTCGGCCGGCTGGGGGCACGTGGGCATCTTCGAGCGCCTGAACAGGGACGGCATTCAGTGGGAGATCTCCGTCTGGCATCACTACGACGGTGATCCCGAACCGGCCTTGAAGGTCCTGGCGACCTATGGACGGCCTGTCTGGGTGACCGAATTCAACCATGCCTACGGCAGCAAACGCGACGGCGAGGATGGTCAGGCGAGCGGCCTCGTGTGTCAGATGCGCCGCTTTCTCGATCTCGCGCAGACCTATCGCATCGAGGGGGCGTTCATCTACGAATTGCTGGACGAAGCATACTGGGCGCCCGGCGACGAGGCTTACATGGGCCTGGTGCGCATGACCAAGAACGGCAACGGCAAGTGGGCTCTGGGCGGAACCAAGGCCGCCTTCACCGCCGCGAAGCGGGTAATGGCCGACGGCGGCCAGAAACGGACGGATACCTGCTCGCGCTAGCCCGACAGTAGCCGTGGAAACGGACGGCCGCGGGACACCGGTTCGCGGCCAAGGCGGGGTGGAGGTCGGTTTTTGGTTGCCCCCTCTTCGGTCGAGGCGAGGAACCTGCGCCCGTCGGCTCTCGCGACGAACGAGGCCGCCGGCGCGTCCAAGAAGTGGGATGGACGCTGCGGCACGCGGGGGCGCTGCGACCTGCCTCGACGAACGGCCCTCACGACTCGGGGACCTCCCCGAATGGCGTAGCGCCATTCACGCAAAGGACGGATCGACTTCCGCCGGTACGCGAGCAGAGCTGTCATGGTCAGAGGGCGGGATCGGGACCCGCTCCGCCCGGAACGAAAGTCATCGTCACATGAGCATCTGGTCGACGCCCGGGCTGAAGCAGATCCGCCAATCCGCTCTCCTGAATACCCGCTTTCGCATCGGCTACGGCGCATATTGGGGTTGCTTTCCGAGCCGCTCCGCTGCCGAGAATTTTCTGTCGAGGCCAAAGCGAGCGACTTACGATAGCGATCGCGTCGTAAGCATCAACCTTGAAACCTTCCAGGCCGTACACCCCTTCGACTGGCCGGTGATGTTCTTCCTTCAGAAATTCCATCACGAACGGCAGCTCAGGGTCGTCACGGATTTCGGCGGACATGTCGGGGCCAAGTATCACGCCTATCGGAATGCCATGCCGCTTCCGCCCGGCATCGCGTGGCAGGTCGTGGACGTCCCTGCGATCTGCCGAGAGGGGCGGCGCAGGATGCGGCCGGACGACGTCGGCCTGAGCTACCACGAGAGCCTCGACACCGCGGCGGACTGCGATGTCCTCCTGTGCTCGGGGTCGTTGCAATATTCGGATGGATTTGTCGATCAGATCGTCGGGGACATGCGTACCGCCCCTCGGATGATCATCATCAACAAGGTCTCCGTTTCGGAACAGGATTTCTACACTCTCGAATCCTTCGACCGTGAGCGCATGCCGCATCGCGTGGTGACGGAAGGGTACCTCACGAAGGTTCGAGAAGGTCTCGGTTATGAAGAGTTGAACCAATGGGACATTCCGGGCCGCCGCTTCAAGATCCCACATCAGACCGGTGAATTGAGAGCGGGCATGATCGGCCAGGCCTGGATCCGGGCCTGAGCGCAAGCCATCCACAGGATCCTTGCCGCCTCGTTCAGGCGGGACGCGCCGGCTGCCCGTCCAACATGAGCAGCGAGAGAAGTGAGAGCAGCAACCATCTCTCGTCCCGAGATCAGCCGCAATCGAAGGCATGTGCTGCGCGAGTCGCGAAAGGCCGATCCCCAGAAAATCGCTCGCCTCCCCCCGCCCGGATTCTGAGACAACAGTCGATTCGATCCCCGTAACCCCAAAGTGGTAGGGGTGGCCACTTCCTCCTAAGAAGTTAATGAAGTATTAAGATCCCCACTGGCGCTCGAAAATCCAAAACGTCGGAAAACTACGCACTTGATAAATGCGAAGAACAACAGAGGGACTTTGAGTCATGTACGTCCTTAATGGATCGCGCTCGACCATTCAGAAAGCGGCGGTACAGACTCAAGAACACTTGGACAGTGAGACGACTATAGAGATCAGCAGCGTCGCGGTCGACGGTACGATAATCCTCATCGAACCCAGACATTTCATTCGCGAATGCTTCGTCAAAGGCGTCGAGTCGTTCTCAACTTTTAAGGTCTCGCCTCACGCGACGGTTGAAGACTGGATATCCAGCGGAGCCGGAAAATCTGCGGCGGTCCTCATGCTTTCGGGCGGGGGGCGCAGCCGCCAGGACGTGCTCTCGGACTTCGATATCCTGGCGAAAGCTGGAAACACGCTACCGATCATGGTGCTCGCCGAACAGGACAACATCGAGTGCATCCTGGAGATGCTCGGCAAGGGTGTCCGCGGCTACGTTCCCCTGAACCTTCCGATTCGCGTGGCGGTCGAGGCTATCCGCCTCGTCAAGGCCGGCGGAACGTACGTGCCGGCTCACAGCCTCGTCGCTGCCCGGGCTCCCGTGAAGCCGCCTTCCCTGGCACTGCATGTCGGCGACGCGATCTTCACCCACCGCCAAGCGGCCGTCCTCGACGCGCTTCGCAGCGGCAAGGCAAACAAGGTGATCGCCTACGAACTTAGCATGCAGGAAAGCACTGTCAAAGTTCACGTGCGGAACATCATGCGCAAGCTCAAAGCAAAGAACCGGACCGAGGTTGCGGTCCTCATCAACGCGTTCCGCCACGACGCGAGGCCTCATGGCCCGTCGGAATGGAACCGGGACGTCCATGCCATGTGATTACAGGGTCTGTGTGGCGGTGCCCGGTCGGGAGCGTCGCGGACGTAGGACGATCCCGCACACCGCTCCCGGAAACGCCGCTTCATAGGGATGCGTCCGTCCGAAACGGCCGGTACCGCTGGTGGCGGGTAGCCCGAAGCAACGACTGAGTCCCGTCGGGCAGCCACGGAGCCGCGGTCGGACCGAAGCCTCTCGACGCCGCTTGGTGCGCGCGGCACGGCATACCGGTCCCCGCCGGTGATCATGGACGGTGTCACCGGCCCGGTCGCAATCACGCTCGTCGAGCAATCCCGCCAGACGACCCGCCTCTGCGGGCTCTCCAGTCCCCGGCGCCTCGCGACCGCCCGGCCCGTCGCTTCCGTCCCACGCGGGGCCGATGCTTCGCGACGCCCCAGGCCTCTCCGATCTTGGACGAGAGCGCCTCGGACCCCGTCTTCCGCCGCAGAGCCCAGCTTCGACCGAAACCGCGGACAGACGGCACTCGCCCGGACACACGGTCCGGGCGGCCGACGGGGGCTCAGATCGACGCTCGTTGCTCCAGCACGTCGGCGAAGGCCGCAGCGATCTCCGCATCGAAGCGCTGAACGGAGAAGCGCTGCGCGTTCAGGCGGCAGTTCTCTGCCCGGATCTCGTGCCTGCGTTCGTCGAAACGTTCGACCGCAGCCTGGATGTCCCCCGTAGTCTGCTGCCGGAAGAGAATTCCCGTGGGTTGCCGGTCCTTGCCGAGGGGCCGCACGATATCGACGGCCCCCCCGCGCGCGAATGCGATGACAGGCGTGCCGGCCGCCTGCGCCTCGGCGAGCGCGATCCCGAAATCCTCGCATCCGGCGAAGATCAGTGCCTTCGCCCGCGCGACGGTTTCCAGGTAATCCTGCCGCGGCAGATATCCCGTATAGGTGATGTTGGGTGCGGACATGGCGCGCAGCTTCTTGGATTGCTGGCCTTCGCCGACCACGACGAGGCGCCTGTGCGGCATCGCCCGGAAGGCGTCCACGACGAGATCCGTGCGCTTGTACGGCGCGAGGAAGGACGCGGTGACGTAATAGTCGTCCTTCTCCCGTCCGTAGACCGATTCGTTCAGATCGACGGGCGGATGAACGACCCGCGCATCGCGACCGTAGACTTGACGAATGCGCCGCCTGACGAACTCCGAATTTGCGAGCATCATGTCCGGCCCGTTCGCCGTGCGGGTATCCCAGGTCCGTAGATGATGAAGCATCATGCGGTAAAGCAGGCCCTTCGGCCCGAAACCCAGCTTCGCCTCGTTGAGGTAGGAGAACTGTTCGTCCCACGCGTAGCGCGCCGGGCTGTGCACGTAGCAGAGATGCGGCTGATCGGGATGGGTGATGACGCCACGGGCAAAGGCCGCAGACGACGAGATCACGGCGTCGTAGCCTGTCACGTCGAATTGCTCGATCAAGAACGGACAGGCGAAGAACAGAGATCGATAGTATTTCTTGATGAACGGCAGGCTGTTGGCCGGAGACGTATGAAACTTTTTATTCGGAAAGAACTCGTCCTTGACGGAATCCTCAAGGAAATCGAACAGCGTGTAGACATCGTTCTTTGGAAAGATGCGGCAGAGAGCGGCCAGCACCCGTTCCCCCCCGCGGAACGAAGGACACCAGTCATGCACGACGGCCACCGACAGATCGGACACCTGACGGGCCTCGACACCAGCGTCCCATGTCTCCGGCTTCGGGACAACCGAGAACGATGGAGCGGCGGAGGCGGCCAGGGTCGCGAGGGCCGCCGGATGGCTGAGAATCTGGCTGGACATTCGGAACGGGTTCTTCCGGTTTGATGGCCTGAGCCGCATTGTGCTCAGCGTCCCCGGACCTCACCATGAATTCAAAGTGCGGTCGGGACAGATCATCGGATGAAATCAGGCGTCGATCGACGGGGGCCTACGCCGTTCTATTGTGCCGCCTACCTCTTTTGGTACCCAGAGAAGCCTGGAACGACATTGGAACGTGGCTCGTAGCCCTCTGCTTCTCGGAAGACGGGGCATGGACAGGCGATGACGGCCCAAGCGCCTCGTGAGCCGAGTTTACATCGCGGGGGTTCGAGCATTCGCGCCTGTACAAGTTGGCGCGACTGCTACCGGGACTGAAAACGACCTGATGCTACGCCTTTCGGACAGGGCGAGACCGATCGATCGCCCGAAAAGCGGTGGTTCCTCCGCATCCGCTTACGACTATCCTCGGGTCCGCAGGATTTCGTGAGCGAGACGACATGATGGGTGCAAATCCTGGTGGGCGCGGGTCCAGGCTCTGCCCAAGCCAATACAGGCGCTGCGAAGATTTCGAGCGTTCTGGCGCGGACGTGCGGCAGGGTGGCTCCATTGGCCTGCCGACGGGTCGGGGGCCGGCTCGGCAGGGGCATCCTACGACCGCTCGCGCGAAGGCGTTTAATTGAACGGCTCGTCATGGGCAGCTCGATGCTCGTGGAGACCGTCGTCCCATAATCGTCGCCGCTGCGCTTCGATGCTCGAGCAAGCGAGAGGTTCCATGCAAACTCACTCCCCTTTCCTGCGCGGATCCTTCTTGGCTGCCATCGCTTTCGTTGTGGCGTGCCCCGCGGCTGCGGACGAGTACCGCCTCGCTCCGCAGGACAAGATCAGGGTCAAGGCCTTCGAGTGGCGCCCGTCGCGCGATGAAATCTACGAATGGGAGTCGCTGAACGACGAGTACAACGTCGGCCCAAGCGGAACGATCATGCTCCCCCTCGTCGGCCAGTTGGAGGCGGATGGGACGACAACCAACGAGTTGTCAGCCAGGATCTCGGAGCAACTGAAGCGCAACCTCGGACTGAAGAGTCAGCCTGACGTCTCGGTCGAGATCATCCAGTACCGCCCGTTCTACGTCACTGGTCAGGTCATGAAGTCCGGTGATTACCCCTACAGGCCGGGACTCACGGTCCTGCAGGCAGTAGCGATCGCGGGCGGCGTGCTGCAGTCCCGCGACCTCGGACCCCTGCGGCTGGAACGCGAGATGATCACCTCGGAAGGCGACCTGCGCCTTCAGTTCGTCGAGTGGCTGACCTTGTCGATCCGCCGATCGCGCCTGGAGGCCGAACTCAGCGGCAGCAAGACCTTCCAGCCGCCGGCGAATCTGGAGCGTCATCGCTCGGACAGCGCCTTCACGACGGCCCTGCGACAGGAGCAGGCGATCTTCTCGGCCCGTCGAGAGGCTTTCGACACGCAGACGGCAGCACTCGTGCAGTTGCGGGCGCATGTCGAAAAAGAGATTGAATCTCTCAAGGAGCAGTTGGTCCTCGAGGACAAGCAGATCTCGCTGATCAAGCGCGAGCTTCAGACCCTGATCACCTTGGTCGACAAGGGCCTCGCCGTCACCTCGCGCCAGCTCGCGATGGAACGCTCCGTCGCCCAGAGCGAGAGCGACAAGATCAAGTTGAGCGTCAGCCTCATGAAAGGCTTCCAGGAAATCTCGAAGACCGAGATCGGATTGCTGGAGGTGCGCAACAAGCGGGCCGGCGACGTGACGACGGAGCTTCGGGAAGTTCAGGGCAAGATCGACACGGTCACGGCGAAGTATGCGACGACGCAACGGCTGCTGAACGAGTCCGAGCTGTCCGCCCCGTTGCTGCTGCAGCGGAGCCGAACCCGGCCGGTTCAGAACTACACGATCACACGCCGGACGCCGTCCGGCGGCGAGACGGTGCCGGCCATGGATACGGACATTCTCCTGCCCGGCGATACCCTGACCGTCGAACTCAAGCTGCCTGACTACAACCCGCAGCTGCGTCACGAGGCAGCCGTCCTGCCACCCACGGCAGAGGCATCCGGTCCCACGCTCGCGCGCTGAGAGTTGGATCGCGACATCGTTCTGGGAGTACGGCCCCTGTGGCCATCACGCCTGCCGCGGTCGGATCGGTCCGATCGTGGCACGGGCGCCGACCGGCGCGCGCCTCGGATCTCCTGGACCTCAGCGGCACATGGAGCGAGCCGCAGGAACGGGGTCCACGGCCGGTGTTCAGATCATCCGGAGGCAGAGCGTCACGACCAGACTGATGGCCGTCCAGAGAGCGGCACTCAGGATCAGGGCAATCGGTGCGATGTGCCAGACATGCGCGTCGGGCACCCAGCGTGCGCCTGCATCCTCCCGTGCCGCCATGATGTCGTCCATAGACAGTCCCCCGTGACGGACCGGCCCGCATTTGCCCGGACCGGGATGATCATGGAATACGGTTGACGATCCGTTAATGTCTGGTGCCGGCGCGATGGACCGGAATGCGACCGGTGCGCTGCCGGCCCGTGAAACTCGCGGCGGCGGGACGCGCCGGCGGCTCCTCGACTTCCCACGCGACCCAACTCTTCGGGCACACCCCCGGGTCGATCAACGATGCCGCGCCGTGGATCGAATCGACCGCGGTTCCGCGACAGAACGCGGATGCGGCGTCGGCTACGAGGGGTGCCGGTTGTGCGTCCATCCCGATCGATGTTCGCCCCGCTGTTCACTCGCCGCCGCGCCTCACGCGATGCCCGACCCTGTATCGGCAGGGATCATTCGGCGAGACGGCGAGGTTGACCTCCGCCGCATCCGACCGCGGTGAGGAGTGTTCCGTGTACAATCCCTTTCTCTCGACGATGATGCTCGCCCTTGAGGCTCAGAAGGTCGTCGAGCTTCGACTCGTGCGCTTGGCATGGGGCGGCCGCGAGGGCCGGGACGAGATGCAGTCCATGGTGGCCGAGAAGATCGAAGCCGCGATGGAGGCGACCGGAACCCTGATGATGGGCGGCTCGCCCGAGACCGTCATCGCCCGCTACCGCGAACATGTGGCTGCCAACACCAAGCGCCTGACCGCGGCGTAAGCGCTGCCTGACAGCCCTCGCAATCGCACCCGGCGATCACGCGGTACCCAGGCCGCCCCCTCCGGCAGGAGAGGTACCGGACGTTGCTCCGAACGCTCCAGATCGTACCGACCTCCGATTGCGCGACCACGGCCTGCGTCAACGGAACCCCGAACTCTCGGCGCCGTGAGGGCGGTTGTCGCAAGGCTGGGGGCATCCACCGGAGCCCCCCGAAAACTGGGGTGCGCGATGACCCGACACGACGATCTGAGAGCGGATGCGGCTTTCTGCAAGGCAGTGCAGGCGACGCGCGGCGTCGCGAGCGTCATGTACGGCACGGAGATGTCGAAGGAGGAAGCCGAGATGCTCGTGAGCGTTGCGCTCACGACCTTCGCCAATGCCGGTGGCCTGAGCGAAGCGAGCCTGGGCCGCCTCGCACGCTTCGCACCCGCCGAGAACGAGGCCGGGACACGGCCGGTCGGGCGACCGAACTAGCCTGCCCGCCCCGCTGCCCCTCGCCCAGTGAATCGGAAGGCCTCGAGCGGCACCGTCTCGTCAGGCCAATGCGCCCCGGTGATTCCGGGCACCGTTGTCGTTACGGCTCATTCCGATGACCGTACGAAGCAGGCATCGAACTCGTCCGGCTCATAGGCCCGCCCCGTGATGTCGCTGATGCTGACCGCATGCAGGCCGCCGGCTTCCAGGTCCCGCGCCATCTGCAAGGCGTCGTCGGGGGACGACCGCTGAAAGGAGACTTCGCTGTCGTTCTGTCGGCCGGTGACGATCAGCTGCATGGAAACTCCTTCACTTCGATGTCGGCGCATGGGTGTCACGCCTGGGCGCCCGAACATAGCGCGACGCGTATGGCTAACGTATCGTTAACGCGGGTCCATTCGTCCCGCCCGCAGGCTCGCCACCTCGTCGCGCAGCGCATCGATCTCGGCTTGGAGCGCTCCGGCATCCACGGCCATCTCGATACATTGCTCCTGCGCTTCGGCCAGTTGCAGGCGCAACTCCGTGTTCTCGACCATGAGCTCCAGCACCCGAGCCCCTACTGCTTCGCGATCCATCGAGCCCCAGCTTCAGACCTGCCCCGGCCGAACCCGGTCGGGCGCCGCCGCGCGGGAGGAACCACTCCCTGATGCGTCCGCATTCTGAGGCACGCAACGCCTTCGGCATGTGCCGGTTCAACCTCGATGCGAGCGGGACGCGCACCAGGGGCGCGTGCCGAGGCTGCGGAATCGGGCCCGAGGGGAGGCTCCCCCTCCGCGATGAGCCGGGCGAGCGCTGACATCGGGCGGACTGCACGTCGTACCGCCGATCGGCCCTCACGCAGTTTCGCGCCTTCACCCGTAGTCGGCAGAGCCCGACGATTGTCCCGCTCACGCGTGGCCGCGCCGCGGCAGGCAGGCGCACGCCCGAGCGAAACACATCGATCACGGCCGGATTCACCGACCTCGCGGACGCTGGTATATCTGTTTTTGGTACAACGATTTAGGTGATGATTTCCAGAAATTCCGTCGAAAATACCAGCAGTTGATCATCGTGTTCGAGCTTAATCCGGCTCATTATGTGTCCCTCGACACGTCGAGAATGAGATTGTCACCCCATCTTAGCTTCGGACAGAGAGAAACGAACCATTAGATCTGGTTTGTACTCTGAAGGAGCTTGTCAGTAAAAATGAAGACCCGTATCGCTGCTCTCGCCACCGCACTTGCCCTTGGCTTTGCTCCGATCTCGTCCGCGATGGCCTATGACAGCCCCTCTCGCTACACCGTGTTCTCGCCCTACGACGTCGAAACCACCGGATCGCTCGAGATGCGCAGCACCGCGCCCCTGCGGAACCCCAATAGCTGTCCGATGAGTTCGGCCGCGGAGGGTAATGCCAACCAGCAGAACTTTCCGGTCCAGCAATACGGCCAGACTTCGGGCGGAAACCGTTGCTGATGCAGAGGAAAAGGTAACCTGATGCTCTTGAAAGCCTTCTCCTACGCCATGATCGGTGCCTTCGCCGGCGGCCTCGCCTTCACGATCGCGGGTTCGGCCAACGCATTCCTGAGCCTGTAGGACCCGATCGCACGGATTGCCCTCGCGGATCCGCCCGGCCCCGGCCGCGGCGGGTCCCTCGCCGTTGCGGCATCGGACGCTACGAATGGGCTTCCGGCCCAAACCCATTTGTCCGGATCCATTCCGCCGCGGACGCCCGCACGCAGAAGACTTGACCGCCTGCCCAGACGATCGCGGCTCACGGGGTATCGTTACGGCCTTGCCGTCACCGCGGGCGTCGCCACCGCGATTCCGGTCGGAACGGACGATCTCGCGATCGCTCGGTCTGCCCGTCACGGCCGGTCTGAACTCCGTCGCGCCTCCGCCCCGAGATCCCGGCCACGGGTCTCAGGCATGAGCAGCGCCGCGACCGTACCCACGATGCTGAAGGCCACGAGGTAGTAGGCCGGGGCCAGCTTGTCGCCCGACAGGGCGATCAACTTGTTCACGACGTAGTTCGTGCTGCCGCCGAAGACCGAAACCGAGACGGCGTAGACGATGGAGAGGCCGGCGCTGCGCACCGCCCGCGGCAGGGATTCGGGGATCGCCACGATGATCGCCGCCGCGTTGATCGAGGACAGGGCCGACAGCAGGAAGGTCACGGCATAGACCGAAGGGCCGGTCGGCGCGCGCACGAGCCAGGCGAAGGCGGGCACGGTCAGAACCACGATGAGGGCGCGGGGCCAGATCATCACCACGCGCCGGCCGAACCGGTCGGCGAGCCAGCCGCCGAGGAGCGGGAAGGCGATGGAGGCGAGGCCGAGGGCGATCGGCACGGCGGTGGAGATCGTTTCGGTGAGCCCGAGGGTCGCCTGGGCGTAGACGGGCATGTTGGTGCCCACCGCGTTCGAGACGGTGGAGGCCGCGATGATGAGGAAGGTCAGGAACAGCATCCGGCCGTGCTCGCGAACCAGGCGCCGGACCACCGCGAGGGTCGAGTCGGCCGCGGCCGGGTCGGCCCGCTCGCCCGCCGTCTCGGGCAGGTGGCTGCGGATGATCAGGCCGACGGGGACGACGCCGATGCCGAGCGCGAACATCACCCGCCAGCCCCAGTTCGCCATCGCGTCATCTCCGACCGCGTAGGTCAGAGCCGAGGCGACGAGGCCGGCGATCAGCGCGGCGCAGCCCTGGCTGGCGATCTGCCAACTTGCTACGAAGCCGCGTTGCTTCGGGGGCGCGGCCTCGAGGAGGTAGGCGGTCGAGGGGCCGACCTCGCCCCCGAGGGCGAGCCCCTGTACGAGCCGGCCCACGATGACGATGCCCTGCGACCAGCCCCCCAGGGTGGCGTAGCCAGGGGCGGCCGCCAGCATCACCATGCCGATGGCCATCAGCGCGATGGTGATCAGCATGGCGGGCTTGCGCCCGGCCCGGTCCGCGAAGGCTCCGATGAGGACGCCGCCGATGGGCCGCATGACGTAACCGATGCCGAACAGGGCGAGGGAGGCGAGCAGGCTGTCGGTGGCGTTCTGCGCAGGAAAGAACGCCTCGCCGATGGGCTTCGCGAAGAAGGCGTAGATCGTGAAGTCGTAGAACTCGAGGGCGTTGCCGAGCACCACGGCGGCGACCGCCTTGCGTTCGAGGCGCGGCGCGCCCTCCGTCGTCTCGTCCGTGTGCATCGTCATATCCCCGTGTTCAGAGGCCCGGTGCCTCGAGATCGCCCTGCTGGACGGGTCGCAGCGCTCTTTCGAGGCTCGTGACAGAGGACCCTTCCCGCGCGCGAACCACGCATCTGCCTCGTGCCGCCGCCCTCGTGAACGGGAGCCGTCGGGCATCGGCGATTGCCCCTCCCCTCTCGGAAGCGTGAGCGCCCGCAGTTTCCGGGGACGCACTTTCCGCCAACTCAGCGCATGCCCCGCGCCGCCATCTCCTCGGGCGCCTGCCCGGCCGCATCCTGGCGGGCGAGGAGCGTCGCCAGGTCGACCGGGCGATAGTCGCACGCATCCGCACCGACGTCGCAGGAGCGACTCGTGTCCGGCAGGCAGGCGTGGGTGTGCCCGTACAGGTGGCGGGTCTCCCGCCAGAACCCCGGCCAGGACCGGTGCGGATAGTGCGAGAGGAAGAGCCGCCAGGCGCGTCCCTCACGATCCGGCACCGTGATGCGAACACTTTCCACGGGTGGCTCCGCCCAGGGCAATTCCAGCACGCGGTTGGTATCGTGGTTGCCGCGCACCAGGCGTTTGATGCCGTTGAGACGCGCGAAGACCGCAGCGCAATGCGCGCGGCTGGCTCCGGCCGCGAAGTCGCCGAGGTGCCAGATCTCGTCGCCCACCCCGACGACCGCATTCCACCGTGCGATCAGGGCCTCGTCGTGGTCCCCCACCGCCCCGAACGCCTGGCGCCGCCGCTGGACAAGGGGGGCATCCCCGAAATGTGTGTCGGCCGTGAAGTACGTTGCCATGCAGCCTTCGGCGTCGATGCCTCAGCGACGGGCGGATGTCGCCCGTCTTGGTGCCGCTTTCCGAGATGGCACCGCGCCCGCGCCCCTCAAGCGGACGCAATGTCGCTCGCCCCTTGCGGGCACATGCGTTGGGTTGGGCTTGCGATGAGGCAGGCTTGCGGCCACCCGCCGCGTGCAGGAACCCTGACCCGCCGCAGGCCCTTCCCAGACTGCAAACTCAGATCTGTAGAGGTCAAATCCATGCGATATGCAGTGCTCGGACTCGGTGCGTTGGTGGCCACCTCATTCGCGGGCGCGGCCTTTGCCCAGAGCAAGCCGCTGCCGCCGGCCTCGAGCGACGCGATGCCGCCCGTCGAACTCACCATCACGATGGACGGCGACAAACCCGTCTGTGCGCCGGCGGAACTGAAGCTGCCGGCCAACACGAACGTGGAGATTCACGTCGTGAGTCGGGCCGCAGAGCCCATCACCATCACAGCGCCGGGGCAGTTCGAGAACGCCAATGTGCTGCATGCCGATGGAGACCTCGTTCATGTGGCGAGCGAGAAGGGATACCTCGTCAAGCAGAACGGCAAGGGCGTCCTGCGCATTCGGACCCTGAAGGCGGGCGAGGAAACCTACGCCTGCACGAGCAACCGCAATCAAAAGGCCCCGTTCGAGGGCAAGCTCGTGCTGACCCCACCCGCAGGCTAGGCCGGTTCGGACCCGGACACCCGGGACGGATCCGCCTCGCTGCGCATCAGCGCACCGCTCCTAGCGCCGGGTCCGTCCCCGTCACCGGGATTGGAACGCTGGCGTCGGAGCCCGGGCATGTCGGGTCGAGAGGTGATTACGAGGTCCATGACGTTGCGTCGGGGCTCGGACGAGATGGCCGTGCCCGTCAGTCGTCCGTCCCGATCTCGAACGCCATGCCCCGGCCCGGGCCCTGGTCGGCATAGCCGACGAGGACGTAGCCGCGCTCGGCCAGCGCCGCGTCGAGGCTGTCCCGATGCTTGCGGAACGTCTGGCCGATCGCCAACGGCGTCAGGCGCGGATTGCTCTGTCGAAGCGAGTCCACGCCAATGTTCAGCGGCGCGCCTTCCCGATCGGCGACCCGGATCAGGGCGGAGGCCAAGTCGGCGGCCTTCGTCTCAGCCGCGGATTTCGTCTTGAATGCCATCGTCGAGCCTTTCCCTCACGCCGGCCGTCGCGTCGGGCCGACGGAATTGAGTACGGGATGCCGCACGGTGAGGACGCGGCCCCGACGTGTTCATTCTTTGTTCTAGACGGCGCCGAGCAGCGATGCACGGACGAATTGCGGATCGACCCGACAGCGGAGCCGCACGGCCGCCATTGTCTCCGACGCAAGGCGCTGCACCGCCGCTACGACGCGCGGGTATCCCCCCACCGAAAGCCGGCTCACGGAGACTGGAACGGCCTCCACCGGGCAACCAAGATTTGTTCTCGCGTTCACAAAGTCGTGCGCACCCGATATTCTATTGATCTATGATAAAAATCCGCATGATCCTAGGTGTACGGTCCCGGGATGAGGTGTGACGGATCGAGCCTGAAGCGATCGGGCTCTTTCGTCCAGGCGTTCAGGATGAACTCGGTGGGCGTCAAGCCGCGCAGCGTCTTGAGCCTGCGGGCATAGTTGTAGGCATCGATGAACAGATGCAGATGCGTTCGCAGCTGAGCATGGCTGTCGTAGTGGTAGCGTTTGACCGTCGCGTCTTTGATCGTACGGTTCATTCGTTCGACTTGCCCGTTGGTCCAAGGGTGGTTCACCTTGGTCAGACGGTGCTCGATGTTATGCTCGTCGCATACACGATCGAAGATGTGCTGACTGTCGTAGATATCCCGCTGGCGTGACGTGAACTGAATGCCGTTGTCCGTGAGCACAGTGTGGATGCGGTAAGGCACCGCTTCGATGAAGTCGCGGAGGAACTGAGCGGCTTCCATCTTGCCGGCGCTCTCGACCAGCCGCACGAAGACGAATTTGCTGGTTCGGTCGATGGCCACGAACAGCCTGAGCTTGCCCTCAGCGGTGCTGACCTCGGCGATGTCGATGTGGACGTAGCCGATGGCGTAACTCGCAAAGCGCTGCTTCTTGGGTTTGTCGCCGTCGATCTCGGGCAATCGGCTGATGCCGTGCCGTTCCAGACAGCGATGCAGCGAGGACCGGGTCAGGTGCGGGATCGTCGGTTGCAGACCATAGAGGCAGTCGTCGAGCGGGAGCAGCGTGTGCCGTCGGAAAGCGACGATGATCGCCTCCTCCTCGAGCGTGAGCACGGTGGAGCGCGGCTCTTTGGGTCCCATCCGGGCATCCGCCGTCGTCGCCCGTTTGCGCCACTTCTGCACCGTCGTCGGACTGACGCCGTAGCGCCGGGCCAGCGCCCTTACGCTCTCTTCACGTAGCTGGATCGCGCGACGGACTGCCTCCGTCGTGGTGGCGCTTCCATG